>JAZRAL010000045.1:0-16662 GCA_045634545.1 Alphaproteobacteria bacterium | reverse complement strand
TAGGTGGTGCACCCGGCGAGGTTCGAACTCGCAACCTTTGGCGTCGGAGGCCAACACTCTATCCAGTTGAGCTACGGGTACACTTTTGTTCTTCTAAAATCTGTCTTATATTACGAAAATCGTAATAAATCTAGTTTTTTTTAAAGTTTTTTAGAAGATTTTGCTTGACTTATTAGGATTATGTTTGTATGTATGAGCAAAAGTTTTTTGAGTAAAGGATAAAAAAATGGCTAAGAAATGTGAAATTTCAGGCACTGGTGTTATGAGCGGTAACAATGTTAGTCACGCTAACAATAGAACTCGCCGTCGCTTTTTGCCTAATCTTCAAGTAGTTTCTCTTTTGAGTGAAGCTTTGGGTAAAGTTTACAAATTGAGAATCTGCACAAAGACTCTTCGTTCTATTGAACATAAGGGTGGTTTGGATGCTTATTTGATGGCTACTCCTGATAGTAAGTTGTCTGAAGAAGCAAAGAAAATTAAAAAAGTTGTTGCAGGTAAAGTTTCTGCATAATATAAATTTGCTTTATAGTATGAGATTTATAAGGTCGCTTGGCGACCTTTTTTATATGTAAAATAACCGTAAATCAGATAGATTTACGGTTATTTTTTTAGTCGATGGCATAGAGGTATACTTTGTCTTGAAATATCTTTTCTAGTTTTTTGCATTTGTTTAGTAAGTATTGAGTTACAACAAATGAAAGAGCGAAAAGTATCGTCATTAGAATGGAGTATCCAAAAAAATATTCACGTGATAGTGAGAATATTATTAAAATCCAAACAACGAACAAGATAACAAAGAATATAGCTCCGATAGGAATAATTTTTAGAAGTAGGCTTAGAACTTTTTGGTGTTCTTTAAATGCTTGTGCTTCTACAGACGATTTTGCGAATATCGCAAGCCCTTCGTTGATTTTACAAAACTCGTTAAAACCAGCCTCATGAGGGTGTTTTTTCTTGTCAGCAACAAAAGTTTTTGTTGCTTTTTCTAATAATTGTGATGACATAGGGTGTAATTTTTTAGCATAAGATAATAATTTAAATGTTCAGGTAGCGTATATGATTTTGTTTAAATATGCAATAAGTAATTAAATAAAAAAACCTACCATGAAAGGTAGGTTTTTTTATGTTTAGTCTTTTTTGTAGATTATGACTTTGTCTTTACATATTCTTTCGTGTTGTTTAAAAACCCTGAAAGCGTGAGTGTAAAAACAGGCGCATAAAATGATAAATACAGAAAATACAAATGCCAAAATGACTGATACGATAATGTTGTGTGCACCAAACTCTTTATAGGTAAAGTACAAAATAAGAGAGATGATGCATACAAAAATTAGAGAGCAGAGTATTGTGTTGATAACCCTTTTGCTTTTGATGTAGGCGGATATTTCTCTTTGTGTTGGAGCAAAGAGAATTTTTTGTTTCCATGGTAAAACTGCGGGATATCCGTACTCTTCGTGAGTTTTGCCGAACTCTTTTTCAAATTCAGCTTTGGCGAGTTTTAATAATTGGTGAGGTTTCATAATAGTTTTTTTTGTGCAAATAATAATTAGTTTTATGAGCGGATTATAGCAATGGAAACTAATTTTTTCAATATAAATTTTTGGTGTTGTTTTAATAAAAAAAGCCCCTAAAAAAGGGGCTTTAATTATTGATTTTTAGCAATGTTACTTGATTTTTGATGGCTTTGTTTAGCTTGCTAAGGTTATAGACGTTTATCCCGAAATACACGAACGATACAACAATCGAGATGTGTATTAATATGCTAAGGCTTGAGGTTGCATATGAGTTGTTGAGTATCTCATATAAGCAAAGTGTTCCTTCTATAACAATGAAAACAAACAAGATGACAAAAATGATAGGAAACCTTTGGAGTGTTTGTTGCTTTTTGAGAAAAGCGTTTAAGGCTTCTTCTGTTTTTGCATAAACATAAAAATCGTTCCAAACTGCAATTGATTGCATGTTGGCCTCTGTTGGGGTTTTGCCATATTCTTTTTGGAATTGTTGGCAAGCTTTAGAGAATAATTCTTGGTTCATAATTTATAATATTTAGGTTATAATAATATATTTTCTTTAGGGCATCATAAATTGATTTATTTTATTTTCAATATGCTTTTATAAAAAAAAATCCTAATAAAATTTGCTTGATTTTAAGAGATTAGTTGTGTAGGGTGATAATATTCGGGACGTAGTTCAGCCTGGTAGAGCGCATGCATGGGGTGCATGAAGTCGGAGGTTCGAATCCTCTCGTCCCGACCAATGTTGTTATCTGTTGTAAAATAGATTTTATAGAGGTGGTGATTATGATTATCAAAAATATATTTTGGGATGTTGATGGTGTTTTAGCTAATTTGAATTATGCTTATTATAATTTTTTAACTAAGCATCCTAAGTATGCTCCTATGTTTGGTAATATTACTTGGGAACAATTACCAGAAGTTTTGCCAATTGTCCCTAAATATGGGGCTTTAGAACTTAAAACACATCCAACTCTTGGTACTGAGATGGATTATGATTTTTGTCACTCTTTAGAATTTTTTACAAATAGACCTTTGTATCCTAATGTTATTGAAACATTAAAAGAATTTCATGAAAAAGGATATCGTCAATTTACAATGTCTGCTACATTTGATGTAGAAACAAAAACTAAGTTTTTGAATACATTACTTGCTCCTGTTACAGACTTTTTGACAATTAAGTGCGTGCAACATGGAAAATTTATGCATGATACAGCAAAAGAAGATATGTTGAAAAGCTGTTTTGAGGAGTATGGTCTTAAGGCAGAAGAAACAATTTTGGTTGATGATAGAATTTATAATCAATATGCAACTATTAATGCGGGGGCTAATCCTATTAGATATCGTTGTGAATTTACAACAGATTTGCCTGAAGAATTGAAGTGGATTCCAGAGGTTAGTAGTTTTGAAGAGTTGAAAGATTGGCTTAATAAAAATACAACAATGGAATAATTGTTTTAGTAAAATAAAAAGACCTCAAGTTAAAAACTTAAGGTCTTTTTTTTAGTTATTTTTTGAATAGCGGTATAATCACTGATAATGCAAATAGAGCAAACATAGAGCATACTATTGTAATGCCTAGTGATACTTTTTCTTCTGCAAGGAATGAAAGAGTAAACAGCATGCCAACGACATAGAGCATAATGCTTCCCATGAAAAACATTACAATTTTATGTGCTTGTCTTTTTTCTTCAAGTGAGCCTTTGTTGGTATAAGCGTTTGGATGCTTTTTTTCCCAAAGTTTATAGTAGATGAGGAATGACAGGCACAACAACATACCGAAAAATGATAAAAGGACAATAATTGATTTATAATCTTCAAGCATAATAAGTAGATTTAAGTTTAACAAAATAATTATTTATTGTGAGGTATTTTAGGCTTGATTTTAGATGAGTCAATAGAATTTTTGGTGACTTTATTTATTTTTTGTAGTATAATATTTGGCAGGTAAAGTAATTTTTAGGCTACAAAAATGGAAAATAAAAAAAAGGAAATGGTTATTTTAGATGTTGATGGGGTGCTAAACAGCTATTCTAATCATAAGTTTTATATGAAATTTATTATGAGAAGTTTAAGAGGGCTATCAAAGGTTAAAGGTAAGAGAAAATTATTTACTGAAATAGTAAATTTAAAAAAACATGGTGGAGCAAATGGGTTGTTTGCATTTGCAAAAGAATATTGTGGTGATGATGCAAAATATGATAAATTTTGTTATGATTTAATGAATACTCTTAATTATGATAATATTTCGTACGATCCATCAATGAAAAAAATGTTGGAAAGATTGAGCAAAATGGGGAATATTTGTATTAGAAGTGATGGTTTGGATGATGTAGCGAGAGCTGTGTGGATGAGAGTGATTGAAAATAAGCCATCTTCTGAAATAAAAGCAGAATTAAGAAGAATGCGAGCTGAAGGTAGCGATAAGATAAGATTGTTGAGTTTTATGGGAAAAAGGTGTGGTTTAGTGGTATTGAAGATAATGAATATAAGCTAAAAAAAGATAAAGAAAGTTGGAAAAGTTTTTCTGATAAACACAAAGTTGATATAGAAAAATCGGTTTTATTAGATGATAGCAAAAAAAATCTTAATGTGGCTAAAAGTCTTGGAATGACTACGGTTCATATTAGTGTTTTGGATAGTTTTTTGCAAAAATCAAAGTTTGGAACAGTGTTCGGGCATAGTTTATCTGATGTACTTGGTGAAAAAATGTCTAATACTTTGAGGCGTTATAATATTTCTTATGGTAAAAAAGTTGATGTAAGCACTTTGTTTAAAACAATATTTGAGAAAACTACAGATGGGTTTAGTAAAGCTTTTGGTGATTATAATATAATTAATCTTGATAAAACAAGGTGATATTGGGATTTAATTTAAACTTGATAATTTTATTTAAGTATGATAGTACTTTCGTGTTTATAGTATTATTTTTAAATTTTTTTGTTTATGAATAAAGAAAAATTTTTGCGTAGTTTTGCATCTGTTGCGTGTGTTCTTGCTTTATGCTGTATGTTTTATGGTATATTTGCTTGTGTAACGTGGGCTGCGGCTCTTAGTCTTGTTCTTTTGCTCGCTTTTGCTGTGTGTGATGCCTGGGCTAATAATATTAAGGAGGAAAAAAGTCCTCTTAGTATCAAGAAAAAAAGGAATGCTCTTATATACGTGGCCGAGAGAAGAGCCGGTGTGTATGATGAATTCGTTAAAGAGTATAGCGATGAATTGTATAATAGTTTTTTAAATAGTGGCTATATACATGAAGTTATTTTAAGCGAAGGCGGTGAAAAAGTAAGACGCTGGGAAACAACAAAGCATGGACTAAGAAAAAAAGTTGAAGTTTGTTCTTGAATTTAAAGGATGGGATTTCCCATCCTTTTTTTATGTAAAAATTAAAATTAATTTTTTACTTTAGATAATAAGAAGAGTAAAGCGTCGAAAAAACGACGCTTTTGGAGAATGAAACTTTTATATTATTCCATAGATGGCCTCTGATATTGAGGGAGGAGGGATGCTGTTGTTGTCGCTTATTTTGGGGTGAATTAGTTCATTATAAAAATAAATGATTGAGAAAACTCTTATTGAACTTGTTAAAGTTATTTGCTGGCTTTTAGTTTTGTTTATTAGTTCAATTAGATTATTTCTTTTAATGTTTTCTTTTTTGCAAATTATATCTATTGCTTCCCATTCATCTTCTGCTAGACGTAAACAAGTTTTTTTCTTTTCAATAACTATTATTTTGCTTATTAAGGTTACCAATTTTTTATCCTTTTTATTTAGTGATTTGATTTATTGCATCATGTATTGGACTTTTGAATTCATTATTATTTGATGTTTGTGATGCATACATTACGGAGTTTTTATAATATATGATTGTAAATAAGCGTATTGATGAGGTAAATCCAAGTTTAGGGTTTTTGTTGGTGTCAATTAAATCAAAAAGGTTTTTGCGGTTTAATTTTTCGCGTTCACATATAGTATCAAGCGCTTTCCACTCGTATGGAGTAAGCTTCATGCTGGTTCTGCGTGATTTTATATCTATAACTCTGCTTGTTGAATGCTTCATTATGCGCTCCTTTTTTCTATATTATGGTGAATTTGTTTTAAAATGCAACTTGTATTTGTTTTTATTTTGTTTCTTTTGAGCTTGTTGTTGAATTTATTGGCTTTTTTTTGTGTAAAACTTGTATGTTTTACTATTTTAAAGGTGTGTTTTACATAAAAACAATAAAAAGGTTGTAATTTATATAAATAAGAGTATAAAAGTAATGAAAGGTGAAATATATGGCTAGTGTTTGTTTTTGGGAACTTAAAAAACTTTATGATGATATACAAGGTGAGTGCTTAAGAAGGGCTCTTTTGGATGCGAAATATTTTAGTATATATGAGGACGTTTTGAAAATTTGCTATGATTTATTGGGTGATGCAAAAAGATGCGAGGCAATTTTTTCTAATGAAGATAAAAAAACAACTTTTGATAATGAAAATATTAGTGACGAGTTTAATAAGTTTTACGGGTTTTCTAAATATAATAATGAGTGTGATGATATGGATAAAAAAAGGGTTGTTTTTAGTGAATGGAAAAGTGATGAAAATGCATATAAAAAATTGCAAGATTTTTCTTTTGAAATGAGTAAAAGAAAAGATTTTAATATTGATAGATGTTTTAATATATTTAGAGATGTTTTAGATGGGCTAAAAAAACAAGCCTCTATTTTGGATATTAAAGAGGCTGTTTTAAGTAATATAAAAAACTAACTATCTTTATTATAATGTTGAAATTTTATTTGCTATTTCTTCTGCTGTGTTTAGCGGAGTTGGTGGTGTTGTGATAGTTTTTTCTATATTATTGGTTAGCTCGGTTGCATATCCTTTATCATATAGGGATTGAACAAAGCGTAAATGCTTTTTTGTGAGCCAATTTGAACCAGTAAATATTCTAAGTGGCTTTTTAGTTGCGGTTGCTTCACAACACATAGAAACGGAATCTCCTGTAACAACTAAATTGTCTGCACAAGCTAGAAAACCTAAATAAGGATTATCACCTGTTGCACCCCATAGGTAGCTGAAGTTTGGTATATTTTCTAGGTTTTGCATTATGATTTTTTCTGCTTCAAGTCCTGTTCTTCTTGAAGTGGTGATTAGAAGAGAACCGCCTTCTGTTTGTTTTAATTTTTTTACAGCCTCTGCTAAGTTAAGAGCATTTTCAAGAGAGAATTGGTGTTTTTTTATTGAACCACCTATGATTAAAGCGGTTATTGGGTGAGGCAAGTTTGAGAAAGTTTCTTGCCAAGTTTTTTTAGCTTGCTCTAGTTTTTCATCAGTAATAAAGTGTGGAGCGCCGATTGTGTAATGTATATTTGGGGATTTGGTTTTGTACATATCGTGCTCTGGTACAAAAACCATATCAAACTCTTTTAAGCCTGTTTTACCAATATGGATTAGTTGCACTAATTTGGTTTTTGGATTGTGCTTTTTGATAAACCTTGCAATTGGAGCTGTTCTTCTGGTTGAAGATAGAACTATATCAGGATATGGAGCAGTGATGCTTTGTTTTGTGGCATCTGTTGTTCCAAGCAAGGTTTTTTGACGAATAAAATTGGGTAGAGCTGCCCATTTTGTATATTCAATTTGTTTTTCTATGATATTGAATTTTGATTTATCTAAGTAATGTGCGATACCTTCGGCTTGATGACGGCTTCCAATACGATTGTCTAGTAATATCCAAATAGTTTTCTTCATGTGATTAAACTTTTTATCAATAATGAGTGGGTTTTTTAGTATTTTATTAAGTTATATATGATAAGGACTAATATATGCAAGTATAAATTTGTTTTTATAGAGTGTTAAAAATGAAAAAGATTTTGTGTTTAAGTTTGATGATTGCTTTTATGCCTTTTGGTTTTGCAAACGCTCAAATGGCGGCGCTTAATAAAGCTAAATATATTGCAACTCTTAAGGTTGTATGCGATCACAAGATGAATGACCAAGATATTGTGTCTGATCTTGATAGACTTAGAGAACATGAAAAATTTAGAAAAAGTTTAGCAAAAATGGTAGGTAAATTAGACAACTCAAAACCAAATGAGGCAAGAAACCAAAGAGTTATGCGTATTTTGGAAAGAGCTGGTAGAGAAATATATAATGAATTAAAGTAGTGGGGGTTGTTATGTATCGTTTTTTAGTATTCGCAATGTTTTTAATGTTGAATGCATGCACAACAGAATATGTTTTTGTTGATGATGCAGAAATGGTTGAATTTAGCGATAACTCAAATGAACAGTATTATGTAGAGAGCGTTCAAAACAATGACAATGCAGAATATAGTATTGCGGAAGAAGGTAGATTGATTACTGCAAATGATGTTTTTGTTGTTGGTGAAGGTAATGATTTTGTTACTTATCAATACAAAAATGTACGTGTAGATGAAATCTCTCCATTGGCTTCAATGTATTGTGCAGATGTTGCTTTTGGCGGTTCTCCATATTTAAGAGAGGTTAGCCTTTATCATAATGGATTTATGAGAGCAACTTTTGATTGTGTTAGTCTTGCAATCTAAAATTTAATTCCCTATATTGTATAAAAAATAAGGGAATAAAGATGGTGAAAAATTTATATGATATTTTAGGTGTTAGTAAATCTGCTAGTCAAACTGAGATAAAATCTCAGTATCGTAAGCTTGCAAGAAAATATCACCCTGACTTAAATAAAGATAATAAGGAAGCTGCAGAGAAGTTTAAGGAAATTTCTGCAGCGTATGATATTTTGGGTGATAAAGATAAAAAACAAAAGTATGATAACAACGAAATAGATGCTGATGGCAAACCTACAGGTTTTGGCGCAGGTGGTTTTGGTGGTCAGTATCAGTCTTATGGTGGCGGAGGCTTTAATCCTCAAGGATTTGACTTTTCTTCGATATTTGGTGAAGATATTTTCGGTGGATTTAATGCTGGAGGGTATTCGAGGAGAGCTCAAAAAGGGCAAGATGTTTCTTATCAATTAGATGTAGATTTTTTAGATGTTGCAATTGGCGCGGAAAAAAGCATTGTATTAAATGGTAAACAAATAAATGTAAAAATTCCTGCGGGAACAACATCTGGACAGGTTCTTAGATTAAAAGGACAAGGTGGTAAAGGGTATAATAATGGCGCTAATGGTGATGCGCTTATTAGTATTAATGTTAAATCTCACCCTTATTTTAAAAGAGATGGTATGAATGTTTTAATTGATTTGCCAATATCTATGAAAGAAGCTGTGCTTGGCGCTAAAGTTGTTGTACCAACCATTAATGGGAAAGTAAATGTTAGTATACCTGCGTATTCTTCAAGTGGGGAAAAACTTAGACTTAAAGGTAAAGGTATTAAAACTAAAACAGGAATAGGTGATGAAATAATTAATCTTGTTATTATGGCTCCTAAAAATAAAGATAAAGAGTTGGAAGCTGTTTTAGAGAAGAGTAATGAGAATATTTTAAGGACGTATTGATGAACTTTGAAGTTTTAGAAAATTTTGAATGGTATAATGAGCCTGAAAATGTACGTTTTGAAGCAAATGATATGGTTGTTTATGCAAAAGACGGTACAGATTTTTGGCAGAGTATTCAACGTGGGTTTAAAAAAGATAATGGTCATTTTTTCTTTTGCAGAAAAAAAGAAGATTTTCAACTTGTGTTAAAGTGGAAAATTGGTGATTTATCTAAATTTTCTCAGTGTGGTGTTATGCTTAGAATGGATGAGAGAAATTGGTTTAAAGCATCTATTGAGAAAGAGACTGTTAGTGGTTTTATTGTAACATCATCTTTGACAAGTGGGGGGCATTCTGATTGGTCTAAAACAGATATTAGCTCATATAATGGGGAAATTTGGTTTAAAATTGTTAAAGTAGGGGATGAATATGAGGTCTTTTACTCTGTTGATGGGGTAAATTTTGTAAAATTTAAGATGTTTTATATGTTTAGCTTTGAAGACGTAAAAGTTGGTGCATATATATCTAGCTTGGAAGATGATAATTTTTCGGCGGTACTTTCTGATATTTATTTTGAAGATGTTTTTTAGTTTTACATACTAATTTTTATAAAAAAAATGTTTCTTATAGTAAATGAATATTGACTTTTTAAATGATTTTGCTTATTATACGTTTTAGTATGTATTTTAAATAAAGAGGGTTTTATGGCTAGAAAATGTAAAGAAGATGCTGAAAAAACAAGACAAGCTGTTATAGAATCTGCTTTAGATGTGTTTTCTGAAAAAGGATATGCAAAAGCGACTTTTGATGAAATAGCAGCTCGAGCTGGTTTTACTAAGGGGGCTGTTTATTGGTATTTTAGAAACAAAGCAGACTTGGTTTCGGCTTTGATTGTTGAATACATGGAGAGAAAAAGAAAAGAATTGGCTGAAAATATTCCAAATGGGGATACTTTAGATGATTTATTAGATTATTTTACTTTATGGGCAAATGTTTTGCGTGATGATTTGCGTTTTTCTAAATTTAATAGATTTGTGATTTGTCAAATGGAATGGTCTGAAGCTGTTGTAAATCGTGTACAGAAGAATTTAGCTACACAGACTGATTGGCATTTAGAAAAAATTAATCAAGTTTTGGTAAAATGTCAGGAACGTGGCGAACTAAAAAAAGACCTTGATTTATCTATGGTTTCAGATATTGTTCGCTCTACTTATATGGGAATCGTATTTTCATCTTTGAATAAAATTACAAGAGGGGAAATTGAAAAGAAAGTACGAATAGGTTTAGGTTTTTTATTTGAAGGGTTGAAAAAATAGAAAGGTTTTATGATGAAAAATTTAAGAGATTTTAGTACTATTGTTTCTAAAAAGATTTTAATATTGTCTGCTGTTGTGTTAATAGCAGTTGTAGCGGGTTGCCAATTTTATAATAAGAAAGATATGAAAAATGGAATGCCTGCAATTAATGTTAATGCAGTAGATGTATCTGAAGAAGTTATAAATAATCCTAAAACATATGTTGCTTTGGTTGAAGCAATAAATAGTGTTGATGTTGTTTCTAAGGTTAGTGGTAGTTTGGATAAGGTTAATTTTAAAGAAGGTAGCTTTGTTAAAAAAGATGAAGCATTGTTTATAATTGATAAAGATACATATCAAGCAAGATATGATTTAGCCAAAGCTCAACTTGAAAGTGCAAAAGCTAATTTAACAAAAACAGAAAGAGACTTCAAAAGACAAAAACAATTAAGTGCTAAAAATATTGCGTCTCAAGCTACATTTGATAATGCTGAAAGTGCTTATTTGCAGGCAAAAGCATCTGTGGCTCAAGCAGAAGCTAATCTTAAATTAGCAAAGAATGATTTGGATAATACAGAAGTTAAAGCTTATATTGATGGATATATTGGAAAAGCAAAGGTTACAGTCGGTAATTATGTTAATGCATCTTCTGAAATTTTAGCTAGAGTTGTTCAAACAAATCCTATTCGTATTGCTTTTTCTTTAACAGATAAAGAATATTTATCTATGAAAGCTCGTGGAGAACGTGATTTAAATGATTTTGTGGTAAATATTGAGCTTGCTAGTGGTGAAATATTGAGTGAAAAGCTAGAAACAGTTTTTGCAAGTAATGAAATAAGTAGAGCAACTGCTAGTGTTAATGTATATGCAGATATTAAAAATGAGAAAGGTTTATTAAAACCAGGTGCATATGTTAAGATGTTTATTACATCTGCAGAGCCTAAAAAAGGAGTTGTTATCCCTGAAAGAGCAATTGTTCAAAATGGTGAAAAATCATCTGTATTTGTTATAGGAAATGAAAATGTTGTTTCTTTAAGAGATATTGAATTAGGTGAAACATATAATGGCAGACAAGTTGTTTTGAGCGGTTTGAAAGCTGGTGAAAAAATAATTGTTGATGGTATTCAAAATAGAATGCTACGTGATGGTGCTACTGTAAGTATAAATTCTAATAAATAATTGTTGGGGGACAAATAATGTTTTCTAAGTTTTTTATTGATAGACCTCGTTTTGCGGTGGTGATTGCTATCGTAATGAGTTTGGCTGGGTTGATTGCTATTTTTACCCTTCCTGTTGCGATGTATCCAGAAATTACACCTCCGACAGTTACTGTTACTGCAGATTATACTGGTGCTAGTGCTGAAACAGTAGCTAATACTGTTGCAGTGCCAATTGAAAAAGAAATTAATGGTGTTGATAATATGATGTATATGAACTCATCTTCATATAACTCAGGTCGTTATCAACTTGATATTAGCTTTGAAATTGGTACAGACCCGGACCTTGCTCAAGTTAAGGTGCAAAACAGAGTACAAAAAGCTATTAATTCTCTTCCTGATGAAGTGCAGGCTAGAGGTGTTAATGTTATGCGTAGATCTTCTGAAATTTTGGGCTTTTTGCAAGCTATTTCTCCAAATGGTACGCATGATAGAAACTTTTTAAATAACTATGTACAAAATAACATTAAAAACAACCTTGGTCGTCAATATGGTGTTGGTGATGCGCATGTTATGGGTTCTGACCTAAGTATGAGAGTTTGGCTTGATGCTGATAAAATGGCTGCGCTTAATCTTCCTATTAGTGCTGTTAGAAATGCAATTAGTTCTCAAAACTATCAGCCATCTTTAGGTTCTGTTGGTGCTGAACCTAATGATGGTACAAGTCAAATTGTATTTTCTCTTGAAACTCAAGGTCGTTTGAATGAAACCAAAGATTTTGAAAACATTATTGTTAGAACAGAAGAAGAAGGCGGTCTTGTTCGCTTAAAAGATATTGCAAGAGTTGAGATTGGTTCTGAAAATTATTTAATGCGTTCAGATGTTGACGGTCAACCAAACGTTGCGATTATGCTTAATAAGCTTTCTGGTGCAAATGCTATTAAGGCAATGGAAGCTGTTAAGACAGAATTAAAGCGTTTAGAAAAATATTTTCCTGAAGATTTTGAGGTTAGAGTCTTTTTTGATGCGACTGAATTTATTAAAGTATCTATTGAAGAAGTGGTATTTACACTTGTTTTAACCTTTATTTTGGTGGTTTTGGTTTGTTATATCTTTTTACAAGATTGGAGAGCAACTCTTGTTCCATCGATTGCAATTCCTGTGTCTATTTTAGCGACATTTGCGGTTATGCTTGCGCTTGGATATAACTTAAACATTTTGACATTGTTTGGTTTGATTTTGGCGATTGGTTTGGTTGTGGACGATGCGATTATTGTGGTTGAGCGTGTGCTTTACCTTATGGAAAAAGAGGGATTAAAACAAAAAGAAGCAACAGCAAAAGCTATGGAACAAGTGTCATCTGCGATTGTGGCTGCAACATTAGTGTTACTTGCTATCTTTGTGCCAATTGCATTTATGGGTGGTGTAACAGGTAGAATTTATCAACAATTTGCGATTGCTATTTCTTTTGCTGTGTTGTTTTCTGGTATTAATGCGTTGACATTAAGTCCTGCTCTTTGTGCTACAATTTTGAAACCTGTTAAGCAAAGAACATCTGGATTTTTATATAGATTTGAAAAAATTATTGATAATTCAAAGAATGTTTATGTTAAGATTTTAGCTCGCATTGGTCGAAAAATGGTTGTTATTGTATTTATTGCTTTAGCAATTATCGGGTTAAATCTTTATTCTGTAAATGATATTAAATCATCATTTTTACCAGATGAAGACCAAGGTGTGATTATGGTAAACATTCAACTTCCAGAAGGTAGTTCAGGGCAAAGAACTTTGGATGTTATTGAAAAAACTCGTCCAATTCTTAAGGCTGAAAAAGGTGTTCGTTCGGTTATGAACATGAGAGGCTTTAGTATTATGGCAGGACAAGGTGAAAACGTTGGTTTTAATGTTGTGGCATTAAAACCATGGGAAGACCGTTCTGATATTGCAGATTATTCTACAAATATCAGAAATAGATTAATGGCAGAAATGTCAAAAATTACTGAAGCTAATATCATACTTTTTGAAATGCCAGCTATTCCAGGTCTTGGTACAAGTAATAGTATTGATTTACGTTTCCAAGCTATTGAAAATGTGGATATGAATGAGTTACAGAAAAACTTAAATAAATTTTTGGTTGAGATAAATAAATTACCAGAAGTTAAGATGGCTTATTCTACATTTACTTCTAGTACACCTCATGCTTATTTAGAGATTAATCGTGAAAAAGCTGAAATTATGGGTGTAAGTATTGGTAGTATTTATTCTACACTTCAAACATATTTGGGTTCTATGTATGTTAATGACGTAAATATTGGTACTCAAGCTAATAAAGTTATGGTTCAGGCTGATTGGAAATATCGTAAAAATCTTCAAAGCATTAAAGATTTGTATGTTCAAAGCGCTAGTGGTCAGATGGTTCCATTGGGTAGTTTGATTGAAATTAAGCGAATTACTCTTCCTCGTGCGATTGATAGATATAACCAATATCCTGCGGCAACAGTTCAAATTACAGCGGCGGACGACTCCAGTTCTGGTGAAGCTATGGAAGCTATTGAAAGAATGGCTGAAGAAAAGCTTTCTAAAGAATATGCATTTGAGTGGTCTGGTATGAGTTTGCAAGAAAAACGTAACCAAGGTCAGATTGGTATTTTGGTGGCTTTAGCAATTTTGTTTGCTTATTTATTCTTGGTTGCTCAATATGAAAGCTGGAGTATTCCTATGTCAGTTATTTTATCAACATTGACAGCTATGCTTGGTGCGTTTGTTGGTATGTATATATCTGGCCTTCCTTTGAGTATTTATGCTCAGTTAGGTTTGGTATTATTGGTTGGTTTATCTGCTAAGAATGGTATTTTGATTGTGGAATTCTCAAAAGAAGAACATGAAAAGGGTGCAAGCGTATTAGATGCGGCTGTAACAGGTTTGAAAGAACGTTTTAGAGCTGTGTTGATGACTGCATTAACATTCGTTTTGGGTGTGGCACCAATGGTGTGGGCAACAGGCGCTTGTTCTGGTTCTAGAATTGCAGTTGGTGTTCCTGTGTTTGCAGGTATGCTTGTTGGTACAATAGTTGGTTTAATTGTTATTCCTCTATTGTATATCATGGTTCAAACCTTTGTTGATAAGGTTTATAAATCAAAATAAGATAACCTAATTATTTTTGATACGGCAGTTTGAATAGAACTGCCGTATTTTAGTATGGGGTAAATTGAAGAAACAATCGTGAACTCTTATTTGGGTAGGGTTGCGATATTTTTATGTTTTACAATTAGAAAAGAGTAAACCGGAGCATCTAAAGGAATGCATCTCTTAAAATAAACCGGAGATAATTATGAAACGTATAATTATGTTGTTAATGTGTTTTGGACTCTTGATTTCTTTTAATGTAGTTAAGGGGCAAAATGTTGAGGAGAGTATTCGTATGTTAAACGATAGTACAGTGTTATATGAAAAAAAGAGCACAGATATTATTGTGGATGTGAATACCAAAAAGAAAGACAGGACTTATAAACTTAAGATTCCGAAGATTGTTGACTTTAATGTCAAAAGTTTATCAAAAGAAGACGAAGTGTTTTTTTGGATAAAAATTGTTTCGGTAAAAAAGGCTTGTAAAGGTGCAGAACTATTAAAGGATAGTTTGCAAGATGGAAAAAATATTGTTGTTCGCTTTGAACAATATAATGTTTTGCCTAAAGACTCTATTCCTTAGTAAAAAAAAGAGGAATCATGCAGATGCATGATTCTTCTTTTATAATATGTTAATTTTTTTGTATTAGGCTTTTGTGTTAAAGGAGATAGATATGAATAGAAAAAAAGCCGAAAAATTTATTAGCGAACTACTTAAATATGATTTGAAAAAAGGTAGAGAAAAAGGGACTTGGTATAAATTTCATAATCATGTTTATGGAGTTGCTCTATTAGCTGAAAAAATTGCAGAAAAATTAGGGTTTGATAGCGAAAAAGCATATATTTTAGGCTTAATGCACGATTGTGGTAAGATATATGAGATGTATGAAAAGAGATTTCATGGAATTATTGGTTATGAAATGTATGAGAATAAAGATAAAGATATTGCTAGAATTTCTTTAACACATTCTTTTTATTATAATATATTACCAAGAGGGAAGGATTTTGATAGGTATTTTTATGGTAATATGGATGATAAAGAGTTTGTAAAAAAGTATATAAAAAAATGTAAATTTGACGAGTATGATAAAATTATCCAATTGTGTGATGGGTTAGCAAATTGCGATGGATTGGTTACAATTGAGCAAAGAGCACAAGAATTTGCTAAGCGGTATAAATTTAAGATGCCTAGTTATATTATTAAAAACATGCATAAGATAAAAGAAGAGTTTGATACAAGGTTAGGTGTTGATGTGTATAGCCTTTTTGATGAAATAGATAAAGGTTTTATGCTTAAGATTGGGTGTGATGTTAAGTAGTTTTAGAGATGTATTAAAAATTGCTTGCATATTAAATTGTTTTGATTTATTTAAGAGTTGTTTTAGGTTTTTGGTCCCATCGTCTAGAGGCCTAGGACGCGGCCCTCTCAAGGCTGCAACACGGGTTCGAATCCCGTTGGGATCACCAATACAAACAGCAGGCTGAAAAATGCCTGCTTTTTCTTTTATTTCCAAGCCTTTCAGCTGTTTCGAATGTTAGTTTTTCAAAAACAACTATTATAGGCAAATATTCGAAAAATTAATTACAATTTAATATGTTTTATGTTATTTCCTTCTAAGGAGAAAATTTATGAAAAAGTTGATAATATGGGATTTTGATGGAGTAATTGCCGATACAGAGCATATTGCTACAGATAAATATGTAGAATTTGCAGAAGAATATGGTATTAGTTTAACCAGAGATAATGTTATTCAGTATATCATAGGCAAAGGCCAACAAAAACAACTGGAAGCTCTGTTATCTTTAGGTAAAAATGCCAATGCGGATATTGTAAAGCAGATTAATGATAAAATAAGTGAAGCTGTAAATAAAAATATTTCTTTAACAGATGGGATTGAAGATATTTTTAAGTTAAAAGAATTTGATCAATGTGTTGCTACCGGAAATTCTTTGAACGGAATTAAAGCGCGGTTTGAACCTCTTAATCTTGAACGATATTTTAGCCGAGAAAAAGTTTTTTCTGCTAGCTTTGTTGCTCATGGCAAACCTGAACCTGATTTGTTTTTATATGCGGCCGAAAAAATGAATTATACTCCCAAAGATTGTATTGTT
>JAZRAL010000044.1:0-15946 GCA_045634545.1 Alphaproteobacteria bacterium | reverse complement strand
TGTATTTTTTATTTTAGGGGCGTCTAATAATGTGTTTGTATACATAACATAAATTATGCGACAAATGAAACGTATATATAAAAACCCCTCTTATAATGGGAATTATTAAATTTTATGAGTGGATTTTGTATACATAATATTTTAGATAAGTTTTAGTGATATAAATTTTCAATAAATAATTTTAGTCGATATGTTTTGTTTTTTCTTTGCTTGATTTTATTTTTAATTTATTTATAAATCATAAAATGTTTGAAGCTAATTTAGTTTGGAGATTTGTGATGCGAAAGCTTGGATTAAAATTATGGTCAAAAGATTTTATAAAAAATATTGATTTTGCAAAATCAGCAGAAGCATCTTTGAAAGATGGGGTTTTTGATTATTTAGAGCTCTTTGCCCTTCCCGACAGTTTTGATGAAACTAAGGATAAAGTTTATGATATGTTTTATGGGATTAAAACTATAATTCATGCTCCTCATAACATACAACAGCTTAATATTGCGGATAAAAATGAGTTTTTAAATAATAAAAAAAGATTAAGTGATTCTCAAAAATTTGCTGATTTACTTGATTGTCCTTATATTATTTTGCATCCTGGTATGGGAAAAAGTGATGAATTTTTGGATGAAAGTATGAGACAATTTATTGATTTTCATGATAGTCGTTTGACTGTTGAAAATCTTCCATCTTATTGTTCTCAAACAAAAAATGAGCTTCATGGTATTAGACCTTTTGAGATTAAAAGGTTTATTGATGAAGCAAACGCCCTATTTTGTCTTGATTTTTCTCATGCTATTTGTGGCGCAAATGCTTGTAATGAAAATGTTTTTTCTTTTTTATCTGAAATGAAAGCATTAAATCCTGTTATGTATCATCTTTGTGATGGTGATTTTAGTTCTACAAATGATAGTCATTTACATTTTGGTGAGGGTGACTATGATTTACGCAGACTTGTTTTAGAATATACCACAGAAGATGCTTTAATAACTATGGAGACAGGACACGGTATTCCTGTTGACGTGAAGCCATGGATTGATGATGCCAGCTATTTTAGAAAAGCAATAAGTTAAGAGTTATTTTTGAGATATTTCTTGGCAAATGCTTTCTATTGAGGTTGTTTTTACAGGATTTTGTATCATCTTTTGAGTGTAAAGCGCCCTATTTTTATATACTTTTTCTAAGGTTGGGAAAAATATGTCAGGGTTTGAGATGTCTTCGTCTTTGATTAGTTCACCATAACCTTTATTGACAAAGTTTTTAGCATTTAATGATTGCTCGCCTCGTGAAGATGTGTTTGGGAGTGGAACCAATATCATTGGTTTATTTAAGCTTGCTAGCTCAAATATAGAGTTAGAGCCTGCTCTTGAAATTACGACATCTGATAAGGCTAATAAGTCTTTTAGCTCTTTATCTACATATTCATATTGAGCGTAACCATTTGATTTTAGGTTTGGATTGAAACCATTTTTACCAGATATATGAATAATTTGATATGATTTTAGTAGCTTATCAAAGTTTTCTTCTATGGCACTGTTTAAACTTTTTGCCCCAAGACTTCCCCCTATTACCATTATTGTTGGTTTTGAGTGGTCTAAATTGGCAAATTTTGCTCCGTTTGTTTTGTCGCCATTTAATAATCTATCAGATAGTACGGGGCCTACACATTTAACCTTTTGTTTTTGTTTTACTTTATCAACTGTTTCAGGAAAAGTTGTGAAAAAAGTGTTTACAAATGGAAGGCTCAATTTGTTGGCAAGACCAGGTGTTAAGTCTGATTCATGCATAAATATTTTTTTTCTATTTATAAAGCCCCCTATTACCACAGGAAAAGAAACAAATCCTCCTTTTGAGAAAATAACATCTGGATTTAATTTATGTACAAGATAAATAGCCTCAAGGCATCCAAATGGGATTTTTATCATGTCCAAGAAATTTTGCCATGAAAAGTAGCGACGTAGTTTTCCGGTTGTAATACTATGGTATTTAACTTCTTTATATTTTTTTACTAGTTCTTCTTCCATGCCTTTACGTGAGCCAATGTAGTGGATTTCCCATCCTTTTTCTATAAACCAAGGAATTAGAGCAAGATTTAGGGTTACGTGTCCAGCTGAACCGCCACCAGTAAAAACTATTTTAGGCATATTAATCTCCGTTTGCTACTTCGTTACTATTATCTTCTAATAGTAAAACATTATCATTTAAGGTAAGGTTAATAGTTTTATTTGTTTTTGAGCCTAATAGTTTCATTTTTTCTGCTTGAGAAAGCGCAGAACCTCTTCCTTGAAGTTTGGTCATGGCATTATTATAAGCATTTGAAGCTTGGTTTAGAGCTCTATCTATTGCTTTCATATCATCAACAAATGCAGCAAGTTTATCATATATTTTTCCACCAAGTTCTGCTATTTTTTGTACGTTTTGATTTTGGCTATCTATGCGCCATAGGTTTTCAACAGTTCTTAGAGTTGGTAATAATGATAAAGGAGTTGCTAGAATGACGTTCTTTTTATATGCGTAATCGTAGATGTAGCGATCTGTATCTAAGGCTGCAATATAGGCACTTTCTACGGGGATGAACATTATTACATAATTAAGTGAGCGTTCTTTTAGTAGTTTTTGATATTCTTTGGCTGACAATTCATCGATATGAGATTTAATATCTGATAGATTTTTTTGAAGATGTTTTTGACGATCTAGTTCATTGTCTGCATTCATTGCGTCAAGGTATGCGCTTAGTGATACTTTAGAATCGATAATGATGTCCCTGTTTTCAGGTAAATGAATTATTACATCTGGGCGATATAGTTTTCTATTTTCGTCTGTAAATGAGCATTGGGTTTCGTAATCTTGATCTTTGCGTAGTCCTGAAATTTCAAGAATTCTGGATAATTGGCATTCACCCCAGTTGCCTTGTGCTTTTGATGCCCCTTTTAAGGCTGTAGTTAGGTTTTGAGCATCTTCGCTTAGAGTCTTATTTAGGTTTAATAAATTGGCTAATTGAGCATCTAGGTTGGATTTGTTTTTGATGCTTTCGGTTCTTGCTTGATTTACTTCATTTTTAAAAGAGTTTAATTGTTCTTTAAATGGATTTAGTATTTGGGTTAAAGTTGTTTCTTGCTTTTGGTTAAAGCTATCTTGTTGAGATTTAATTATTTCAGTTGATATGTCTTTGAATTTTAATGTTAAATCGTCTTTTATTTTTTCTAAGTAGCTTATTTTTTCTTGCAAGTTTTCTTCTTTGGTTGCAAATGAAGCTTTTAGTGAGCTTAATAGATTATCTTTTGAGGCAAGAGAATCTGTTATTTCTTGTTTTTCTTTTTCTAATTTTAAGAGATTTTCTTCGATTATTAAAAATCTATCTTTGGTAATGAGATATTTTTTTTCTAATTCATTATTTGTTTCTCGTAATTTATTAATAGTTTTTGATTTTAATATGTTGGTTACAATAAATGAAATACATATAATAGATAAAAATCCAATGATTATTAAAAGTTCAGAGTATTCTAGAGTCATTTTTTTTAATCCATAAAATTAGTGTTTTTCTTGGATTCAGTATATGTTTTTTTATTTTTTTAGCAATTAATTTGATTTGATTATACTATTTAAAATTGATAAAATCTTCAATAATATAAAATATTATATATTTTTTGTAAAATAATGTAAAAGTATATAAAAAAATATATTGATTTTTAGAAAATGGTTGTTTATTGTATCTGTTAAATACTATAAGTTGTATTATTTATATTTTTTTCGAGGTGCTAATATGAGTTCTTTTGTTACAGTTTGTGGTTATAAAAATGATTTAGGTTTTTTTGATACAAAATCCAAAGAAATTGTATTGAAACGTCCTTGTTTTAAGAAAAAAGAAGCTGCTGAGGTTTTTACTTGGTTGGATGAAGCTCAAGCTAAAGGTCTCTTAAGGTTTGTTATGGGGATTGGGTCTATTGAAGGATTTGTTACTGAAAGTTCTATTAATGATATATATTCTTCAGCAAGAGTTGTCGTAAAAAAAGCTGTTGAAGTTACAAAATCTTCTGATGTAGCTGTTTTAACTGAAATACTTACAAGGGTTTCAAAGTGTAAAAAATTGCGCTTTTTCTCTTTAAGATGTTTTTCTTTCGAGGATAAAACTCAATTATTTGATTTGCTTGTTAATACTGTGAGAGAGTTGCCTTATTTGAGACAGCTTGACCTAACTGGTTGTTATTTTACAGATGAGCAATTGATTGAATTAGCAAAGTGTGTTTCTTCATCTCATATAGCTTGTTTGATTTGGCCAGATGCAGATATGAAAAAAGATGTGTTGAATGAAGTTATAGCGTTATTTTCAAAATGCGAAAGTGTTGTTGCTTTAAGAGGTGTTCCTTTGGAGTTGCAAAGTATTGCTCAAAATAATCGTAATGCATTTTTGAAATTAGTAAAACATCCGTTGCAATTAACAGATGTTGAGATAGCTAAAGTTAAAGAGTTTGGTGATTCTATTCGTTTGACTCTTTCTTATGAGCAACAGAGATTACTTGATATTCAAAGAACAGTAGAGGCTATATTGATATAATTTGTTTTAATTAATAGCACTCAAAATGAGTGCTATTTTTTGTTTAAGCTCAAAAAAACACCCTATTCTTAAGAATAAGGTGTTTTGTTTTTTTATGTGTTATTGATATGTTTATTTGCCAAGAGATTCTTCTACAGCAACAGCAACTGCAACAGTTGCACCAACCATAGGGTTGTTACCCATACCAATTAAGCCCATCATTTCAACGTGTGCTGGAACTGATGATGAACCTGCAAATTGAGCGTCACCATGCATACGTCCCATTGTATCTGTCATACCATAAGATGCAGGACCGGCAGCAACGTTATCTGGGTGAAGAGTACGACCTGTACCACCACCAGATGCTACTGAGAAGTATTTTTTACCATGTTCAATAGCCCATTTCTTGTATGTACCAGCAACTGGGTGTTGGAAACGAGTTGGGTTAGTAGAGTTACCAGTAATAGAAACGTCTACACCTTCTTTAATCATGATAGCAACACCTTCTGATACGTCATCAGCACCATAGCATTTAACTTTTGCTTTATCGCCGTTTGAAAATGCTTTTTCACGAACGATTTTTAATTCGCCTGTTGTATAATCATATTCTGTTTCAACAGCTGTGAAACCATTGATACGAGAAATGATATATGCAGCATCTTTACCAAGACCGTTTAAGATTACTCTTAAAGGTTCTTTTCTAACTTTGTTTGCAGAACGAGCAATACCGATAGCGCCTTCTGCTGCAGCAAATGATTCGTGACCAGCTAAGAAGCAGAAACATTTAGTTTCTTCTCTTAATAACATAGCAGCTAGGTTACCATGGCCAAGACCTACTTCACGTTGGTCAGCAACAGAACCTGGTACGCAGAATGCTTGCAAGCCAATACCGATTTTTTCAGCAGCTTCAGATGCGTTTTTTACACCTTCTTTAAGAGCGATAGCGCAACCTAATGTGTAAGCCCATACAGCATTTTCAAAAGCAATTGGTTGAATACCTTTTACTAATTTTTCTACATCAATACCACGAGATGTGCAAAGTGCTTTAGCTTCATCTAAATCTTTGAAGCCATACTTTGCTAATACTGGAGTAATTGTGTTTATTCTTCTATCATATCCTTCGAATTGTTGCATGGCTTACTCCTTTCTTGGATCGATTTTCTTTACAGCGTCTTCAAAACGGCCGTAAGTTTTAATGTTGTTTTCAAGAGCGGTTTTTGCATCTACGCCATTGCGGATTGCTTCCATCATTTTGCCTAAGTGTACAAACTTGTAGCCAATGATTTCGTTGTTTTCATCAACGCCAATTTCAAGTACATAGCCTTCAGCCATTTCAAGATAGCGAGGACCTTTTACTTTTGTTGAGTACATTGTACCAACTTGTGAGCGTAAACCTTTACCTAAGTCTTCTAGACCAGCACCGATTGGTAAGCCGTTTTCAGAGAAAGCTGTTTGTGTACGTCCATATACGATTTGGAGGAATAATTCTCTCATTGCAACGTTGATTGCGTCACAAACTAAGTCTGTGTTTAATGCTTCAAGAATTGTTTTTCCTGGAAGGATTTCTGCTGCCATTGCTGCAGAGTGTGTCATACCAGAACAACCAATTGTTTCAACTAAAGCTTCTTCAATAACGCCTTCTTTAACGTTTAAGGTTAATTTACATGTACCTTGTTGAGGTGCACAGCAACCGCAACCATGTGTTAAACCAGAAATGTCTGAAATTTGTTTAGCTTTTACCCATTTTCCTTCTTCTGGAATTGGAGCTGGATCGTGTCTTGCGCCTTTGTAAAGCGGACACATTTGCTCAACTTCATGTGAGCATTGATGATTACAAGCCATTTATTATCTCCATTAGTTAATCATATTTATTATGCGTGATATATATTATAATAAAAAATTTAAATATCAACCAAATATTGAATAGTATTAAACGTTAACAATATTCTCAATATGAATATTTGTCCAATATGAATATTTGTGAATATTTTAGAGTAAAATAATTTATATACAACAAGTTATCCTTGTTGTGTGAGAGGCGGTTTTTGGGGTGATTGAATGATTTTTGAATATTTTTTAGATTAAGATATTTGTAATAACGCTTATAGCTTTGCCTAATATATTAATATCGCTTAATTGTTTTTCAAATGTACTATATGATTTATTTTCTGTTAGAATTAATATGCTCTTACTATCTAATAATTGCAGTCTTCTTAACATTACTTCGTTATTTATAGATATTAAAAACACCCCATTTTCTGGATCGTTTTTTAATGTATCAATAATGGTTATTGAATGTTTAGGGAGAAGATGTGCCATTGTATCGTCTGGCAAAATATAACCTCTCAGATGAGGTTTATTGTTTGGAATTGGGAAGTCTATAGAGCAAAACTTAGGTAATTTGAGGGTTTCAGGATTTATTAGCTCGATTTTATTGTTTTGTGATTGCGTGTCTATTATTGTTTCAAGTGAAACACCTAAAGCTAGAGCTATTTTTTGGGCAAGGTCTATTTTTAGCTCAATTTGATTGTTTTCAATTTTAGTTAGATTGGCTTGAGACATGCCAATTTTTTTAGATAATTCGGTTATAGTTATATTTTGTTTTTTTCTTGTACTTTTTATGTTATTCAACCTTTGCTCCCTATTTTATTTGATTGCATTTGTTAATTATTAGTTCTAATGCTTGTTTATTGTTTTCAAGCCATTCTTGGTTGCATTCGGAATCTTCGCTATTGTCTATGTCTATGCGATAACAATTAATTGTTAATTCATTTTTTAAGACAATACATTTTTGATTTAGCGCGTCTATGATGATTTGTGGTAATGGATTTGTCTCTGTTTTTCCTGTTGTATTTAGGTAATAATATATACCTTTTATTATTTTGTCGTTTGCAGTTATAAAATCAAAGGTTGTTTTACCTTGGTTATCATAAGTTCGCATTTTGCCGTCCATTTTATTGGCAACATATGTTAGTTGTTTTTCAATGTATCCATTTGTGTAATAATGTTTGGCAATACCTTCTTTTATACCATTTTTATATGTTGTAGAGGTTTCTATTTTATTGTCATCGTAATAGGTTTCATTCAAGCCGTGCATTTGGCCATTTTTGTAATTTTTTTCGTATTTTTTTTCACCATTTCTTTTGAATGACTTTGTTGTTCCGTCGATAAGGCCATCTTTTACAGGGATGGATAAAACAATATTTCCATCTGCATATTTTCTGATTTCTCCTGTTATTTTGTTGTTTTCTTTATCTACGCAATATGAGACTTTATCTTTTTTTCTATATTTACAGTTAACGTGTTTTAATAAATATATAGAATTACTTTCTGTTGATTTATTTTTTGTGTTTGCAATAGATACTTGAGAAAATGTTACAAGACATATTGTAAGTGTGAAAAATAATTTATTAAAAAACATTTCGGCCTCCTTTTTTATAATGTAAATTTAATAAGAGTTTTGTTTAAAGTGAAGTGATTTGATTTTGTTTGTGTATAAAGTTATTAATAAGAGGGTTTTTTCTTTTTTTTATGTAAATATTATAGAGTGTTATTTGTTATTTTGAGGTTGGTATGAGTGTTCTAAAAGGTAAATTGGAATATTTAATATATTTGGGCTTGATAGTGCTTATGTATTTTTTTCAAGTGCAAAGCTGGAATGGAGAATATTTAGATACTGATTGTTATTTTCATGCGTTAAGAATGGTTTATTGGTTTGAAAATCCTAGTTTTTTTGAACAAAAAATGTGGTGGTCAAATTATCCATTTGGAGAAATTAGTCATTGGACTAGGGTTATATATATAATATGGGGTTTAATCACCCTTCCCTTTTTACTTGTTGATAATATAAAAGATGCTGTATTTAATGCAGGGTTATTTATACCACCTTTATTTTTGATATTGAGTGCAATGTTCTTAATTGCATCTATGAGAGATTTTTTTAATGTTAAATTTCGTTTATTAGCATTTATTTTGTTGTTTGTGCAGGCTAACTTTATGAGGACAGCTTATTTTTATAGGCCTGATCATCATATTATATTTGTATTTTTAAGTGTTTTGATTTTTTATTTTATTAATTTATTTATCAAAGAGCAAAATGATAAAACTTTGACTAAGATTTCTATTTTATTAGCTTTAGCATTATGGTTGTCAGTTGAAGGTGTTTTTCTTTTTATTTTTTTGGCATTGTTTCTTTTGATTACGTATTGGTGTTTTGATTATAAATATGATTATTTGTTAAATTTGTGTTTTAGATATGCGCTTGGGGTTAGTTTTTGTTGGCTTATAAATCCATGTTATGAAGGGTGGTTTTTTGTTAACACCGGAAGGATTTCTATTTTTTGGGTTGCATTGTGTTGGCTTTCTTATTTGTCTCTATTGGGTGGAAAAAATATAAATGATAAAATAAAGCAGTTTTTGGCGGTATTGAGTATTTTTTCTTTAGGAGTATTTGTAATTTATCTTATGGGGTGGTTTAATTCCCCTGTTGATGAAAAATTATATCCTATATTTATGAGTAGAATAACTGAGATGAAAGGACTCAATCTTTATACGGGTGCTTATCCTTTTATGGGGATGGTTTTAGGTGGTATTTTATTAAGAAAAAATATTAAAAATGCTTTAGTTTTGTATCTTTATATTAGTCTTTTAGGGTATAGTTTGTTGTCATTTAAGGGAATTAGATTTTTATCATATTCTGGATTGTATAGTGTTTTGTTGATTGTTTTATATTTGCAAGACAGGTTTAATAATGGCAAAAAAATAAAGTTATTTGTTATATTTTTAGTTTTATTGGAGTATATTAGTTTTATACTTAATCTATTGATTTTTAGTTCTGTTTTTGAAAAACCTGCGCCAACTATTTATTTTAATGGATTAAATAGATTGCCTCAAGGTAGTGTCGTGACAGATACTTTTTTTGCTCCACATATGGTTTGGTATGGTAATAGACCTGTTATTGCTAGTCCTTATCATGGTAATGTTGAAGGTATTTTGGATAATCATGAAATTTTATTTTCTAATGATGAAAAAAGAGTGATTGAGTTATTGAAAAAACATAAAGTTGGTTCTTTATATTTGAGTGAAACAAGTGATAATTTTTATGAAAAACCTTTAGAAAATTGTGATAAATTATATGGTAAGATTTTAGGTTGTAAGAATTATCCTGAGTGGCTTGTGCCTATTGATAATACTAATGGGGCTTTATTTAAGATTGATTATAGTAATATGTAAAACAAAAGCGAGGTTTTGGGCCTCGCTTTTTTAGTGTTTTGTATTTCTTTTATTCGTGTAGGTGAGGCATTTGAGCTTCGTTTGTTAATTTAGCTATTGCATCATCTAATGAAATTACTGTTTGATTTTCTGAGCCAAGGCGACGAATTGTAACAGTATTGTTTTCTTGTTCTTTAGCGCCTACTACCATGATTACTGGAGTTTTTGCTAAAGAGTGTTCACGAATTTTATAGTTGATTTTTTCGTTTCTATTATCAACCTTTGCAGTTAATCCATTTCTTTGAAGTTTTTCTGCAACTTCGTTTGCATAGTCATCAAAGTTTGATGTAACTGGTGCTACAACGATTTGTTCTGGAGATAACCAAAGTGGTAAACGTCCTGCATGATGTTCAATTAGAATACCAAGGAAGCGTTCAATTGAACCAAACAATGCACGGTGTAACATTACAGGTTGATGTTTGTTACCATCTTCACCAATGTATGAAATATCAAAGCGATTTGGTAAATTCATATCTACTTGAATTGTTCCGCATTGCCATTCACGTCCGATAGCATCTTTTAATATGAATTCTAGTTTTGGACCATAGAATGCGCCCTCACCTTCGTTTATTTCATATTTATAGCCATGTCTATCAAGAGCATTAGCTAATGATTTTTCAGAAATATCCCATATTTCATCAGAACCAATGCGTTTTTCTGGACGAGTTGAGAGATAAATCTTGATATTATCGAAACCAAAGTCTTTATAAATATCAAAAATTAACTTCATTGTTGAGATGCATTCTTCTTCCATTTGTTCTGGTGTGCAGAAAATGTGCGCATCGTCTTGTGTGAATTCACGAACTCTCATTAAGCCCATTAATGCGCCAGATGCTTCATAGCGGTTAACTTTACCAAATTCAGCCATGCGAAGTGGTAAATCACGATAGCTCTTTACACCTTGTTTGTATACTAACAAACCACCAGGGCAGTTCATTGGTTTAATACAGAACATTTTACCGTCTTCTGTTTGACCTGAGTAGTTGTGTGCTCCATATTTTTCCCAGTGACCAGATGTTTCCCATAAGCATCTATCCATAATGCGAGGGGTGCAAATTTCTTCGTAGCCGTTATGATTTTGGCGATTACGCATATATTCAATAAGTCTTCTATATACTTTATAACCTTTATCATGCCAAAAAACAGCACCAGGAGCATATTCTGGTTCAAAATGGAATAAATCCATTTCTTTACCAAGTTTACGGTGATCACGTTTTGCAGCTTCTTCTATTCTTGTTAAATAAGCTTGAAGATCTTTTTTGTCAGCCCAAGCTGTAGCGTAGATGCGTTGCAACATTTCGTTGTTTGAATCACCTCTCCAGTAAGCGCCAGCAACCTTCATTAATTTAAATGCTGTTCCTACTTTTGAAGTTGATGGAACGTGAGGGCCACGACATAAGTCTACATAATCACCTTGACGATATAATGAAATTTCTGCATCAAGAGGTAAATCTTCAATTATTTCAACTTTATATTTTTCACCACGTGAGTTAAATAAAGCAATAGCTTCAGCTCTTGTTGTAACAATACGTTCAATTTTTTCGTCACGGTTAACGATTTCTTTCATTTTTTCTTCAATTTTTGCGAACTCATCAGTTGTGAAAGGTTCTTTTCTTGAAAAATCATAATAGAATCCGTCTTCGATGAAAGGTCCTATTGTTACTTGTACGTCTGGCCAAAGTTCTTTTACAGCTTCTGCCATAATGTGAGAACAAGAGTGGCGAATTATTTCTAATCCTTCTTTGTCTTTTGCTGTGATAATTCTAACTTTGGCGTTGCTAGTTATAGGGGTAGTGGTATCGGTAAGCGTGCCGTTAGTTTCAACAGCTAAAGCTGCTTTTGCTAAGTTTGGACTAATAAGGTTTGCAAATTCAAAGCCAGAGATACCGGCTTCAACTTCTTTTATGCTACCATCTGGTAGTTCAATTTTTATCATTTTATACCCCTATAAAAAATTAAGTTAATTAGTTATTGTTTACCACGTTTTGATAAACCTCTAAGGTCTTATCACACATAATTTGTTTTGTAAAGTTTTCTTTTATGTAATTTTGAGCAGATGAAGCGATTTCTGCTCTTGTTTTATCATCAAGGTCAAGTGCTTTGGTGATTTTTTTGCTCAAATCTAAGGCATTTCCTGATTCAAAGTGATATCCTGTAATGTTGTTTTTTAAGTTATCTAAAGAGCCACCAATGTTTGAGGCGATAACAATTTTCCCCATAGCTTCACCTTCGGCAGCAATTCTACCAAATGCTTCTGGTTCAATTGATGCTGAAACAACAATATCACAAGCTTTCATTAGGGCTGGAACATCGTCTGTGTGTTTGATGAAGGTAAAGCGCCCATTCATGTGATAGTCTTTAATCTTTTGGATTAGACCGGCAGTATAATCTGTTCTTCCTTGGTCGTCTCCTGTAAATATACAATGAAAGTCATCACGTTTTTTGATTTTAGCAAGTGCATCAATTAATAACTCTTGTCCTTTCCAGCGAGTTAATCGTCCAATTAAAAGAATTATTTTTTTATCCGTTGGTAGGTCATACTGCTCAATCATAGTTTTGAGGCGCTCTGGAGTAACTGATGCTGGGTTGAATTTTTCTACATCTACACAGCGATGAATAAATGCTGTTTTTTCTTCAGCAACCCCATAGTGTTCCAAGACATGGCGTTTTATATGAGATGATATAACAATTACTTTTTCACCAAAGGTCATTACTTGGTTATATACTTTTTTTATACCACATGGGCCTAAGCCATATGTTCCATGGAAAGTTGTTACAAAATGTACTTTAGCTTTTTTAGCGGCTAAGTATGCACTCCAAGCAGGAGCTCTTGAACGTGCATGAACAACATTAATCCCCTCTTTTTTGATGATTTCGGCTAATTTGTTAGCATTTTTTAAGATAGTGATGGGATTTTTGCTTTTAAGTGGTAGTTTAAAGTGTTTTACCTTTAGGCGTTCTAGTTGGTATTCCATGCGACCGCCTTGGGATGCTACATAGTTTTTTATGCCGTGTTCATTAAGGTTTTCTGCAACTTGAATTGTTCCAAGTTCAACACCACCTTGGTTTAATTCGGGTAAAACTTGTAAAATAACTGGCTTTTTTACTTTATCTTTACTCATTTTAGTTTATATCCTTTTAAATGGTTAGTACATTTAGAGGGGTCAACATGCAAAAATACAAATTTAAGAACGGACACACCACTTTGATTGAGTATATTAAGCTAGATACTCAAAAAACTCAAAATTTTACGATTGTTTATGCACATGGTTTTTGTTCTGATCCAATGGGAAGAAAACCTGAAATGGTGAAAAAGTGGTGTATTGAGCATGGTGTTGGCTTTTTTAGATTCGAAATAGCAGGACATGGTAGTGATATAGAGCGCTTTGAAGAAACAACAATTGATACATATAGAGAGCAAATGTTTGAAATTGTTTCAGAAATGGTTGATGGTGATGTGGTTGTTATGGGGGCATCTTTGGGGGGATGGCTTTCTTTATTAAGTGCAGTTAAATTCCCTGAGAAGGTTAAAGGTTTTATTGGAATGGCAGCGGCTCCAGATTTCTTAAAGAGATATTTTATTAATTATTTTAATGAGGAACATAAAAAAATATTAGATGAGCAAGGTAAAATTGTATTTCCAACTAATGATTTTTCGTATGTGATTACAAAAAAGATGCTAGAATCGGCTGAGCCAAATTTGCTTTTGGAAAAGGAAAATATCCCTTTTAATGGTAAGGTTAGATTGTTGCAAGGTATGAAAGATGCAGCTCTTCCTTGGGAAATGGCGCCTATGATTGCAAAGAAACTAACATCAAATGATGTAAGGGTTGTTTTAATGAAAGAATCTAACCATCGTTTAAGTAATGATGAGGATATTTTAGAAATATATAAAATGCTTGATGATTTTTTGGCTTAGTTTTTTAGTGTAAGGTGTTGGAATGTCGTATGATATTTTGTTAGAAAAAGCGATTAAATTACATAATGAAGGGGCATTAAATAGCGCTCAAGATATTTATACGAAAATATTAGAAGCTTCACCTTATAATGCTGATGTATGGAATTTATTGGGGCTTATTTCGCAATCAAAAGGAAATGATGAGCATGCAATTGATTGTTTTTTGTCTGCGATTAAGTATTCTCCAAAACCTTTTGGCCCCTATTTTTTTAATTTAGGTCTAAGTTATAAAGCGTTAGGTAAAAAATCTGAAGCAATTGATGCCTTGCAAAAAGTAACTCAAATTGATGCATCTATGAAAGAGGCTTGGAATTATTTGGGTGTTTTATATGAAGAATGTTTGATGTACGAAAATGGCATAAAATGTTTTTGCAAAGCGTTAGATATAGATAACGATTATACAGAAGCTAGAGTTAATTTATGCTTTTATTCCAATGATAAAAATGCTTTAATTAAAGTATTAGATGAAGATGAAAAAGACTTTTATTCTAACTTTATGTTAGCTAAAATGCTTGAAAATATAGATGAAAAAGAAAAGTATTTAAGAGTTGCAGTTGATGTTTGCCCATATAGAATTGATGCACTATTAGAACTTGCTAGTCTTTTAAAACAAAAAAAGGAATTAAGTGAAAGTTTGAAATATTATCATAAAGCTTTGGATATAAACGAAAATGATATCGAAACGATACTTGGTGTTGCGGATATTTATTTAGAGCTTAATGAATATGAAAAAGCTGAAATTTATTATAAGAAGAGCTTAAATCTAAGGCGAGATATTTATGGAGTTTATCTAAATTATGGGCTCGTTTTGTATAAATCAAAGCGTTATAATGAAGCTCTTGGTATGTATAGAGAAGCTGTTAAATTAAATCCAGATGACCCGTTGATTAGTTACAACTTGGCTTTGATATTAAAAGAAGTTGAAGATTTTGAAGAAGCTTTAGGACTTATGTTTAATGCTTATTTGATGGATAAAAACAATCAAACAATTCAAATTGGGATTATGGAGACAATTAGTATGCTATTTGAGAAAAATGCGGAAATGGCTCTCAAAATAGCTCAAAATTGGCAAAAATTAGATGAAAATAATTTATTTTCAAAACGATTATTGAGTGCATTATCAGGTTGTGATTTAGGAAATGATGATGTCGAATATGCAAAAAAATTGTTTGATGAATTTGCTGCAAGTTATGATGAAACAATTAGTAAGTTAGATTGTAATATTATAGATAAATTTAAAGAGCTTAACCCAAATTTAGAAGGAAGGATTTTGGAGCTTGGGATTGGGACAGGAAAAGGTGCCCTATTATTAAAGAATGATAAAAACTTTTTTGATGGGGTTGATGTTGCTTCTAATATGATTGAATTGGCTAAAAAAACAAATAAGTATGAGAAGCTATATTGTGAAGATATAGAAAATTTTGTAAATAATCATGATTTAGCTATATATAGTAAGGTTGTTTGTTTTGATGTTTTTTGTTATATTGGAAATTTAGAAAATGTTTTTGATAAATTAAGAGGAAAAGAAGTTTGGTTTTCTATTGAAACGGCAGATGAGGAGCGTGGAAAAGATTTTTATTTAGCGCCAAGTGGTAGATATAAGCATTCTATAAAATATATTAAGGGCTTAGCTCAAAGGTTTAATTTTCAGGAAATTCAAATACATAATATGACTTTAAGGATGGAGAATGGTGCTCCTGTTTTAGGTAGTTTGATAAAAATAAAATAATCTTGTGAACAACATTAAAAATATATTGTACGAATCAGTTTATGATTCTAACTTTTAAACGGTTTGTTAAGTTTATTATATATATATGTCACTAGATTATTGCCTTTTTATTTAAATTATATGGATATTTATGCTTTGTGTCTATGAGTTAGCATAAATAATGTGAGAGGATTTTATTATAAGGGGTGGGCTTTAGGCCAAAAGCTTTAACCGTTATAAAATTTTATCATAAATTGCCAACGTTTTGTTGTTATTATTATAAAATTTTCAGATCTGAAATTGCGCAATTATAAACAAGGTATTGTTACAATCTAATCCCTGTAAGATAAGTAATAATACCTTGTTTCAGTGTTTTAAATTGCTATATTAATATGATAGCTTAGTTTGTTTATTTATCTTAATGTATTGATTTTATTTTATTGTTTTTTATCTTTTTTTCGAAAAATATATTGCAAATTAG
>JAZRAL010000043.1:0-1706 GCA_045634545.1 Alphaproteobacteria bacterium | reverse complement strand
AGCTATTTTATCACCAACTTTTAAATCAGTTTTTCCAATTAAAGCATCACCTATTTTTTCAACTGTTCCAAGTAACATACCACCAGAACCAGTTACAGGATTACGATGTTTTCCTTGTTTTTCAACGATAGACATCATTATCTTTGCGATTTCTTCTTTGTCGCCTTTTGCTTGTTCTTCAATTTGAGTAAATGAAGCAGAGTCAATGTTTAAAGTTTGAACATCAATAAGGATTTCATTATCATAAATTTCGTCCATATTGTTATCTACCTTGTTTGCTGGTTGAGGCAACACTCCTTTTGGTTCAATCACACGGTGAGTACCGTATCTACATCCTTTTTTCATATTACTATATTTAAAATATTGGATTATTAAATAAAAAATTAAATTCTTTAAGTTTGCAAATATACATTTTTTTTTGATATTCACTCACCTTTTTTCAAAGAAAACGCAAAATAAAGCAAAGAAAGAGAAAAATAAATCAAAGAAAGAAAAAATTAAAACAAAGAATTATTTCTTGATTACTAATATAATGTAGATAAACCTCATTCTTTTATAGTTAGTATTCAATTCAGTTCTTTTCCTTTAACATACGCTTATTCGGGAAGTTATGAATTATCTTTATTCTTCTAAAAACACACAACACATAATAAAAAAGGTTCGGCTGATTAACCGAACCTTTTTAGTTTTTATTTACTTAATGCTTTATTGTATTAAAAAGCGGATAGTTATTTGTTATATTACCATCTTTATGTATATAAATCGTATCATATTTTATTACAATACTGTCATACTCTGTTTTATCAAAACCTTCCTCTCCTATAATACGATGTGAAATTTTTGCAACATCTGGTTTATCAAATGCAACTTTCCATATAAGTGTTACCGATAATAATATTATACATAAAAAAGATACTATCAACCATTTTTTATCATTCATATTACACCTCCTTTTTATTTATAAATATCCTTGCCCTTTTGTATTATACGCTTGCTACGATATAACGAGAACGTTGTGTATCGATAAGTTTGAAACAACACAAGCAATATCAAATGAATTTATTCTTACATATAAAATATATATTAAAAAAACGAACAATAAGAATTATAACCAAACTCAACATAAACTAAAATATATACAACTTTTATTAAAAAAACGCAAAAAAAATCTTTTATTGCATATACACATAATAAAAAAAGGTTCGGCTGATTAACCGAACCTTTTTAGTTTTTATTTACTTAATGCTTTATTGTTGCATTGGTATTAGGTTTTCTGATATGATTAGTTCTGCTTCTGTTGCGGCTTGAACTTGTTCTACTGTGAATTCTGGGTGTATTTCTGTCAATACTATTCCTTTTGGTGTGATTTCCATTACGCCCATTTCAGTGATTATCATATTTACTTGTCCTTTGGCTGTTAGTGGCAATGTACATTTTTTAAGGATTTTTGGATTTCCTTTTGCAGTGTGTTCCATTGCAAGGATTACTCTTTTTGCTCCTACTAAAAGATCCATTGCTCCTCCCATTCCTGGGATTTTCTTTCCAGGTATCATCCAGTTTGCAAGGTCGCCGTTTTCATCTACTTGCATTGCTCCAAGGATTGAGGCATCTACGTGTCCTCCTCTGATTAGAGCAAATGAAGTTGCTGAATCGAAGGTTGCGGCTCCGTCTATCATTGTGATAAATCCACCGCCTGCGTTTATCAA
>JAZRAL010000042.1:0-10911 GCA_045634545.1 Alphaproteobacteria bacterium | reverse complement strand
GCTTCTTTTCCTCATCTTTTGATAATGGTTGGAAATGTTGTAACAGGCGATATGACGCAAGATTTAATTTTAAATGGTGCAGACATTGTTAAAGTAGGAATTGGTCCTGGCTCTGTATGTACTACAAGAAAATTAACCGGTGTTGGTCGTCCACAATTGTCTGCAATTTTGGAATGCGCAGATGCTGCTCATGGTGTTGGAGGTTTAGTTTGTGCTGACGGTGGTTGCACATGTGCAGGTGATGTAGCTAAAGCTTTTGGAGCAGGGGCAGATTTTGTTATGTTAGGTGGAATGCTTGCAGGAACAGATGAGGCATCTGGAGATTTAATTGAGAAAAATGTTCAAACCAATCAACTTATAGAAGAAAATGATAAGATGGTTTTATTGCAGAAAAAAGAAAAATATAAACAATTTTATGGAATGTCATCTCAATTAGCTCAAGAAAAACACTTTGGCGGTATGGCTTGTTATAGAGCTTCTGAAGGTAAAGTTGTTGAGATAGCTTACAAAGGAAGTGTAGAGGGTGTTATTATGGAAATTTTGGGAGGAATTCGTTCTACAATGTCATATATAGGAGCAAGACGTTTGAAAGATATTCCAAAATGCACCACATTTTATAGAGTGAATAGACAATTAAATGAAATATTTGGAAAAAGCTAGAATAAAAAAGCACCATAAAGGTGCTTTTTTGTTGGCTTCACGTAGTGTGCAAACTTCTAACTTCTAAAAGCTCATCGCTCCGAAATTGTTGGTATCAAAGAACAACTTCGATTTATTATGGAAAGATTAGGAATTTATCTTTTTAAAATATAAGCATATTTGATAATGTTATATTAATAAAACATCGTCATGACAGTTATATTTTTGATATTTTTTAAATCATCATAACTTACATTAAATGACTTCATTCTTTCTTCAAGAGTACCCGTATTACGATTCTTGAGTATCTTAGCAAAAGGAGGAACGTTTTTAACAATATGTTCGCCCATTGCAGTAAAAGCTCCAGGGGCAATACACATCCATTCACGAACAAATGTTCCACTGCTTAATTCGCATCCTTTTTCCACATGAACAAATCCGTTTAAATTGCAATTAGAGCAAATAATCGTATCATAATCCATGTTGATTGAATTTGGAATATTTCCAAGACCAACATGGCAATTATGATGAATTGTTACTCCGTTCAAGATAAAACATCTATTACCAATTACAGTGGCATCTTCAGGATAATCATATTCCGTTATGTAAGGTAAATATTCTTTCATTTTATCTGATCCGAAATTATTGCCACAATCAATGGTGCAACTGCTACAGATATGATTACTATCACCAATAATGACCTTGCCTCTATAGTGGTGATATCCTATGTGTTCGGAGGAGAGACCTATACAACAATTATCCGAAATAAAATTATTGCATCCGATAACAGTGTTTCCATAAATAGAAACCCTAGCACCGATATAAGTCCCATCACCAATGGTGACTTTTCCTAAAATTCGACAGTAATCGCCAATATAACAATTTTTGCCGATTTTAACATCATCATCAATAGTTACGAACTTCCCAATAACACTGTCTTCACCTATTTGGGCTTTGGGCGAAATGCAAGAAAATTTATTCATGTTGTAACATCCCTTTTGGCAATTAAATTTATACAGCGAGCGTATTTTATTCAAAAAAGTTTGTCAACAAAAAAACCGCCACAAGGGCGGTTGTTCTCGTTGGCTGCTTGACCTGGATTCGAACCAAGATTAACGGAGTCAGAGTCCGCTGTCCTACCATTAGACGATCAAGCAATTATTTAATAAAAAAGACTTCTAATATTTTTTAAGCTAAGTGTCAACAGTTTTTAGATAAAAAAACTATAAAAAGTATTTGCAAAACTATAAAACATAAATTACCTTAAATGAATAATTGTATAGCGAGGGAAAAATGGTTGTAAGTGTAAGTTCATCTATGTTAAAAATATTAAAAGGCTTTCTTTTAGGTAAAAAAGATGGAGATATCTCTCCAAGTGAAGCTGAAAAAATTCAAAAAGCATCATACGCATTAAATAATGCTGATGTGAAAAAACGTTTTTCTCCAACATATTTATCGATATTGTCAGGGCTTGATAGTGAGGAAAAACAAGTTTTTGAGGCAGCTGTTTATTATTTGACAAGAATTGCTATAAAAAAGCCTAAACAGCAAGAAGCTATACTAAAATACATGGAAGATAAGGCTTTGACTAAAGGATTAAATCCTGAATTTAAAGAGTACTTAAAACAACATATGTTAGAAATATCTCAAAAAAACAACCATTAATTGTCTTTTGCTCTTGACTATAAAATAAATAGTATTATAAATAAAATCTGTTGAGTTTGCTCAACCGAAATAGTGAAACTTTTATTATAATAAGGAGATAAAATGACAACAGGAACTGTTAAATGGTTTAATTCTCGTAAAGGTTATGGATTTATCCAACCAGAAAGCGGTGGTAAAGATGTTTTTGTACACATAACAAAGCTAGAAGAAAAGGGTTTAAGAAAACTATATGAGGGACAACGCGTAAGTTATGAGATTTATGACGATCGTGGTAGAACTGCAGCAGGAGCTATTGAGATTCTATAATAGCTTAAATGGACTATCGGACTATCTTACGCCGTTTCCTAAATATAGAAACGGCTTTTTATATGTAAGATATCTTAATTTTTTTTGTTTACATCTCCTAAAAAGCTTGGTAATAATTAAAACAAAATATGGTGCATTTAGGGCATCTTTTTGTGTTTAAATTTTAGTTATAGGGAAGTCTATGTTTCAAAAATTAAAAGCAAAATTATTAAGCTTGAACTTTATTGTTAATTATAAAAAAATATTGCCATATGTAAAGCCTTATTGGGGTAGAGCTTTAACAGCAGTGCTTATTACTATACCGATTGGTTCAATGGATGCAGTTATTGCATGGGCTCTAAAGCCATATATGGATGTTGTAATGGTTGAAAAAGGAACATTTGGCTCTTCAACTATTCTTATTCCTATTTTAATTATTGTATTTAGCTCTTTGCAAAGTGTACTTACATATAGTGCAACATATCTAAATACATGGGTTGGTCAAAAAGTTGCTATGGATGTTAAGAAAAAACTATTTTCTAAGTTAATGCGTTATAATGCGGCATTTTTTGATAAAAATACATCAGGAGACGTTATCTTTCGTTTTAATAATGATGTGGATTCAGCATGTAGTGGTTTATTAAATAATATGAAGTTATTTACAACTCGTTTATTCTCGTCTTTGTCTCTTATTTGCGTGTTGTTTTATAACTCATGGCAACTCGCAATTGTTGCAACACTTGTTTTATTAGGAGCTTTGTTTCCTTTAACAAGAGTTAGAAAACGCATAAAAGGTCTTATGGATAAAACCGTATTTTCAGGCTCAAGAGTTATGACACATTTTAACGAAACATATAGCGGTAATAGAATTATTTCATCATATAACTTATATGATTACCAAAATTCTCGTTTTCGTAATACTCTTGATGATGTTTTCAAACTAGGAATGAAAATGATACAACGTACAGGAGTTATATCTCCGCTTATGCACTTTATTGTATCTTTAGGTATTGCTCTTGTTATTTGGCTCGGTTCGTATCTTATCGTTACACATCAAATTACTGCAGGAAGTTTTGTATCATTTATTGCTGCATTAATTATGCTTTATAATCCGATCAAAAGTATAGGTAATAACTTCAATAATGTTCAAATGGCATTTCTCGCTATGGAGCGTGTATTTAGTGCTTTAGAAAGAGTGCCTGAAATTCGAAATTGTGAAAATCCAAAATCACTAGAAACACCAAAGAATTGTATTGAATATGAAGATGTATGTTTCTCATACGTGAAAAATAAACCAGTGCTAAAAGATGTAAAATTAAAAATAAATATAGGAGAAACAATAGCATTTGTTGGTAATTCAGGTGGTGGAAAATCAACACTTGTTAATCTTTTGCCTCGTTTTTATGATGTAACAAATGGTAAAATAAAAATTGATGGAACAGATATTAAAGAACTAGATATCGATTCATTAAGAGATAACATCGCTATTGTCTTCCAAGATAATTTCCTTTTTGGGGGAACTATTAAAGATAATATTATCTTAGGTAAAGAAAATGCAACAGAAGAAGAAATTCAAAGAGCAGTAAAGAATGCTTGTTTAGAAGAATTTATTTCAACTCTTGAAAAAGGTCTTGATACAGAGATTGGTGAAAGAGGTGTTCTCTTGTCTGGTGGTCAAAAACAACGTATAGCAATTGCTCGTGCTTTTATTAAGAATGCTCCAATTGTTATCCTAGATGAGGCAACGTCTGCTCTTGATAATAAATCCGAAGCAATTGTTCAACAAGCTATAGAAAATTTAATGGCTGACAGAACTGTGTTTATTATTGCTCATAGATTATCAACAGTTCGCAATGCTGATAAAATTGTAGTAGTAAACTATGGTAAAATTGTTGAAATTGGAAATCACGAAGAATTGATAAATAAAAAAGATGGTATATATGCATCTTTATATCATACTCAGCTACATTAATTAAGGAGGTAAAATGCCATTTTTAACAGTATATACAAATGCAAATATAGAAAATGAAGAAGCACTAGCCGAAGAGGCATCAGTTCTTGTTGCTGATGTTTTGCATAAGCCAATCAATTATGTTGTAGCAAATATTGTAAAAAACAATATTATGTGTTTCGGTGGAAATATAAAACAAAAAGGTGCGCTTGTGGAGGTGTTATCAATAGGTTTTGCTGATAAAGATTTGTTAGTAGAAAAGTTGACAGATTTTCTATCATCAAAACTTAATATTGAGGATAAAAACAATATAAATATATCACTGGTAGATGCGCCAGCATCGAAGGTTGCCTCAGGAGGGCGCACATTTGGTTAATTAAAAATCCCCTCAATTTTGAGGGGATTTTTTTATTCAGCGTATGGGTTATCTGCTTTTCTAACATTTATTCTAATAGGAATTCCTCTTAAATTAAAAGTTTCTCTTAATTGATTTGTTAAAAATCTTAAATAAGATTGAGGTAAACCTTCTGGGTTGCTAGAGAATATATAAAATGAAGGAGGTCTAGTCTTGGCTTGTGTGATATATTTAAGTTTTATTCGTCTTTTATTTTTGCCAAGAGGCGCAGGGTTTTGATCTTGAACATCTCTAAACCACTTGTTTAATGGTGCTGTTGGAATACGAACATTCCAGCGTTCATAAACCTTTATAACAGCACTTAATAATTTATCTAATCCTTTTTTCTTTAATGCAGATATTGTAACAGTAGGTACACCTTCTGCTTGTGTTAAAGAGCTATCAAGTTTATCATTTAATTTTTGCAAAGTTTCTTGTTTGTTTGCTATATCCCACTTGTTTACAGCAATTACAAGGGCTCTTCCTTCGTCAATAACTTTTCGAGCAATTGTTAAATCTTGTTTATCAAGAATGCAGTCTGCATCAAGAACCAATATAACAACTTGTGCCATGTTTGTGGCATATAAAGTACTTTCAACAGACATTTTTTCAATAGCACCTGTAACTTTTGCTTGTTTCCTAAGGCCTGCTGTATCTACAAGATTTATTTTCCAATCTTTCCAATCAAGGCGAGATGTAATCGCATCTCTTGTAAGTCCGGCTTCTGGCCCTGTTAACATTCTTTCATCATTTAACAATGCATTCACAAGAGTTGATTTACCGACATTTGGTCTTCCAACAATTGCAACTTGTATCGGTTTCTTTTTAAGTTCTTCAATGCTTTCTTCTTTATCTGTATCTATATCTATTTCATCTAAATGTAATTCTTTTTCTTGTTGTTCTTCGATTTCTTTTAAGTTTAAATATAATTCATCAAAGCCAATGCTGTGTTCAGCAGAAAAAATAATGGGTTCACCAAGACCTAACTTAAATGACTCATAAATGCCTTGTTCTTGTGTTTTGCCTTCGCATTTGTTTGCAAGTAAAATCACAGGTTTTTTGCTCTTTCTAACCAAGTCAGCAAAATGTTCATCATATGCTTGCATGCCACTTCTTGCATCAAATAAAAATAAAACGACATCGCTTTCATCAATGGCGCGCTTTGTTTGTTGCCACATGCGTTGTTCCATTTTGCCTGCAGTAGCTTCTTCGTATCCTGCAGTATCAATAATAGTTAGTTCTAAATCTTTAAGCTTTGCGTGACCTTCTTTTCTGTCACGAGTAACACCAGGAAGGTCATGCACTAAAGCAAGCTTCTTTCCTACAAGACGATTAAATAGCGTAGATTTTCCAACATTTGGTCTGCCTACAATTGCTACTTTTAATGTCATTCTATACCTCTAAATTAAAATCAAAAAAACAATTTAGAATAGCATATACCACACTAAAACAAATTTGCAAGACATAAAATTTTATAGATTATTCTAATCGAGCAATAGTGAAATTACTCAAGAGTATAAATGTCAGCATTATCAGATATGGTTATAACATGTTTATTTACAACAATTAAACCATTGCTAATATCCATATTTAAATCAGTTTTTGCAGCAACTTTTCCTTTTGATGCGTTAATCTTAAATACTTTTCCATTTGAAAAAGCTAACAAAATATTTCCGTCAATCATGATTGGATCAGCAGCATAAACTTCACCATCTTGTTCTTCTACATCTAGATAATCTTTCATATTTAATGACCATATAATTGTTCCGTCATTTTTATCTACAGCATAAAGAACATTTTTATTGGATATTGTAAATAAGTAATCTCCAACAAGTAGCATATTTTGAGTTGAGCCAATTTCATTCTGCCATAAAGTATCACCTGTACGTAAATCAAGAGCAACCATAACATTGCTATTGCTTATTGCATAAATAGTGCCGTTTTCTACAATAGGGTAGGATGTAATAGAATTTAGTTCTGTTGTCGAACTAACCTGCTTATTTGAAACAAGCATGTGAGACCATAAAGGTGTTCCTATTAAAGAATTTAATACTACAATTTCACCATTTGAAAATCCTGCAACTACGACATTTTCTTCAGCATCAAAAGCAGGGCTAGCTCCACCAGCAATAACAGTGTCTTCATGTGCAACACCAAATCTCCATAGTTCTTCCCCTGTGATTTTATTTAGAGCATAAAGTTTATTGTCAACAGTTTGTACTAAAATCATATTTTGTGTAATTGTTGGAGCAATGCGAATAGGTGATTCTAAAACTTTTCTCCATTTAGGGGACCCGCTAATTGCATCCATTGCATATACGCCACCAAAACCAGTTGTTGCATATAGCATCATATTATCAACAGCAAGTCCAGAAGCTCGGCTGTTTGTGTCTTTAAATCCAAGGCTTTTAGTTGTTAGGCTATTCTTCCATAGTTCTGTTCCATCAAATATACTATATGCGCTGACAATACCTTTTGCATCCATCACAAATATACGATCATTTTGAGTAACAGGAACTGGTAATAAAATATCTCTTTTATTTATACCTTTTCCAAAGTTTTGAGACCAAACCTCTTTTAAATTGTCTCCAGCTTTTAAATTTCCAACGATATGCTGAGAGTTAAGTCCATTTTGAGGCCATGAATTATTTATATAAGAACTAGGTAGTGTGCTTATTTGAGAAGAACTACTTGTTACTTCAGATGATAAATTATCTAAAATAGATAATCTTTCTCCTGTAGGCAGTTTCTTGTCTTGAGCGCATGATGCAAGTGACAAAACACAACAACATACACATAGTCCTCTATATAACTGGTGCATACCAAACTCCCTCAAATGTTTCGTTAAAAATTATCCAATTAATTAGCTTCGTTAAGCAATGCTAGCATGTCACTTATTCTAGATTTAAAATCATCTGAAATTTCACTAGATAGTAAGTCATTATAAATATTTTTAGCTGTTTCAAAATCTTTATTATAAACAGCAGACATTGCTAAAAGCTCTTTAGCCATTGATGACCAAGCTCCATTATTGTTTGCAATATCTTTAAGTAATTCATTTAATTCTTCATACGATGCTGTATCGATTTTATATGTTGCTAATTTGATTGTTGCAATTTCACGTATTTTTTTCTCAACAGATTCGTCATTGCGTATTTTTTCTAAAACTTCAATACCTTTTTCTTTTTGATTATTATCAATCAAAATATTGGCGATTTGTAACTGAGCCATATCTTTGTATAGACCTGTTTCAGTATGTACAATATTTTCCAATTCAACAACATTTTTTTCATAGTCAGTATTTGCTGTTATTGCTTGAGTATATTTAATGTTACTTTGTTCAGCTTTTTTTATTTTCCATTGTACTATTTTTTCATATCCAACAGTAATAGTTAAAACTAAAATCAAAATAGAAAAAATAAGTCCACCATACTTGTTTATAAATTGTTTAAATTTTTCATTTCTTAATTCTTCATCAACTTCATCAAAGATTGCTTTATCTTCTTCTAGATTGAAATATTGACGACCATTATTTGTTGGTTTAGCGTTTTTTTTGTCTTTTCGATTAATATTATTTGCCATAATGCAATCCTTTCAAAAGTAAATATTTTAACAAATTATATGTATTATACGAAATCAACGCAATTAAAATATCAAATTAATTACCAATTATTTTTCTTATTATGAAATCTTTCAGCCATAATAAATCATTTACAGGTAATCTATTTTCTATGGAGAAAAATGCATCTTTACTAATTATTGCTAGGCTATACCGATCAATTGCTGGGTTGTATGTCAATTCGATGTTTTCTATTTTATCATTATTAAGATGTTTTTCGTTAGTGATTGTTCCAAATAAAGTGGTTATAATGTGTAAGCTGTTGTCTGTAAGCTCTATGTAATAAGTTTCAAACAATTTTATGGTGAAATATATAATTCCTAATAATGTTAATGCTCCCATTATCCAATACTTTATAGGTAGAGTTGTTCCGATAATAGTCAAATAAACTCCACCAATGGTTAGTAGCAATGAAGCTGAAATTGCAATTAATAAAAATAATGAGCTAAATACATCCCAATATACGCCAAGAGGTCTTATTATAGTCGATTTTGGTGTTTCTTTTATGTTAAGAGTTTGAGGGGCAGGGAATTTGCCACTAGCTATAAAGGGTAACTTATTTTCTAAAGCTAGTTGCTTAAGTGGTTTATTTAAATCCTCATAATCTCTTTGCGTTAAGCCTCTTTCATTAACACTAAGCGCAGGGAGTTTGAATAGTTTTGCATAGTTTTCCCATATTTTTCTAATGTTTTTATTTTGAGTTGAAATATAAAGTGGTATAATTTTGCTTGCATCTTGATGGTACAAGTCAACAATATATCTATTCTTGTTAAATAAGCCAGTATTAGAAAATAGTACTCTCAATCTGACTCCTATATAGTTTTCAAGAGGTTCAACAAGTGTGTGCTTTACACCAATTGAAGGTCTATAAATTATCTTAAATTCTTTGCCATTAAAGGTAAATTTTTTATAACGTACAATGGCAAGTATTGAGCCAATTATAATTCCAAGAGCTATAAGGATTATTATAAAAGCGAAAATTTCAACAAGAAGGTAAGAATTTAAAGATTGTTTCTCAGCATCAAGAAAGCTAAAAAGTTCAAAAACACCTAAACAGAGCAAGCAAATTCCAAGTAATCCACTAATTATTGCTTTAAAAGGTGATGATCTATCAGTTTTAAAAGCAGGTAGTTTTGAAAAGCTAAATTTTAAATCAGAACTAAAATGGTCAGGTATATGAACAAGCATTAGTTTCTCCAAATAAAAAAACATCCAATATATATACATTATATATCAATAAAAAAAATATTCATCTATTTTTTTATATTTTTTACTTAAAATATTTAAAAGTTTAACTTGTTTTTATGATATTTTTCTGTTAAGACGAAAAAAAAGAAAGGAAAATGATGCAAAATTCATTATGTGGAAGTTGCGGAGGATGTCCGTTACGTGGTAGTGATATCTTAAGTTATCGCAAACAAAAAGAGTCCAATTTTAAAAATATAATATCAAACATTAAATCCCAATCTTTTTTAATAGATAATCCTATATTTATAGAAGATGGTTTACGTCGTCGAGCTGAAATGGCATTTTGCTATGAAAAAAAAGAGCTAAAGTTAGGATTTAATGAAAATAAGACACATAATATTATAGATATAAATCAATGCTTAATGCTAGATGGTTCATTAAATAAAATTTTGCCTGAAATAAAAGCTTTTCTAAAGGAATTTATATCTATTGCGATAACAGTTAAAGTAAAGAAAAATAAAATTGAAACAAAATATATCACCAAAGGTTCGATTCGTTTGTTAAAAGCAGACAATGGTATAGATATTTTATTTATATTGCCAATTGAGCCGAGTATAGAACATCGAATGCTTATTGCAGATTTTGTTAATTCAAATGAAAATATTATACGTTTTTGTTGGGAAATAAATAATAGCAAGGCAGAAGAAATCGTTACAAAAAATACCCCAAAACTTTATATTTGTGATTACGAAATAGAGATACCTGTTGGCTCATTTTTGCAAGCCTCAAAAGATGCAGAAACCAAAATGATAGATAAAGTAATGGAGTATATTGGGAGCGTAACAGGAAGAGTTGCTGATTTGTTTTGTGGGTTAGGAACTTTTACATATCCTCTATCAAAAATAAAAGGGGTAGATGTTTTATCAATAGATTCGTCGGGTGTTTCATTAAAAGGTTTAGAAAAGGCAATAGCCTCAAATCAAATTCATAATGTAAAGGTTGTAAATAAAAATTTATTTAAATATCCTCTAGATAAAGATGAGTTAAAAGGTCTTGAAGCTCTTGTGATAGATCCTCCAAGGGCAGGAGCTCATGAACAATGTCGACAAATAACTCAAGTTGATAACAAAGATAAGCCTAAAAAAATAGTATTTGTATCATGTAATCCAA
>JAZRAL010000041.1:0-23609 GCA_045634545.1 Alphaproteobacteria bacterium | reverse complement strand
ATAAAAATGATGTGAAAAAATAATAAAAAAAAATTTTTTTAGCTTGTGCAAAAAATGATAAAAAAGTGAAAAAAAGAATAAATTTTTTAATTTTTTTTAAACGATATATATGTATGTATTAATGATGAAAAAATGATAAATTATGTATGAAATAAATTTAGTTTATTTTCGTATAGGAGATTAAAAAAATGACAGATAAAGAGATCCTAGAAACCCAACTTTTTGAAGTGGTAAAAAATGAAAATAATTTTGAAGTTGATGTAGTTATTGCAAGACTAGAAGTTTTGGTTGTTTTGGGTGTTGATGTTAATGCAAAAGATAAAGACGATAAAGTTGCACTTTCTTATACTAATGATGAAAGAGTTAGAAAGTATTTAATCTTAAACGGAGCAAGTGTTGCAGAAGAAGGTAGAGGGTATTTTCTTGAAGATATTGCAAAGCTTTCAATGGAAAAAGAAAATGAAAGACAAGAAATTAGAAATATGTTTAAGGGAAGAATGCAAAATGATGTAGCTTTGCTTGAGGGAGATTTTTTAAGTCCTGCGCAAAAGAAAGCATCTATCAGACTTTCTAAAATTTTGGCACAAAAAAATGGAATTTCTAGCTTAAATGATGGTGGAGAAAATGCTCAAAATATTGACGCTGATGAGATGATAAAAAGAGCAATTTTGGTTGATGAAGAAATCGATAAAGTAAGCAAAGGTTTTATATCTAAATTAAAGAAGTTATTTGGAATGTAAAATGATTTTACCAAAGAAAAATAAACATATAAAAGAAGAGATAAAAGAGCTTGAAGATATATTAAAAAAAGATATAGAAGAATTTATTGATAAAAAAGTTAAAGAGCTTCCGATAATGGAAAAGGAAGAAAAAAGTACTTTTTATAAGATATGGGAAATTTTGGCTGTTATTTTTGCTGTTTTTATGGGACTTTTGTATCAGGTCTTAGGGGCTCTTGATGGCAGGTTTAATCAGTTTGAGATGATTTTATTTATTATTCTAGATGTTGTTATAGTTGTGATGTGGTTTAGAGGGTGTGAAGATAAATGATGTTCTAGGATTTTTTTTAAAGATATTTAAAAGGTGACGTTGTTGTTTTTAAAAGAAAAAAATGAAAAAAGTGGGCGCTTTTTTGCTTGCTTTTTTTTTATTTTGTTTTTATAAGTTTTAAAGTTAAAAATTGTAGATTATATTTGGGAGTTATATTATGGCCAACACAGTTAAAAAACAAACTGTAAAAATTGATAATCAGCCAAGTCTTAATTTGGCAGTTTTAGGTCCTCAAGGAGATGAGATGAAAAATTTACTTTCTAAAAGTGAAATGGAATGTATTATAGACGGTAACTATGAAAATGTTATGGCCGTTCTTGGTATCCATAGAGATAAAGGTAGCAAAGAAGTTTATATTAGAGCATTCAAACCAAATGCAAAAGCTATCGAGTTATTGGATTATGATAATAATTCTTTAGGTATGATGACTAAGCTTCATGATGGTGGTTTTTTCCAAATCAATTTGGGTGCATTAAATACTGATGGTTTTAAACATAGATTTAAAATTATAAATTATAGTGGTGAGGAATATATCGAAGAAGATATTTATTCTTTCCCTTCAATTTTAGGTGATATTGATGAGTATTTATTCTCAGAGGGTAATCACTTAGATTTGTATAAAAAACTTGGCGCTCATATTATGGAAATTAATGGCGTTAAAGGTGTTGGTTTTTCTGTTTGGGCTCCTAATGCAAAAAGAGTTTCTGTTGTTGGTTCTTTTAATAACTGGGATGGTCGTGTAAACGTTATGCGTAAACACTACAACTCAGGTGTATGGGACATCTTTATTCCAAACATTGTTGAAGGTGAATACTATAAGTTTGAAGTAAAAACTCATGAAGGTTATATCTTAACTAAGAGTGACCCTATGGCTTTTTATGCTGAAAAAAGACCAAATACAGCTTCTATCGTTTATGACTTAAATCATTATAACTGGAATGATAATGAGTGGATGAAGTATCGCGCTGCTCATAACAGCTTTGATAGACCAACTAGTATCTATGAAGTACACCTTGGTTCTTGGAGAAGAAAAGGGAATAATGGTTCAGAATTTTTGAGCTATAGAGAACTTGCTGATACATTAGTTCCTTATGTTATGAATATGGGATTTACTCATGTGGAATTTTTGCCAGTTTGTGAGCACCCATTTGATGGTTCTTGGGGATATCAAGTAACTGGACTTTTTGCGCCAACTTCTCGTTTTGGTACTCCTGATGACTTTAGATATATGATTGATAAATTCCACCAAGCTAATATTGGTGTGATTATGGACTGGGTTCCAGCTCACTTCCCTAAAGATGGTCATGGTTTGGTTGAGTTTGATGGTACTGCTCTTTATGAACACCAAGACCCTAGAAAAGGTGAACACAAAGATTGGGGTACAAAAATTTATAACTATGGTAGAACAGAAGTTAGTAACGTTTTATGTTCTTCTGCTTTGTATTGGCTCAAAGAATATCATATTGATGGCTTGAGAGTTGATGCTGTGGCTTCTATGCTTTATCTTGACTATTCTCGTAAAGATGGTGAATGGGTTCCAAACATCTATGGCGGTAATGAAAACTTAGAAGCAATTTCATTTATTCGTAAAATGAATGAAATTTGTTATGGTAATGCTGAGGGAACTATTACATGTGCTGAAGAATCTACAGCATGGCCTATGGTTTCTCGTCCAACATCTATGGGTGGTCTTGGATTTGGTTATAAATGGAATATGGGATGGATGAACGATACTCTATCTTATATTAGCAAAGATCCTGTTTATCGTAAATATGAACATGGTAAATTAACATTCGGTCTTTTGTATGCATTTAATGAAAACTTTATTTTGCCTATTTCTCATGACGAGGTTGTTCATGGTAAAGGTAGTATGCTTTCTAAAATGCCAGGTGACGAATGGCAAAAATTTGCAAATTTAAGAGCATATTATGGATTTATGTGGACACACCCTGGTAAGAAGTTGTTGTTCATGGGGTGTGAGTTTGGTCAAGATTGGGAATGGAATGCTGAAGAAAGCTTAAGATGGCATTTGCTCCAATACCCAATGTATAAAGGTATGCAAAACTGTGTTAGAGATTTGAACTTGATGTACAAGGGTAACTCTTGTTTCTATGAAGAAGATTTCGACTCTAAAGGTTTTGAATGGATTGACCACTCAAATGGTAACGATAGCGTTATTTCTTATATTCGTCGTGGACATGACTATAACAATAATATGATTGTTATTTGTAACTTTACTCCAGTTGTTCGTCATAACTATAGAATTGGTGTGCCAGATGGTGGTGTATATCAAGAAATCTTTAATAGTGATGACAAAAACTATTGGGGTAGTGGTGTGAAGAACGAAGGTGAGATTTATTCTAAGTACGAGGGAGTTAATGGTAGAGCTAACTCTATTGAAATTACACTTCCACCGCTTTCAACGATTGTATTGAAAAAAATCAGATAAATAAAGGGTAAATTTTGGTATCTAGAGCGACCTTTGCGGGTCGCTCAAAATTCATGTAGGTCTATCTACACTAAAATTTTGAGCGCCCTTAAGTTCATCTCTATCTACTCAAAATTTCCTTCTTTATTTTTTTTGTGGTATCTAGAGCGACCTTTGCGGGGCGCCTTTTTTGTTTGTTGATATTGGATAGCCTGATGGCTTCCTTTATGACAAGTAGGAAGATGTTTATTTAGAGCTTTCTTGACGTTTTGCTTATCGCAAAACGAGGGATGACGGGAAAAAAAGTTGATGCAAGGTGAGGGATGTAAAATAAAAGGAAGTTCAAATGAGGGATGATGGCTTTGGTGTATGGTGAAAAATGGCCGAAGTTTGGTCATTTTTTTTGTAAATTTTTAGATTTTTAAAGAGTTTTTTTAAACTTTTTATTTACGATAATTCTGTGGGGGAAGATGGAATTGTAGTAGTAAATATAAAAATTGATATTATTATGTTATGTAAATGAAATATAGGGAGTTTTTATGTCTAGTATTAAGGTTTGGGACGGTAGAGCATATCCACTTGGTTCAACAGCTGATGAGTGGGGTGTTAATTTTGCGCTATTTTCACAAGGAGCGTTAAGGGTTGAACTATGCTTGTTTGATAAAGCAGGGGTTAAGGAAACTCATCGCTTTGAGATGGCAGTTCGCGAAAATAATATTTGGCATATTTATTTGGAAGGGGTTAGACCTGGGCAGGTTTATGGTTATAGAGTTTATGGACCTTATGACCCAGCGAAAGGTAAAAGATTTAATCCCAATAAATTATTGATTGACCCATATGCGAGAAGGCTTGTTGGCAGACTTATTTGGCATAAAGCAATATTTGGTTATGATGTAGATAGTCCACTTCAAGATTTATCTTTCTCAACTCTTGATAGTGCTCCTTATGTTCCAAAGAGTGTTGTTACAGATGAAAGTTTGTTTGATTGGGAAGGGGATGTTCCACCTTCTATTGATGCATCAAAAACTATTTTTTATGAACTTCATGTTAAAGGATTTACAAAGCTTCATCCAAAGGTGCAAGATGCTAAACGTGGTACATTTGCAGGGCTTGGGACTAATACTGTTTGTAGTTATTTAAAATGGCTTGGGGTGACAAGCGTGGAGCTTTTGCCAGTTAATGCATATATGCCAGAGCGCCATATTTCGGGTAAATCTAACTTTTGGGGATATGAAACAATTAACTTCTTTGCTTTAGAGCCTAGTTATACTCTTCATGGTGATAGTGATAATACTGGTTTTAAGAATATGGTAAAACAATTCCATAAAAATGGCTTAGAAGTTATTTTGGATATGGTATATAATCACACATTAGAAGGTAACCATTTAGGGCCGACACTTTGCTATAGAGGAATTGATAATGAAGCTTATTATACACTAGATGGTAATAATAAGAGGTATTACTATGATAGTACAGGTTGTGGGGCTTCATTTAATTTGCAAAATCCATATGTGTTAAGACTTGTTATGGACTCTATGCGCTATATGGTAGAGGAAATGCACGTTGATGGATTTAGGCTTGATTTGGCAACATCTCTTGCAAGGGTTAAACACGAGTTTAGTCAAAATAGTGGTTTTATGATGGCTGTTCGCCAAGATGATGTGTTGGGGCTTGTGAAAATGGTAGTTGAGCCTTGGGATGTTGGTATTGGTGGATATCAATTAGGAGCATTCTATCCTGGCTCTATGGAATGGAATGATAGATACAGAGATGTTGTTAGACGTTTTTGGAGAGGAGACGAACGTCAAGTAGGTGAGCTTGCAAGTCGTATTTCAGGTTCTAGTGATATTTTTGGAATAGCAAAGCGTTCAATGTGGACTTCTGTTAACTATGTTACAGTGCATGATGGTATGACCTTAAATGATTTGGTTTGTTATAATCATAAACACAATGTGGCTAATGGGGAAGATAACCGTGATGGAACTGATGCTAACTGGAGTTTTAACTCAGGTTTTGAGGGTATAACAAACGATAAAGCTATTTTAGATAATAGAAAGCATAGAATAAGAGCTATGTTAGCGACATTGATGCTTTCTTTTGGTACACCAATTTTAAGAGCAGGTGATGAGTTTTTGAATACCCAATTTGGTAATAATAATGCATATTGCCAAGACAATGTGATTTCTTATTTGGTTTGGGAAGCAATAAATAGCGAAGAAATTAACAACATAAGATTTGTTAAAAAGCTCATTAAGTTGCGTGAGAAGATGGGCGTATTTTCGTATCGCAATTTCTTTAATGGCGCATATGTTGATAAGAAAAATGGAATTAAAGATTTAGCATGGTATACAGAAAATGGTGCTGAATTTAGCCAAAATGACTGGTATCAACACAATAGAAGATGTTTGTCTTATGTGGTGAATGCGAAAGATAGACTTTATATGGTAATACTTAATGCAAATACAAATAATATAAAATGGAAATTACCTAGCTTTAAAAAGTCTTTTAAGTGGACTTTGTTGCTAGATAGTTCAGGCGTGTTTGAAGGAGAATATGGCGCGGGTGCTGAAATTTGGGTACCTTCTTGGTCTGTTCTTTGTTTTGAAATTAAATTCTAGGAGAATATAATGACTTCATTATTAAAAGAATTAGCTGAAAAGTTAAATATATCTACTTGTTTTTCGTATGGTTCTGGAGAACTTAAAACGGTTAATGTAGGTGATGATGAACTTAGGTTTTTTATTGAAAATATGAGGTATAAAGCTAAAAATGAAGATGAAGTAAAACATTCTTTGGAAAGACTTGATAAAAAACGTTGGCAAAGAGCTATGGAAGCCATTTATGTCGTTAATCAAAATGACAAAACTTTTGATTTAGTTTTAAATGAAAATGAACTTGAAGATGGTTTTGAAGTTTGTGTTGCTTTAGAGGGTAGTAAAAAATATAAGACTGTTGAAGCAGAGTATGTGGAAGTTGAAAGAAGAGTTGAAGGGAAATCTTCATATGTTTTGGTTAATGTTACTATAACAGATGAATTAGAGCCTAATTACTATGATTTGATGGTTAAAACATCTAAAGGTGAATATAAAACAGTTATGGCAGTTGCTCCTCTTGAGTGTTATGGGCTTGATAAAAAAGGTAAAGAAAAGTTATTTGGTTTTGCTGTGCAACTTTATGGATTAAAGAGCAAAAGAAACTGGGGTGTTGGTGATTTTAGCGATTTAGAAAATTTGGTTAAAATTGCAGAAAAAAGTGGCGCTGATGTTATTGGTCTTAATCCGTTAAATGTTTTAAACCTAGACTATCCAGAAACAGCAAGTCCTTATAGCTCTATTAGTAGATTGTTTTTGAATCCAATTTATATTGATGTTGAAAAAGTGCCTTATTATGAAGCTAAAGACAAAGATGAAAAAGCAATAAATGAAGCAAAGAAAAAAGAAAAAATCGATTATACTTTAGTTCTTAATGCAAAACTTAAGGCTTTGAAAAATATTTTTGAAAGAGCAAAAAAAGATAAAGATTCAAAATATTTGAAAGAATTTGAAGAATTTAAGAAAAATGATAGTGGTGAATTAAATAGATTGGCTGTTTTTCAAGCTATTCGTCATGAGCGCTTTTTGTTAAATGAACAAGTTTCAAAAGAGTGGGTTAAAGCTTATGAAAGTGCTTTAAGTAGTGGTGTTGAAAAATTTGAAAAAGAACATAAAGATGAAATAGAGTTTTTCAAGTTTTTACAATTTGAAGCTGACAGACAATTAAAAATTGTTGGTGAAAAAATTAAAAAGAGCAAATTAAGTGTTGGCTTATATAGAGATTTACCGGTTGGTGTTTCTAAAGATAGCGCTGAAGTTTGGGGTGATAAGTACTTGTATGTACAAGGAAGTGGTGCAGGTGCTCCACCGGATAATTATTTTCCAACTGGTCAAAAATGGGGACTTGGTGCGTTTAATCCATTCGAATTAAAAGAACGATGCTATAAGCCATTTATTAGAATTTTGAGAGCTAATATGCGCTATGCTGGTGCGCTTAGAGTTGACCATGTGATGGGAATGGCTAGACTTTACATTATTCCTGATGAAGGTAAAGATGGAACATATATTCGCTATAATGTAAAAGATATGATGAATATTTTGGCATTAGAAAGCTGGCTTAATAAGTGTGTGATTGTGGGCGAGTGTATTGGTAATGTTGAAAGTGGTTTTGACGAGATGTTAAAACAAAAGAACATTTATCTTTTAGGTGTTTTGTGGAGTGAGCGACACTTAGATGGTTTAACATTAAAGAAACCAAATGAATATGATAGAAGATATTTTGCTTCAATTGGTACACATGATATGCCACCTTTGAAGGCTTGGTGGTTTGGGCAAGAAATTGCTTGTATGAGAAGCCTTAATTTGTTTACAGAAGAAGAGGCAAAGAACGGATATCATTGGAGAGAAAATGAAAGACGTCATTTGTTAAAAGCACTTGATGAAGAAGGTGTGTGGCCAGAGGATAGAAAACGTCAAGGTGATTATATTTATGGCGAAAACTATCCTGAAGGTATTGAAGAAGCTGCGCATCAATATATGGCAAAAACAAATAGTGAAGTATTTTTGATTGAGATTGAAAATATGCTTCATGTTAAATGTTTGCAAAATCTTCCAGGAACAGATATGGAGCATCCAAACTGGAGATCAAAACTTCCTGTTGATTTAGAAGATTTAGAAACAGATATTGGCTATAAGAGAAATATTGAACTGGTAAAAAGGCACAGAAAATAATGTTTAATGGACTTCACATAAAAGAAAGCTTAAATAAAAATCCTTGGTATTTATTGGAAAAGATTTTGTTTATTAATCTTTTGGTTATTTTGGGATACATCGGACTTTTAAGTGTTTATCAGATGTATCCAGAGGGAGATATTATTGAGCATATTCATGTTGCCTATTTAACTAGTATTGGTGAAGTGCCATATCGTGATTTTTTTGAGCACCATAATCCCTTGTTGTGGTATATGTTTGGGTGGTTGGTTAAGTTATTTGAAGGAAATGCCGAAGTAGTTGGTATAGTTTCTTATATGACATTTTTGTTTTTTTTAGTTGGATGTTGGTATTTATATAAGATTATTGTTAGCTTTTTGGGGAATAAGGTTGTTGGACTTCTTAGTGTAATTTTGGTTTTATGCCCAAGTGTATTTTTATATTATCTTTATTTTAAGCCAGATAATTATATGTTTGTTACACTAACTATTGGTATATATTATTTGTTTTCGTATATGAGGGATAAAAGAAGAAAAGATTTAGTTATATCTTTTTTTATGTTTTGGGTTAGCTTTTTATTTATACAAAAAGCTATTTTGTATTATCCGGTATTTGGTGGTGTTGTCTGCTATTTATTATATAAAAAAGAAATGAGTTTTAAGGATTTTTTATGGGCTATAGCTTTGCCTGTAATTGGAATGGTTGGACTTGTTTTAGTTTTATACAAGATGGATATACTTGATATTTATTGGAAAAGTTGTTTTGTTTTTAATAATGTTATGAGAGAGCATTTTGGCGATGGTAAGGTTAATTTTGTATTTAATAACTGGCATTGGGGGAGAGCTCTTTTTGTTGTAGCTGGTTTGTTTGGGGCTTTATTTTATAAATTAGAAAATAGATACTTTAGGATATTGTATTTTGTATTTTTATTAACATTTGGATTAAAATGTTTTTATTTTGCACCTCATTATTACTATTGGTATGAAGCTTTTTATTTTGGAGTTCCGGTTGCGGTTATTGCTCTTTATAGATTGATGAGTGAAAATAAAATGTTTTTATATGTATTATTTGGCGCGGTGGAGATATATCTCGGATTTATTGTCTATTATTTTCATTTTGATTTAAAACTTGCAATTAGAAGAAATGATATGGGCGAGGTGTACGAATATATTGAAAAAAATATGAATAAATGTGATAGAGTATTTTCGACTAATGAGAATCTTAATTTATTTAGAAAAGATTTGATCTATTATTGGTTTATTCCAGGTAGACTTGATGTTATAGGTGAAAAAATAGGACTTGGTGAAATTAAAGATTTTAATAAGGTTATAGAACAAGAAAAGCCTAAAGTTTTGAATGCATTTAATGTTATAGATTACTATGAAAATCTAAAAGGTAATAAAGTATATGTACAAAAATTAGATTTTGATATGATTAGAAAATATTATGACTTTATTGGTAATGAAGAAAGTATTTTTTTTGATAATGAAGGCTTAGGTGTTAGGAAAAATGCAGAGGGTCTTTATCTCTTAAAGCCTGAATATCAAAGAAAAAATTGCCGTTTTAATAAGAATACAGGATTTTATGAGTATGAAAATTAAGCATAATGTAAAGGATATATTTTTTAATTATATAATAAATGGTAGTATTTATTTAGAGATATTATTTTCTGTTCTTTTGTATGTGCTTATTATTTTGAATGTACCAACCCAAAATGGCGACAATATTGAGCATATTCATACTACGTTTATGGTGGCAAGAGGTAATGTGCCGTATCTTGACTTTTTTCAGCATCATAATCCGCTTTTATGGTTTGTTTTTGCTCCACTTATGAAGTTATTTTATTTTGATAGTATTGTTACAGAAGTATTTCTATTTATTTCTTTTTTAGTGTTTTTAAAGTCTTTGGTTTATGTATATAATATAACAAAAGAATTTTTAGCAGATAGGTTTTGGGGAATTGTTGCGGTTTTGTTGGTTATTGTTCCTTCTTATAAAATTTTTGCGATAGATTTTCGGCCTGACAACTATATGATATTTGCATTGATTGCGGGTATTTATTACTATTTTGGCTATTTAAGGGATAAAAAAACACAACAATTAGTGGTTTCGTTTATTTGGTTTGTATTATCATTTTTGTTTGCGCAAAAGGCAATATTTCCGCTATTTATTTTGGGATTAACGGGGCTTTATTTTTGGTATAAAAAAGAAATTAAGACAAGCGATATTATTAAGAGCTTAATTGTTCCTTTCTTTATTTTAGGTGGGTGTTTGGCTTATTTTATTTGTTATAAAATTGTAGAGCTTTATTGGAAATCTAATTTTGTGTTTAACCTTAACTTGGTTGAAGGGTTTGAAATGGGGCGTTTTGCAAAAATGCATGGGCTTTTAATATGTTCTATTATTGGTGCTGTGTTAGGAGCAGGATGTTCAATTTTTAGCAAAAATAAATATTGGAAAATTTTAGCTTTGCTTTTTGTTACAGAGTTTTTGCAGCGAAAGTTTTATTTTTCTCCATATGTTTATTATTATTGGTTTTTGTCATATGTTGCTGTTTTGGTATTTGTTCCATTTATGAAAATGATTGATGAAAAAAATAGATGTATTAGAATTGTAGTGGTATTGGTTACTTTCTATTTTCTATATAATAGTAGTATGTTTCATTTAGTTAATATTTTGAATGCTAAGCAAAATGCTGAAAGATATTTGCCTTATTATATTACAAAAAATATAACTCCTTGTGATTATGTTTTTAATGGGAATGGCTTGATGTATAATCTATTTGGAAAAGATCCTCATTATTATTGGCAACTACTTGGGCAGCTTGATGTTGTTGGGGAAAAAACAGGTATAGCTCCAAAGCCTAATATAAATAAATTGATATTTGAATTAAAGCCTCGTTTTGTTTATGGAAAAAGTTATTTTAATAAATTTTCTGATGAGAGTGGTCGAAAGGAAATAGTTCATTATATTGATAAAGAGTTGTTAAATAAATATTATAATCAAACAACATTTGTTGGGGTTTATGAGCTAAAAGATGAATATGTGAAGAGTTGTGATATAAAAAAGCGATAATTTAGGCTATTTGTTAAATATGTTTTAAATAAAATGTTTTATAGTGCATAATATATAATCGTGTTTTTTGAGGTATATTATGAGCGAAGCAAGACAGCGTAGTGGAATATTTAAGTTTTTATATATTGTGTTGAGTATTGTAACTTTTCCAATATTTGCAGTTATTTATATATTAAAACATCCTTTATGGGTGTTGTTCTTTATTTTGCTAGGGCTTGGCGTTTTGGTATATTTTCCAATGAGTGATGGGGTTGAGATTAGTGGTGTTGTAGATTGGTATAAGAAGAAATATACAGATGTACGTTTAGAGGTAGTAACGAAAGCTGTCGAAACAGGAAAAGCAAGTTTTGTTCCTAAAGCCATTATTGAAGATGTGGAAAAAATAAAAAAAGAAGCTGAAGAAGAAAAAGCTGAAAATTTAAGAGTTAAAGGCGAAAACTATAATGATAAAATTATTAGAGATAAAGAGTTTGAAAATGTTGCCGTTGAACTTAAAAAGAAAAAGGGTTTTGTTAAAAAAGAAGTAATTAACAAGGTTGACGAAAATGCAAAATCATTAGTTGAAGAAGGGGGAAAGGCTCAAGGTTTAAGTGAAATATTTAAAAATGCTACTCAAAAAAATGAAGGAAAGAATGAATATTTAGATGAAGGCCTTGGTAAGATTAATGAAGCATTGGATGCTATGGACGTAGAAAATAATGATATTTTAGATAGTATTGATAATATGGTTAAAAATACTGATTTAGATGAAGAAAAAGAAGATATGGATAACATGGAAAAAAGTGATGATAATGAGGTTATCTTAAATGAATTACAAAAAGTTGATGAAGCATTTAATGAAGTTAAAGAAATAAATGAAGGTTTGCCAGATATTAATAATATTGTTGTTGAATTACCTGTGGTTGATACAGGTAAAAATTCTGAAAATAATGCAAGTGATAGTGGCGAGTTGGATTTATTTTAATTTTTCTTGTAAGTATTTTAATATATAAATTCTAATTGCAGAGGATAGGTTTGGGGTTGTTCTTGTTGTATCTATATCTGTAATTAGAGCAAAAGGAGTAATGTTTTTTTCTTTAGCAATATTAAGAAGAGCTTGATAAAATTCTTCTTCAAGAGAAATGCTAGTTGAATGTTGGCCAGCGATTATTACGGAATATTTTTTCAAAATTATTTTTTCCTAAAGCTATCAAATGAAATAATTTGAGCTGTTTCGCCAGAAACTTTCTTTTCTGGTTCGATATCTTCAAGAGAATGAACATCTCCATTTTCATAGAAAGAGAAACTTAAGCCAAATTTTGCATATGGATCTGCAAAGTATGTAATAGCATCAAATGGAATGATGAGCGGTTGTTGTCTTCCACCAAAACTTAATTCAACAGAAAACACTTCATCAGATACGACAAGATTTGAATATTGATGTTGCAAAACAATTGTCATGCTTTCTGGATATTGGATAGATAAATCTCTTGGAATAATTGTTCCAGGATGATTGGTTTTAAAAGTGATGTAAAAATGATTTTCACCAGGTAGACCTTGACGTTCAGCAATTTTTAGCGCTTCTACTACTACGTGTTTTAATGATTTTTCAATCAAGCCATCATAATTTATTTCACTAACAAAATCTGTCATATCTATTTTTTATCCCTTCATTTTAATAAAAAAGCCGTTCTGTTGCTAGGTGGCTTAAACCCCACTTTAGGCAAACCAATGCCCAAAGGATTTGATTCGTTGCTTTGCCTAAATTATGCAGCTACAGCAACTGGTGCAAAATTATCATTTGCGTTTATTTGATTTGAACCGATAACGGTGGTGTCTTGCCGAATACAGCACAAATATCTTTACTATACACTGTCAAACCTATTTCACCCCCTTAAAAATTTTGGTGGAGGTGCCGGGTACCGCCCCCGGGTCCAATATATCTATTCCATACGGCTTTTCGTATCATAGCTTAAAAAGCTGATAAAAGTATAATCACTATCAAATAAAAATCAAGTCATATTTTTGTTAAATAATAGGTATTAGTATTAAAATTATTTTTTATTTAGCGTCTTGTTTTTAAACTTTTTTTTAATAATAAGTGGTAGATTATATCATGAAAATTATTATAAGTGAGGCTCTACATGGATGATATTGTAAATAAACCATTGATGTTAAGAAAACAAAGTAAGAAAAAACGTTTTGCTAGTTGGGGTGGCCCAGGTAATCATTTTTTTGATAAAATTTTTAGAGGGTTTTATATCTTCTTATTGTTTGCTATCAATTTTGTGATGTTTATTTATGCTATTAATGGTAGGCTTATGGAAGATGGAGTGTATAATCCTGCTATTGTACAAATACTTGGTGCTTTTGGTGTATTTTCTATTGTGTTAATACTTTTGTTTTCTTTTTCAAAAGTAGCTCAAAATGTAATATGTGCGATATTTACAATGCTTTTTGTGGTGTTATTTATGCACCAATTTGGGGTTTTTGATATTAATAACTATATAGAACCATGGCTTGATAAAAGAGCTAGTTGGCTTACTTTTATTTGCTTTATTCCATCTACATGGCTTACAGGTTTGTTGTTTGGAGGAATAGTTTATCTTTTATTTAATTGGAGTGTAGGGGTTTTATTTTTTACAGTAGTTCTTTGTGTTGCGTTGATTACTGGTATTAAGAAAAATGAGGATATTAAATCAGAAAACAAAGATTATGTAGCAGTTAAAGAATTGGGAGCCAATGTTGGGCAAAAGCGTGATAATAATATCATTTATTTTATGATTCCCAAACTTCCTTCTTATCAATTTTTGAGTGGTATTGAGGATACTGGTTTTAGGGATTTGCGTAATTTAATTTTGGGATTTTTTGCGGTTAATGGTTTTGAAATATATTCAAATGCATTTGTTGAAAATAATGATACAAATCAAAATATAATAGATATCTTAAATCAAGTTGACTATACTTCTAGAACAAGTGGTGACAGAGGATATGCTGAATTTATCAATGATTGGAATTTTATTCATGGTGGACTTGATAGTTTAGGTTTGGAAGAAAATAGATTATATGACTATTTGGTAAAAGAAGGGTATGGGGTGACAATTTATCCCGTGCATAATTTTAATATCTGTATGACTAAAGGTGAATATAAAACAGATAGATGTGTTATTAAAGGATATAAAACAGTATCGTTATATGATAAAAAAGCTTCTCTTGATAAAAATGTTAATACATTACTTGCTGAGTTTTTGATAAATACTAAGAGAAGGGACCTTAAATCTTATGCTAAATCTATGGTTAGAAATTCAACAATTAAAGGGCATAGGGTAACAGTTGAAAATAGACGAGTTTCTATGGATGGAGCTCCAAGAATATTTGATGATTTAGCAGAAAAATATATGAAAGATGGCAATGGTCAAGTATATTTAGTATATGTTGATTTGCCTTCTGATGTTTATATTTATGATGAGTATTGCAATGTGAAACCAAAGACAGAGTGGGTGGCATTAAAAGACAATAGTTTATCAAATGTTGGAATTGATGAAAAAAGAAAAGCATATGTAGACCAAGCTAAGTGTATGATTGGTAAGATGCAGGAGTTTGTTAATTTAATAAAACAATCTGATAAATTTGAAAAAACAAATATTATTGTTCAAGGTGTTGGACCATTTAGAGAACTTGGAGGTATGACTGGTGGTAGATACAATAATTTTGTAACCGATAAACTTGTTAGTTTAGGTATTAGAAAAGGAGGGAATGCTAAGTTTTTGATTAATGCTAATATTTGTTTGGCGAGTGATTTTACTAAAACCTACATTACGGGAAAAGAGTATTGTTATAGCGTTGATAATATGAAGATGGATCAAGGTGAAGCTATGAATTTAAAAAAGAACTTGATTAATAATTCTGTTATTAGGGGAGGAAAAATTACTACAATTGCGATTAATTACAAAGATTGGTATGAGGGATTTAAGAAAAATAGTTTAGATTATCAAGGTAAATTACAAAAAGTAATTGATGATGAAAACAAAAGAAAAGCAACTTTTGAAAGAAAAGATGCAAATGATATGAAAAATGACACCAATAAAGTTTTAGATGAAAATATTTTTGATTTTAGTGATGATATTGATGTTTTAGGTTTAGATGAATTAGCTTTACCGAAAGATGATAGGATAGAAGCTAAGACTGAAGATGTTAAAGAAAATGTTGAGGCCAAGGCTGTAGATGTAGAGGCTAAAATTGACAACACTCTAAAAGCAGTTGAAAATAAGGCTCTTGAAACAAAAGAAAATGTTGAGGCCAAAGCTAAAGAGCTAGTAGAAATAGTTGAAACTAAAGAAGAAGCTATTAAAGAGAGTGTTGAGACTAAGGCTAATGAACTAGAGGAAAAAGCAGAAACTAAGGCAGAAGATGTTAAAGAAGAAGTTGAAGCGAAGGCTAATGATGTTCAGGCTAAAGTTGAAGAAAAGGCAAAAGAGTTAGAAAATAAAACTAAAGAAGCACCTGTTTTACCGGTTATTGAAATGCCTGATGCTGGTGTAATAAGTCTTGATATTTAATCTTAAAAACATTTAATAAATTCTTGCTTTGACAATAAATGTATGCTAAAAAATGCGCATTGTTTTTAGAAAAAAGGGCATGGATTAATGAATATTAATAAATACATAAAAAATAAAAGGTCTAAAATTGCTTTTTTTAGCCTATGTTTTATGTTGATATTATCGTTGTTTGCTGAGATTATTGCAAATGATAAGCCTATTGTTGTTAAATATGATGGTGAATATTTTTTTCCGATTGCAAAAGTTTATACAGATGCAAGATTTGGTGGAGATTTTCCAACTGAAGCAAATTATAAAGATAGTTTTATAAAAGAAAATATTGAAGAAAATGGGTATATGATTATGCCGGTTGTGCCTTTTTCTTATAATACAGTTGATTATGAATTAAACGAGCCATTTCCCGCTCCTCCGTCTTTTAGACATTGGCTTGGCACAGATGAAGAGGGAAGAGATATTTTTGCACGAATCTTATATGGTGTTAGATTATCGTTTTTATTTGGTTTGATATTGACGATGCTTTCATCTTTTATTGGGGTTAGTGTTGGGGCTGTGCAAGGTTATTTTGGTGGAAAAACAGATATTATTTTCCAGAGATTTATTGAGATTTGGGAAGCTATGCCACAGATGTTTGTTTTGATTATTGTGGCGAGCGTGTTTGTGCCAACTTTTTGGACTTTGTTGTTTATATTGTTGCTCTTTTCATGGAGTGAATTAACGGGGCTTGTTAGAGCAGAGTTTTTGAGAGCTAGAAATTTTGAATATGTTAAGGCGGCACGGGCTTTGGGTGTATCACATTTTAGGATTATATGGAGACATATTTTGCCGAATGCGTTGGTTACTACAATAACTTTTGTGCCTTTTATTTTAGCTGGTTCTATTGTGGCATTAACTGCACTTGATTTTTTGGGATTAGGTTTTGGTGCAGAATATCCGTCGCTTGGTGATTTAGTTAGACAAGGAAAAGATAATTTGCAGGCACCATGGATTGGGCTTAGTATATTTTTTATTTTATCAATATTGCTCACTTCTTTGATTTTTATTGGAGAAGGTGTTAGAGATGCTTGGGACAAACGAAAATGATAACAAATGAGCCAATATTAGATGTTAAAAGTTTGAATGTACGCTTTTTTAATGAAAATGGCGGGATTTTTTCTGCAGTTTATAATAGTAGTTTTCAGTTGTATGAAGGTGAAGTTTTAGCGATTGTTGGAGAGAGTGGTAGTGGTAAATCGGTTACAGCTTTATCTATTTTGGGGCTTTTAGACGAACGAAAAGTTCTTTATAAAAGTACTAACTCTATTGTGTATAATAACATGGAGCTAACAAGTTTTTCTGATAATGAATGGCAAGAGATTAGAGGCGGGGAAATTAGTATGATTTTCCAAGAGCCAATGAGTTCTTTAAACCCGTTGATGAAAATTGGCGAGCAGATTGCTGAAGTTATTAGAGTTCATAAAAAAGTCTCAAAGAAAAAGGCTTGGGCAAGGGCTAGATATTTATTAAAACTTGTTGGAATTGAAAATTATAAAGATAGAATTAATGCGTATCCTTTTGAGCTTTCTGGTGGGCAAAGGCAACGAGTAATGATAGCAATGGCGGTTGCTAATGGTCCTAAAATTTTGATTGCAGATGAACCGACGACCGCTCTTGATGTGACAGTGCAAAAGCAAATATTAGAATTATTGTTGACCTTAAAAGAAAAGCTTAATATGGCAATTATTTTTATTTCTCATGATTTGGGATTGGTTAGAAAAATTGCTAATCGTGTAATTGTGATGAAAGATGGAGTTATTGTTGAAGAGGGTAGTGTTGGAAATATTTTTAATGCTCCTTTTCATAGCTATACTAGAGAGCTTTTAGGTGCTTTTGATAAGAAATTTTTAAGGCGCAACTTTAATGCAAGAAAAATTATGGAAGCAAGAGATATTTCGGTTAGCTTTGCTTTAAAGAAAAATATTTTTGGTAAGGTTGTTAAAGAAATAAAGGCGCTTGATGGGGTTAGTTTTTCTTTGATGGAAGGAAAAACTTTAGGTGTTGTTGGTGAAAGTGGTAGTGGTAAAACAACACTGGGGATGTGTTTGGCAGAGCTTCAAAAATATAAAGGAAGTATTTTAACATCTAAATCAATTAATGTTAGAAGTGAAAAAGACTTTAGAAAGGCAGTGCAAGTAGTATTTCAGGACCCATATAATTCGCTTAATCCAAGAATGAATATTTTGGAGATAGTGGGAGAGGGAATTAAAGTCCATAATCCTAAGATGAAGAAAAATGAGCTTGAAGAGAAGGTTAAAAAAGTACTTTTAGATGTTGGGCTTGATGGTGATGTGTTGTATAAATATCCTCATGAGTTTTCAGGTGGACAAAGGCAACGTATTGCAATAGCAAGAGCATTGGCTGTTAATCCAAAGGTTTTGATTCTAGATGAACCTACATCTGCACTTGATGTAACAGTACAAGCAGAGATAATTAAGTTATTAAAAAATATTCAAGAAAATAAGAAGATTGCATATTTGTTTATTTCTCATGATATGAGGGCGGTTAAGGCTATTTCTCATGATATTATGGTGATGAAGAATGGTAAAGTAGTTGAGTATGGCTCAGCTGATAGAATATTTAATGAGCCAATTTGTGAATATACTCAAGAATTAATAAAATCATCTTCATTGTAATTTTATCTTTTTTTATAAAATATTTGACAAAAATATGGTTTTGTATTAACTAGAGATTCGTGTTAATAAAAATTATGTATAATAATAAATAATTATGATTATGAAAAAGTTATGTTGTGCAGTTGTTCTCGTGTGGGTGATTTTGGGATGTTTTTATCTTCCAAAAATTGTTAACAGTGATGCAGATTTGTTAGATAGCGGACGAATTTGTGCTATCAATGAAGATGCTAGTACCATCAAAATTTTGGATAATAGATATACTTTTTATGAATATGAAGTTCCTTTAAGAGATGCGTTTTTGAATGAGGAACTTTGTATTGGAAATAAAGTGTATATATATAGTGATGGTCCTTATGGGTATGCTAGTACAGTTTTAGTTGATGATGCAAAGGCAGTTAATCTTTTTTTGTATAATTATTTTATAAAAAAAGCGATTAATCCTTGGTTTATTTTTGCTGTTTTTCTTGTGTCATCTATAATTATGTATTGGATGATTTTTGATAGGAAAAATAAATACCGGTACATTTTTATATCATTATTAGTAATAGTTTTGTTTCCTTTGTTTCTTGAGCCTAATTTTAAGCTCTTTTATGTAGGTGGAGGCGAAGTTGTTACAGTTTATGATGATAATAAAATTGTTACAGATAAGGGAGAAGAATATCATCTTTTGAAAAATGAGGATATAGTGTCCGGTGATGAAATTAATAAAGGTGATGTTGTTTATCTTTATAGGTATGGGTTACGAAATAATGCATATTATACTGAAACGGTTGCATCTACCAAAATGCTTGATAAAAGAACACTTGAAATAAACCAGATATATCCTAACATTTATATGATATCTATGAGTATATTAGGTATTATTTTTATATGCTGGGGATGTTTTTGGCAAGCTGTTAGAAAACTAAAAGAAGAAGAGGAGTATTAGCTCCTCTTTTTTTTATAAAGGTGATACCTTATAGTGTCTGGCATTAGGGTTTGGTGAAGGTATTTCTTTTAAGAATGGGGGAATGTGCTCTCTTTTTATGAGGCGATAATAGAGTTTTTGTTTATTTTCATCGGAGAGGTCATAGTAGTCCTCATTGTAATCATCAAATAATAAAATTTGGGTGATTTGGTGTTTTAGTAGTAGAGGAATTAATTCATAATCGTCTGTTGAAAATAAAATCTTAGAGCTATCTATCAAACCTTCTTTGTTTCTATGGTATGGTGTTGAAATTGTATTTACTCCACATTCATATACATAACGTGGTGATAAAAATGCATCAGTTAAAAGAGTTCCTTGTTGCTTTTTTACCGCACTACATTCGTATTTAAAATAATCTTTGTTAGTGGTTTGTTTTGCTATTACTAATGATGGAAGAGAAATTAGTTGCTCAAGTAGAAAAATTATTAAGCAGGCTGAATAAATAATTGATGGGAATTCATTTGTTTTTTGTTTATGAAAATCAGAGCTATAATATAATTTATCTATCATTACGAGGAAAGGTGTTATTATATATATAGGTTGGTATATGTAGAAACGGGCTGCATAGAGTGATAATCCGTATAATGGTAAACCCATGATTAGGTTTAAAGTTAATAGTTTTTTGTGACGCTTTGATGATGGTAATAAAATAAGGTTTAATATTAAAGCTATCGAGGGCATAGCATAAATTTTTATTATTTGGGAGATTGAAAATTCGTAAAAATGTTTCATCTCAACAATTTGATTTGCCCATATTGAATATATTTCAGAAGGGATTGGTGAAAGTAAAATATTTTTTGAGAAAAATATTACCAATAATAAGAATATAACGGATAAAGAGCATAATAGTGATACTATTTTTAAGCGTTTTGTATGTATTCTTTGATGGCATAAAATTTTTAAGGCAATTAGAGATAGTATAGAAGCTGTTACATATAGAATTGATAATCTTCCATTATCTGGATATAAATAACCTTCGTATGGAGGGTTTAATAAAAAGAAAATAACAATAAAAATGGTATAATATTTTACGATGCTATATGCTGGATTTAGTGAATTATTTTTAAATACATAAAGATAAATGAAATAAAGTAAAAATACTGGAGTTATTAAGATTGCTTCTACAGATGCAAAGGTCATAAGGCTTAAGGCTAAACTTAGGCGATAGAGGTAGCGATTTTGATGTTTTTTTAGGTAACACATAAGGTTTGACATTGAATATAGACCTAATGCGATTAGTACAGAATGGTGGTCAGCTCGGTAGAATGAAAATTCAAATTGAGTTTGATACATATTCATAAAAAATAAGCATCCAAGAATGGCTAGATATATGTTAAATTGGCGCTTTAGTCCATATCCTAACATTGATACAGCAATAATGCCGATGATAGGAGAGAGAAAAGCACCTCCTAAAAATAGAGCATCTTTTAGTGCAAATTGATGGAAGAATGGGGCACTGCATATTAACCATAAAATATCTACAAATCTTGTCCAATGGTTTATTTCGCCAAAAGGATAGTTGCTTTGATAGATTTTTTGCTCCCAAAATAGAGGATTATTATGCCAGTTGTTTACTCTTATGGCTCTCATGTAGCCATCTGCATCACCATAGTATAAATCCCATTGATCTAAACCAAAGTATACAAATAAAAATACTGCAATTGTTGAGATTATAAGATAAAAATTATTCTTTAGAAAACGAGATATTTTCTTTAGGTTTTGGCGATATTTTAAGTCTGTTTGGTTTAAGTGTATGTTTTTATGGTGTTTTGACATATTGGCCTCCTTTTTTTAATATAGAGGGAAAGCATTAAATTTTATTTAATTAAGTTGTTAGTTTTTTTTAAGAATAAACCCTTAAAGTGGTTAGCTTTAAGGGTTTGGGAGATGTTTTATTTTATTTATTAGAAAGGAATATCATCATCTGCTACATCTGATGTGCTAGGTGTTGCATCCCAACCAGCTGAAGCTGATGAAGAATCGTAAATGTCACCACTTCCTTGAGGTGCACCATCTGAACGGCCATCTAGCATAACAAGTGAGCTATTGAAGTTTTGTAATACAACTTCTGTGGTGTAGCGTTTTTGACCATTTTGGTCTTCCCATTCACGAGTTTGAAGTGCGCCTTCTAGATATACTTTTGAACCTTTACGAAGATATCTTTCTGCTGTGTCTGCAAGGCCTGAGTTAAAAATAACTACTCTGTGCCATTCTGTACGGTCTTTGCGTTCACCAGTTGCTTTATCACGCCAAGAGTCTGAGGTTGCAAGGTTGAAGTTTACAACTTTAGCACCAGATTGAGTGTTGCTAACACGTGGATCTTGACCAAGATTACCTACTAAAATTACTTTATTTATGCTTCCAGCCATTTTTTATTGCCTTTTCTAAATGAAATGTTGTTTGTGGGTGGATTATATGTAAGAAAAAAAAGTTTGACAATAAAAAAGTGTTTTTTTGATTTTGGGGTGTGTATAACGAATGATATTTTGGGGTGTTTTTTTGTTGCTTATTTGTGGAATTTGCAGTATAATTAAGTATATATTGACTAGAGAGATGTTAAAATGAGTGAAGATATATTAGAAAAGCAGTTATTTGATATAATTAAAAACAAAGAATTAAGTGAGGAGATAAAACTTGCTAAACTTGATATGCTTATTAAACTTGGGGCAAATGTTAATGTAGTAAATAAAAATAATACACCTTTGATGATGGCTTGTGTTTTTGGGCATGAAAAAATTGCAAGATGGTTGATTGATAATGGGGCTAATATTCATCAAAAAGATGATGTAGGGCGTGATGCGTTGATAATTGCTTCTTGGATTGGGCATAATGAAAAAATATTAGAGTTATTGATTGATAATGGGGCAGATGTTAATCAAAAAGATAATGAAGGTGAAACGGCTTTGATTAAAGCTTCTTCTTCTGGAAATATTGAGCATGTAAAAGTGTTATTAAATAAAGGGGCTGATATTAATGTTGTGAATGATAAAAAAGTTGGAGCATTATATTATGCTTTTTTGGGAAAGAATAAAGATATTTTTAATTATTTGATTGAAAAAGGTATTGATACATCAAGAGATGATGCAGAGAATATATTATATAGTATTATGTTAGATGATGATAACAAAGATTTAGCTATAAAACTTATAGAAAAAGGTGTTGGTTGCAAAGATAGTGCTTGCTTAATCTTGGCATCAGAAAAAGGATTTACTGATATTGTTAAATTGTTTTTAGAAAAAGATGTTGATGTTAATGCTAAAAATTCTTTTGGAAAAACACCTTTAATGGAGGCAGCTTGTAATGAGCATAGAGAAATTGTTGAATTATTGATTGCAAATGGAGCTGATATTGAGGCAACTACTAGAATTGGTGTTAATGTTTTGACTACAGCTAGTGTAAAAAGAGAAATGAAAGAAATGATAATGTCTGCTATTGAAAAAAGAGATGCCATAAAAGTAGAGGAAAGGAAAAAAGATATTGGTTTTTGGGCAAATTTGAAAAAAGGTATGGGGTTAGGCGATTAAAATGAGTGAAGATATTTTAGAAAAGCAACTATTTGAGATAATAAAAGATAAGGATATGGATGAGCGTATAAAGTGCGCAAAAGTTGATATGCTGATAAAACTTGGAGTTGATGTTAATCGTATTAAAAGAGGCTTTAGCGCTTTGGGTATTGCAAGAGAAAATAATCTAGATTTAGTTGCTGAGATATTGGAAGAAAATGGGGCAATAGATAAACGAGTGTCTCCTATTGATGCAAAAAAATTAGGAAAAAATTTAATTGATTCTATTAGATTTCATGTTGATTTTAGTGATGTTAATGAATTTAATAAATTTATGAAGTTTATTGAAGATGGGGCTGATTTAAATGCTAAAGATGACCTTTATGGAAATACTGCCCTTATTTGGGCTGCAAAATATGGTGTTGAACAATATGTTGATATATTGCTTGAAAATGGTGCTAAGGTTGATGAAACTAATAAAATTGGTATGACAGCACTTATGACGACAGCTAATTGGGGATATGGTGATATTGCTTATAAATTAGTTATGCATGGGGCTGATCCTTTATTAAAAGATATGACAGGTAAAGATGCTTTTGAGTATGCTCGAAATGATGAAGTTTTGGGAAAAATTAAA
>JAZRAL010000040.1:0-21840 GCA_045634545.1 Alphaproteobacteria bacterium | reverse complement strand
CTCCATTTCCTTAAACATTGACTTAAAAGATGTTATTGGCGCATATGTTGAATCATTTGCTAAAATAAGCTTATCTGCCTTATCCAAATAACCATTATCTCTAAGCCATACATACCCTCTCTTATAAGAACCCCAGTCATACTCATTATGTCTTTTGTGTTCCATATATAAGATATTTATGCCGTAAAGTTTTTTTTCCTCACCCTCTTTAAGATTGCTATCTGCAATATAAACAATCCCATCACAAACCTCATCAAGACCTTTAAGATAGGTTACAACATACGGCTCAATAACCCCATCTTTATTATATCCCGCAAAAACCGCATATCTCTTATAACTATTCATAAAACCAAAAGCCGAAATAAAAACTGTAATCACCGCTACAGACAACATAAAATATTTTTTATATTTCCTAAAAAAAGTCATTATCTAGCTTCTTCCAAATAAGGAGATTTTATTTTCTTTAAATGACGAAGTAATTCTTTATAAGATTTATGACTATTTTTCTTAAGCCAATTAAACACCAATCTTCTTGGCTCTTTAACAATCAAACGATTAGTAAATGTGCGCATTTTCAATAAAGGCAAATTATGTTTAGAAAGCATCGTCAACGGATAGCAATGCTTATCATTTAGCTCTAAATAACTCAAACTTTCATAATCAATATATGTCGCATGCTTAAAGCCTAATTCTTCTAAATACTTAGTAAAAGGCACTTCATATGTATATGCAACAGCCATTCCATCATTTTGCTTTTTAACACCATTCAAATACTTGCTAAATTCATCACTACCATACACTTTAGGACTAAACACCATAAAATAACTTTGAATATGATACATCCCATCTTTATTTGCAGTAATACCATAAAAATCAACATCTTTTTTCATCATATCTTTAAGTATTGGCTTAAAAGACTGGCTAACTGCAAGCGTAGAATCATTAGCTAAAATAACAAAAGGCGAATTAGCATTTTTATCTATCGCCACATTCTTTTTCAAAAACTCAAATCCCCTCTTATAAGACCCCCAGTCATATTCCCCATGTTTGTACGCAATAACATGATTAACGTAAGGTTTTAATTTTCTAATCTCCTTTTTAGATATAGGATTATCCGTTACATAAATAATATTTGGCGATATCTCCTTTAAGCGTCTTAAATAACTAGTCACATAATCAGAAATCACTCCATCATCAGAATATGCCGCAAAAATAGTCGTATTTTTATTTACCTTTAAAGGCGCTAAACTAACATTTACATTTCTAGGTGTTGAATAATCCATAAAAATGCCAATCAAAGCTAATACCATACAAAGTAAAATAACTATTCTTTTCTTTAAGTAATTCATATTAGTTGTCCTTGTTTTTTAAGTTTTGTAGTAATCTGTGATTTGCAGATATTACATCACTATAAGTTTTCGGATGATTATGTTTTAGATAATCAAGAAGTTCAAAAATATCTTCTTTTGAGTCATTTTCACCATTAAATACTTTACGCTTAAAAAATTGTGATTTGTGCTTAGATATTAAAGACATTGGATACCAATCTTTTGCTTCCTCTGGTAAATATTCTAAATCTCGAAGAGAAATATATGTTGTCCAATTATAACCCAAAGCTTCTAAATATGTTGTAATTTTTATCTCATATTCAAAAATACAACTTTCTCTATCTAATGATAGTGGTATACTATTAAAAATATCTGCAAAAAAAGGAGTATTAAAAACATGAGATTTATATACCAAAAAATAAGAACAAATATGGTTAGAATATATCCTCCCTTCTAATGTCCCCCAAAAATCAAGGTCTGTTCGTTTGTTCATTTCTTCAAACATAGGCTTAAATGATGTTATTGGAGCATATACCGAATCATTTGCAAATATCAACTCATCTACTTTATCTAAATACCCATTATCTTTTAGCCAATTATACCCTATTGCGTATGACCCAAAGTCATACTTATGGTGTTTTTGGTGCTGAGTGTAAATGATATTTATATCTTTTAATTTCTCCAACTCACCTTCCTTTAAAGAGCTATCTGCAATATAGATAATTCCATCAGTTACTTCCTCTAGCCCTTTCAAATACGTGATAATATATGGCTCAATAATCCCATCTTTATTATATCCTGCAAAAACAGCATAACGTTTTGGATTAAGCAGAAAGTCTTTTTTAGATAAAGAAAGTTGATTTTTAGGAATATAAAGATTATTTGTTTTACCATCTATTATAGCTAATATTGTTTCCTTGTTTTTGCTATTAACAAACAACCAATGTTCACCTTCTTTATACATTACAAAATAATTATCTACACTTTGCATAGCTATAACATGGTTAACATAAGGCTTTAATTTATTCGCTTCAAATTTAGACATTTTAGAACTTACTACATAAATTATATTTTTATTCGTTCTTTTTATATCTTTTAAATGCTCCTTAGTCTTTGATGTAATTTTATCTAAATAAGAAACAACAATCGTTGTCGGTAATTCTTGATTTACGGAATTAAACGTATGTTTTATCTCCCTTGGCACAAAATACCAAACCCCAAACCAAACAACTCCTACAATCAATAAAAAATATAAAAAAAACAACTTTTTCATATTTATCACCTTACTTTAAAAGTCCTTTCTCTAATCTTGGATGCTTTGCACTCATAATATTATCATATGTTTCAGGTGAGTTTGTTTTTAAATATGTTAAAAGCTCCTCAATGCTTTCCAAAATCATCAACTTTTCAGTAAAAGTACGACGTTTCAAAAACTGATGATTATATTTACTAATAATTGTCAAAGGATAAGAATTTTTATCAGACATTGTAAGATATTCTAACTTCTTATATGGCATATAACTATCCCATTTATAGCCTAAATTCTGCAAATATGGCGTAAGCTTTGTTTCATATTCTACAATATAATAAGAACTATCAGGCTTTGTCTCTACACTTTCAATAAATGGGTCAATTAATCTTGATTTTAAAACCGATTTCTTAAATACCAAAAAATAACTTTGTAAATGTCTTGTAAATTGAGTATTTTGACTTGCACCCCAAAAATCTATATCTCTTCTTTTTTCCATTTCTTTAAACATCGGCTTAAATGATGTTATTGGTGCATAAGTCGAATCATTTGCCAAGATAAGCGAACCTGCTTTATCTAAATACCCATTATCTCTAAGCCATACATACCCACGTTTATAAGAGCCCCAGTCATATTCATTATGTCTTTTATGTTCCATATATAAGATATTTATGCCATCAAGCTTTTTTTCCTCGCCACTTTTAAGCTCGCTGTCTGCAATGTAAACAATCCCGTCACAAACCTCATCAAGCCCCTTAAGATATGTCACAACATAAGGCTCAATAACCCCATCTTTATTATATCCCGCAAAAACTACATAACGAACCGGACGAGTTAAAATATAAGACAAAACTATAGCCACTATAAAAACAAGCACAAAAGCTAAAGCATAAAATATTTTTTTATTAGGCAAAATAAACCCCCATCTTTTGTTAGATGGGGGTAGTTTAATAAAATTTCTTCTATTCTGCAACTAAAACCTGACGACGGCTGTGCATAGCTTCTTTAATAAATTTAATTTGCTCTTGCACCATTTCGTTGTCTTTATATTTAACCTCAGCTTTTTCTACACGTTCTTCAAAGTTACCATCAGTAGATTTAAAGATATACATATAAGCACGAGTAATAGACTTAACAGTAGCCTCATCAAAACCGCTACGTTTCAAACCAATCACATTAAGTCCTCTTAATTTACCTCTATCACCAGTAACCATAGCAAAAGGAATAACATCTCTTGTTACACCGGTTAAACCACCAATCATAGCTTTACGACCAATTCTTACAAATTGGTGAACAGCAGAGTTACCGCCCATAATCACACCATCACCCAAGCGAACATGTCCACCAATAACAGCATTGTTAGTCATAATAACATTATCACCAACCACACAGTCGTGAGCAATGTGAGAGTTAATCATAAACATACCATTAGAGCCAACTCTTGTTGTAAGTTCTTCTTTAGGAGTACCTGCATGCATTGTTACATTTTCTCTAATAACATTGTCACTACCAATAATAAGCTTAGCACCTTCATTAAATTCATTACCATGATCTTGAGGACCAGCACCTAAACAAGCACCAGGGAAAACAATATTACCACTACCAAGTGTTGTATCACCCAAAACTGTAACTCTTGCAATTAATTTACAATTTGCACCAATCTTAGCACGAGATGAAATATAACAAAAAGGTCCAATTTCAGCAGTTTCGTGGATAATTGCGCCTTCTTCAACAACAGCAGTAGAGTGTATCATTTTTTAATCTCCTATAAATTATTTTTAATACGAAGAAAGCTATCAGTTCTTTTAAAAGTTGTAAAGAACAGATTATTTAATTGGCAGTAAAAAAATATTACGATTTATTTTATTATAAATCACTAGCGCTTAAAACCTTTAGGGCCTTTCCAATAAACTCAATTTCATTAATTCCGCTCTCAATAGGCTTATACTTATTATTATCCGAGATTACCAAATATTTATCTTTAATTATTTTTTGCACTCTTTTTATTTGAATAACTCCATTATATTTTACAACATACACCCCATCACCACTAAAGCTGTTTTTACTATCATCAAACAGCACCATATTTAGCTCCTTAATTGTTGGTTCCATACTATCGCCAACTTGTCTTATAATTTTAGCATTAATTACATTATTAAAATCATAGTCCTTAAAGTCATCAATGCTAAAGCAAAAACATCCTACCACTTTGTCGAGCCTATCTTTTCCATTAATTGCATAAATATTAACATTAACAAATTTTTCAAACTCCATCTCGCCAAAAATCTTATTTTTAATTTTAGAACTTTTAGCACTTGTCATCAAAATTTCATCATCAACAAGCTTTTCTTCATCAATATCAAGCAAAAACGCTATTTTTTTTCTATCAATTTCACTCAAGCGTTTTGGAAAACCATATTTGATATATTGTTGAATATAAGAATCTTTTCTCCCGATTTTTAAAGATAAATCCCTATATGTAAAACCTTTTTCTACAATAAGTTCATTCAAAAGACTACGAATTTCATCAATATTTGCCATTATAAATCTCCTTTACCTCAAATATTAAAAGTTCAATTTTTTTTTGCAAGCACTTCTTTTACCATTGACAATATATTATTTTTAATATATTGTACATATAAATAGTTGTTTTTTGTTTTTTATACAACTATTAATATTTTTTATTTTGTGCCATATTACGGCATAAATTCGTGACTTTTCAGAACTTATGGACTTTTTTTAACCAATTGCACCTACTTGCAATTAAGCTAAACCTATATCAATTACCATATACTTTGAAAGGTACAACATATGGATATCACCTTAAATACAGACCTAAAACACATCTTACAAAATTTAACACTAGAGCAAAAAGGGCTACTCTTAGATAAATTGCTTAACCAAGACGATACCATAAATGACAATATGGTAAAAGGTTTTTATATCTATATCCAAACTCTCCAAGATCAAAAATCAAAGCTCAAAGAAAAAATGAAAAAACTCTCCATTTTAGGCCACCAAAAACGTTGGAACAATACATTAGATGCCACTCCAAATGCCGAACTTTTGCCGCCGCCATGCCACAGCCATGCCCAAAGAAAAGAACCAAAAGAAGATATAAATAATAATTTAAATATAAAAATAAATAATATATCAAACGATTCTCTAAAAATTTTAAATTATTCAAGTCTTCCTATAATCACTCCTCCCCAAATATCCGAAGTAAATGAATACATCAAAAAACACAATTACAATGTAGATGCCGAAGTTTTTGTTGATTTCTACACATCAAGAGGTTGGTGTGTTGGCAAAAGCGAAATAAAAAACTGGCAAGCAATTGTTCGCTTGTGGCATAAACGAGCCCCAAACACCCAACAAAAAACATTCCCCAAAACAACAGATGATGAACAGTACTGGCACGAACTAAAAGACAAATTCTGGTCTCCCGTATCAGAGGATAAAACTCCCATATCCGAAAAACCTCCCCCACCCAAAAACGTTTTATTAAACAGACATCACAAAACAGATACATTCACCCCATTTTCATATGAGTTGTATCCAAAGTTTTCATCTCATTTTAGTCGCTTCATGCAAAGAATTGAAGAAAATGATATAAACATTTAAGGGAGATATACATGCAAAAAATAAACTGTTTTTTACTAAACATAAAATACCTTTATCCAAACTTTAAAAAACCAAGCTCTGAGGAATTTTCCAAATGGAATGCACTTATTAGCCCATATAGTGTAGAAGAAATAATTTTAGCCATAAAAAAGTGGAAAAAATCTCACAACCAAACCACATACCCCACCCTTCAAGAATTTAAAAAATTTTTATACCATAAACCAAATCCATCACCGTCAAATTTATCAAACCTCCCTTTTAATCCCGAAACCTATCTAATGGAGCAAGATATAAAATCTGGGCGTTGCAAACACCTTTACCCTACCTACTGCAAAGCTGTTAATTATATCTTAAACGAGCGCTTAAAAGAATTTTACAACTACAACGACTACAAAAAATTCAATTATAGCACAAGATACAAATTAGCCGTAGAACATGGACTTTTTGCAGATTTTGAAAACACTCTTGATTTTATCAAAGAAAGGAGCGCTCAACATGGCTAGCAAAAAAGACATCTTCCTTCTTGAACGCTATTACAACAATGGCTATCTAGATAAAAAATATTACATAAACAATTCTTACTATCAGCCATTTAGTGCTTTAGATCGACTTAAAGCTGGAATATTTTTCTACCAAGATTTTTTAAGCTGGCAAAAAGGTCATTTAAAGTCTTTAGACCTTTCAACCCCAAAGGTAGACGCAAGCAACAAAACTTTTAATGATAACATCTCATCAGAGCGTTTTAGAAGAAGTTTACGAAAAATTTCATCTCAATTTGTTTCTGTAATATACAAAATTGTACTCGAACAATCCGAAATAAAATCCCCCTACAAAATGGGCAAAAGAGAAACCCTTTACTTTAATGACGAAATAAAAACGCTTCTTTGCCGTGGACTTGATGAATTAGTTAGCTACTATAAGGAGAAAAATAATGGATATTAAAAATAAAATTGCTAAAATTAAAGCTACAATCAAATTAAACGAACTTGCAAACGACAGTTACTACCTATCAAATCAATATAAACTTGATACAAAAATTTTAGAATCCCTCGAAAAACAAAAAAATAACTCTTCCTCTTGACTTTTTTATTTATCGCATTTATTCTCTAAAAAAAGAACATAACCGGAACAATAAATGCAAGAAACCGAGTTTGATAATATCCATTCCCTAAAAGATTTATCTAAATCAGTTAAAGATTTAGATACACTTAATTTAACTCAAAGAAAGCTTTTTGACCTTATCGAACATACACATCAAAATATTTTCATCCATGGCCAAGCAGGAACCGGTAAATCAACTTTTATCAAATACCTAAAAAACCATTCACAAAAACGTATTCGCATCATTGCCCCAACGGCTATTGCCGCCCTAAATATTGATGGAGCGACAATTCACTCTATGTTCTCTTTGCCATTAAGTGACTTTTTAATCTTAAAAGACGTACTTGTAACTCGTCGCAAAAAACTCAAATCAATCTTAAAAAAGACCGACATTCTCATCATTGATGAAGTATCAATGCTTCGCCCAGATGTTTTAGATACCATAGAAGCACTTTGTTGCCAAGCAAGAGGAAACTTAAGTCTTTTTGGAGGATTACAAATAATTTTAATAGGTGATTTGTGCCAACTTCCTCCAATCATAAAGCATGATGTAACCCCAATATTTAGGCAAGAATACAATACCTTAGAACCCTATTTTTTTGATGCAAAATCATACTTAAAAGGTGCTTTTCAAAAATTTGAATTAACCGAAGTATATCGCCAAAAAGATACAACTCTTTTAAGCTATTTGCAAAATTTACGAAACAACGAAAAACTAACCGAAACTATCGATTATTTTAATTCAAAAGAAACCTATCCAGATGATTTTATAAAAACAGCCATAACCATCACCCCCTACCGCCAAATTGCCGATAATATAAATCAAAGTCGCTTGCAAAAATTAGCCACCACAGAAAAAAGTTATGAAGCAAAACTCTCTGGCACATTTGAAAAGTTAAAAGACACCCCCTCACCTAAAACTCTAACCCTAAAAGAAGGGGCGTTAGTTGTTTTTAATAAAAACAATTATCCAGACTTCATCAATGGCACATCAGGAATTGTTGAAAAACTAAGTGACCGCTACATTGTTGTACGCACCTTAACTGACAATAAATTTATCACCGTTTATCGCCAAGAGTGGAAGTCTTTTGCTTATGACGTAGATGAAATCTCTGGTGAAATAATCGAAAAAGAAACTGGAAACTTTATCCAATATCCACTTCAACTTGGCTATGCGCTCACCATACACAAAGCCCAAGGCAAAACTCTAGACCGTGTAATTGTAGATATCAACAAAGGGGCATTTGCTCACGGACAACTATATGTTGCCTTATCTAGAACCAGAAACAAAAAAGACATGCTAATCAAAACCACCATAACCGAAGATGATATAATTTTTTCACCACGCATCAAAAGTTTTTTATCCATATAAGAGGAAAAATAGGCTTTTACCTTTGACTTTAGTATAATTTTCTTAATATACTTACCCCATATTAATAACGGAGGGTAAAAACGTGAAAAAAACATCACTTAACTTCATATGTTCCATTCTATTAGGATGTGTTGTACTTGTACTAGCTATTGCATTAAACCACTTTGGTTTAGACATTAACTTAAAATCAAGTTCTGCATTTGCAACACTAGTTGCCATAGTTAGCTATCTACTATTAAGTCCAACGATTTTTGCAAAAGTAAAACACATCCTTAATGATTATGACTGGGCAGAAGAAACCGTTCGTTTTTACCAATCAATCCCTTCTGTTTACAAAAAATCATTTTGGATAAGTTTTGTTTTCATAAATCTAGCCTTTTTATTTAACACCATAAACTTCATGTGGGGTGCATATGACTGGGACGCTATACGTTTTAGTGTAGATAACCTATCTGCTATCAAAGAAGGTAAATTTAGTGCCTTTACCATGCAAAATATTTTATTTGGTGGCAAAATTTTACCTGTAATAAACAATTTATGGTCTTTTATTGGTTTAAGCCTTAGCGGTGTTCTTTTAGCCTACTATTGGGATTTACCTAAAAAAACTTTCATCTACACTATAACCACCCTCTTTTTAACTATCACACCATACACTTTAAGTTGGATGTACTATGCCCAAAACACTCTTGGCAATTTATGGCTCGGTACTTTTATCACAACAGGTCTAATCCTAAGCCAAAAGGCCACAACTTCCATAAATAGAAGTTATCTTTATAACTTACTTGCAATCTCTTTATTTGTACTTTCTTTTGGCACATACTTACCAGTAATAAATTTCTTATTTGTTGCATTATTAGGAAATATTTTCTTATCTGTTGCCACCACAAAAGTTTCATTTAAAGAAGCCTCTTTAAGACAATTGCAAGCACTAGCAAATATCGCAGCATCTATTTTGATATACATATTTGTAATTTTGTTATTAAAAGAAACAAACAAAAATGCTATATCCTCTATTAGCTTTACAAATAGCATAACAAACATTCCTGTTTTACTATCATCTATGATAACACAATTTTCTACAACATTCCCATTCATAGATTTAAGCTATAAACTAATAACCTTAAGTATTGTTATTGTAACTTTATTTGCAGTAATCTACAAATCATCATCAATCAAATCTGCTGTTATTTGCTTGTGCCTAATTCCACTATTACTAATATCAAGCAAACTCTCTGTTTTACTATCATCAAACCTTATTAGCTTAAATGATACTAGAGTAGATTTTTATGGCTTACCAATACTTTATACCTTAATGCTAGCCCTAATCCTTAAACTTGATACAACTTACTTAAAACGTTTTGCTTATGTTGTAAGTATACTTGTAATCTTCATGAGCTTTGTTAGAATTTCTTATGCACTCAAAGTCTGGAAATTTGGTTTTGATGCAGAATTAAAACTAGCTGAACGCATTATTACTCGCATGGAAAAAATGGATGAGTTCGACATTGAACGCCAATATAAATTATTCCAAATCGGTTCTCAAAGTTTACGCCAAAGATATTACTTAAAAAAACAAAATGAGTTAACAAGCGATTCGTTATTATCACTTGCATACTATAATAAAGATAACGCAAAAAGTGCATATAACTTCTTTTATCAAACAGATTTTGCATCAAACAATGCATCACTTGATGAGTTAAAATCTATACCAGAAATAAAAGATTACATCTTAAACAAAGCTCGCCCATGGCCACATAAAGAAAGTATCTTTATTCATAACGACCACATCATCTTTGTTTTAGATGAAAATGAGCTTTATAACACTCAAAAATATCTAGCAAACTAAAAAAGCATCTAAAAAAATCTCTTATCGTCATCTCTAGATTACGATAAGAGATTTACTTACCCCATCTTGCAATTACTTAAAGCAATCACAAATAAGAAAATTACCCTCTTTTTTTATTATCTAATCCTAAACCTATTTTAATTTTACCCAAAAAAGAATTCCTATTTCTTTCCTCAACAGCCTTAATTATCGCTTTACGTGTTCGTTCATCTTTAGCAAGTTTCATTGCAGTATCACCAGTAACACTTTTTGCATTAACATTTGCCCCATTTGCTATCAATACATCAACAACCCATGCATGACCTTCATCTGCAGCCATCATTAAAGCTGTACGTCCATTTTTTTTCATCGCATTAACATCTGCACCATATTTGATTAAGAGTTCCACTGTATCTCTTCGTCCTCTAACTGATGCAATCATCAAAGCTGTTTTGCCTTCTTCTTGTTCTGAGGTATTAACATCCGCCCCATTTTTTATTAACAGCTCTGCAACTTCTTTATGACCATAATATGCAGCACACATTAAAGGAGACCACATAGTTCCTATATCATTTGTAGCATTAACATCTGCACCTTTTGAAATCAATAGCTCTACAATTTCTTTATATATATTCTCAGAAGCAAAATGTATAACACTTACCCCATTATTGGTCTTTGCATTAACATCTGCCTCATTTTCTATTAATAGCTTTACAACATCTTTACGACCTTTTCCTGAAGCTTCTATCAAAGCAGTATTACCCTCATTATCCTTAGCATCAATTTCTGCTTTATTTTGAATTAATAGTTCTACAACTTCTTTATATCCTTTCTCAGAAGCCAAATGAATAGCTCTTAATCCTTTATCATTCTTTGCATTAACATCCGCCCTTTTTGAAATTAAAAACTCAGCAATTTTTTTATGCCCCATTTGGCATGCATACATTAAAGCTGTTGTTCTATTTTCATCTCTTGTATAAGATTTAACCCCAAGCCTAACAAGCATATCAATCTTAGCAAGTTTTATCTCCTCGCTCATCTTTTTATCGTTAATTATCTCAAACAACTGCTTTTCTAAGATATCTTCGCTCATTTTTACCTCTTTTTTCTCAAAAACATAGCCTATTTTACTACAAAAATGCCTCATTTTCAATAAAAAACATACAACGCCCGTCATCCCTCGATTGCTCTCGTCCCATACTCCAAACCCATCATCCCTCATTTTGCCTTAGCCTTTTTCAGTCATCCCTCGTTTTGCTTTAGCAAAACGTCAAGGGATCTAGGAATTAAAAAAATCATGACAGCGCTTTAGCACACCCCCCATAAAACCGAAAGCCGAAGGCTTTACATAAAAGCGTACGTGAGCATTATGGGACAGGCTTCCATTTGACAATTTGACAGTGCTTTAGCACATCCCCCATAAAACCGAAAGCCGAAGGCTTTGCCTCGGGTGGGATAAATAGTTATGCTAGAGGTAGCCCACGAGCGTAGTGTACATAAAAAGCGTACATGAGTAAGTAGCTATGCCTCTATGATGGCTATTTAGCACGCCCCTCCCCCCTAAAAAAAGCCCCCCACTTTTTTCAAAGGGGGGGGCAATCTCTTACCTTCTTCTTAAAAATGATGGAATCTCTAAATCATCATCGGAATCATTTGCTTTATCAATAACATCTTCAATTTCATCAAATTTTGGAGTAATAACTCTTTGAACAACTTTTTCATTAGCATCATTTTTGCTCAAGCTACGACCTAAAATTTTATCTAAGAAAGAACGTGGTTTTAAAGGAGCTTCATCTTCAACAATCTTAACTTGCTCTTCTCTTAATTTTTTTTCAAATGGAAATTCTACTTCACCATGTTCTGGGAAAAGCTCTGGTTCTTCTTCAATGATTTTCACTCTAGAACTTGGTTGAAAAGCCTTTTCTTGTTTAACAGCAAACAACTCTTCTTTAACTTCAATGCTCTCTTCTTCCGCATTAGCAACTATTGGCTTATTAATAATTGCACTAAATAAAGCGCTATTAGAACGAGTTGGCTCTTCTTCTTTAAGTTTCATATTAGAAAATTCACCTTGTTCAGCAACACCGCTAACATTTTTCAAATCAATAATGTTATCGTTTGCTTTTGTCTCTTCAACTTCATTGTTAACCTCTTCTTCGTTGATGTTATTTGTCTCAACTTCAACATTGTCGTTTTCTTCTAAAACAACATTTTCAATAACTTCAACTTCCTCTTCTTGTTTAACTTCATTATCAAGGTTAACATAAGAGTTCATTTCTTTATTTTTAAGATATTGCACTTGAGCTTCTTCATCAATACCAGTTACAACAATAGAAACTCTAATTCTACCAGATAAACTATCATCATAGCTAGAACCAAAAATAAGCTCAGCATTTTCATCAACTTCTTCTTTAATAATATTAACTGCTTCATCAATTTCCATCAAAGTAATATCAGAACCACCAGTAATATTAATCAATACACCTTTAGCACCTTTCATAGAGCAATCGTCTAAGATTGGATTAGAAAGAGCTTGTTCAGCAGCGATTCGTGCTCTATCTTCACCTTCTGCTTCACCAGTACCCATAATAGCTTTACCTTTGTCAGCCATAATTTTCTTAACATCAGCAAAGTCAAGGTTAATAAGACCTGGCATAATCATCAAATCTGTAATAGAGCGAACACCATCATACAAAACTTCATCAGCCTTAACAAAAGCATCTTTAAGTGTTGTATTTTTATCTGCGATTCTAAATAAATTTTGGTTAGGAATAACAATAATACTATCAACTTCATTAATAAAGTTTTCTAATGCACTCTCAGCATTTTCCATACGTTTTTTACCTTCAAAAGCAAAAGGTTTAGTAACTACACCAACAGTTAAAATACCTTTTTCTTTTGCAATCTTAGCAACAACAGGAGCAGCACCACTACCTGTACCACCGCCCATACCAGCAGTAATAAATACCATATTAGAATTTGCTAATTCTCTTTCAATATCTTCTCTAGCTTCTTCAGCCGCAAGCTTACCAATTTCAGGTCTAGCCCCTGCCCCCAAACCTTGAGTAATTTCTAAACCCAATTGAATTTTTCTTGTTGCAGGGTTAAGCGCCAAAGCTTGAGCATCAGTATTAGCTACCACAAAATCAACGCCTTCAAGATTTTTACTCATCATGTTTGAAATAGCATTACCACCGCCGCCACCGACACCGATAACTGTTATTCTTGGTTTTAATTGAGCTAGTGCCGCATCGCCGACAGAGAGTTTTATTGCCATATTTTTATCTCCTAAAATTAAAAAAAGCTAGAATCCAAATTCTTTAAACAGATTCTAGCTTAAAATAAATTAAGTTTTAGTTACCAACTAGCAAGTTTTCTTAAACAATTCCAAAATTTTTGCAAAAATACCATCTGCATTTGTGCTAACATTAACTTTTTTTACAATTTTCTTCTCAGAATTATTAACTGCAAACAAAAGAAGTCCAAGAGCAGTTGAAAAAGTTGGGTTATGAAGCACTTGAGGAATATTTTCAATATTACGAGGTCTTCCGATTCTCACCTGTTTATCTAAAACCATAGAAGCCACCTCTCTCATACCAGGAAGTTGAGCCGCACCACCAGTTAAAACGACTCTATGAGAAGTTGCATTTTTATATCCAGCTTCATCAAGTTTTCTACCTACAAGCTCAAAAATTTCTTCGATTCTTGGAGAAATAATATTAATCAAATCAGATTTATAGATTTGTTTAATATTGCTATCATCTTCTTCACCAACAGGATAAACATTTATCACTTCTTGCTCATCTTGGCTAATCAAAAAAGCACAACCATGGCGATTCTTTACTTCTTCAGCATAGTTAAAAGAGGTAGTCAAACCTAAAGCAATATCATTTGTTACATTAATACCGCCAACAGGAATCGATCCAAAATAAACTGGATGCCCATTCTTAAAGCTAGCAATACTTGTTGTACCACCACCAATATCAATAATAGTAGCACCAAGCTCTCTTTCATCATCAACCAAACAAGAAAGTCCAGATGCATAAGCAGAAAATGCTTTCATCTCAACTTCCAAATGAGAACTCTCAACCACAGTTGATAAATTTTTATACATTGGTCTAGGATAAAGACCAAGCAAAATATCAACGCTTAAGTTTTCACCAAAAATATTAATAGGATTTTTTACTTCTTCGCCATTATCAACATGGTATCCCATTGTTAAAAAGTGAATAGGCTCATTTCCTTCAACATTAACTTTCATCAAGCCTTTATCAGTAACCTTTTTAACATCATCTTCCATAACTGGTCTATTTTTATGAATATTAACACTAGAACTTCTAATAACGCTTCTTGTTCTATCACCGCTAACATTCACAATCACATTAGTAATACGTTCATTAGCCATTTGTTCTGCAGCCTCAACTGCGTTACAAACCGCTATAGTTGCTTGGTTAACATCAACAACAACACCATTCTTAATACCTTTGGCCGCATTATATCCATAGCCTAAGATAGATACTCTCTTATCTTTGGTAACTCTAGCAATAATACAACATACTTTTGATGTACCAATATCAAGCGCTGCAACAACTGGTGATCTATTAAAAGAATGGTTCATTTTTTCCCCTTTTTTATCTCTTTAACATCATATCAAAGTACGACTTATCAATGTCTACAACTATTCTATTATCAAACCTTACATCAAAGGAAGTTAATTTACGCTTAAAAATTCCTTGTCTTTTGTTTAATAATGCAATTTTTTGATATGCTTTAAGAAAATCTTTCTCAGGAAGTTTAACCACAACACCATTACTAATTGTATCAAAAATCAAATCCCAACGACGATTAGATACATAAACCGCCGCCCTAACTCTAGATTTTAATTCCTCATCAGTATCCAAAACTTTTAATAATTCCGCCAAGTTATGAGGAGCACCTTCACCCGTCAAAACTAAAAGTTTTTGATCAGGCTCATAATCTTCAACCTCAATAACATTCCCCTCTTCATCAACCGGATAATATCTCCCCTCAAATTGCCAAATTGCTTTTACTTTTCTTTCTTCAATATTAACTAAAATATTATGAGGGAAAAAGCTTCTTTTAACAACACACTTTCTAACCCAAGTCAATTGTTCAATTCTTGTTTGAAGAGCACCAATATCAACACCTAAAATACTTTCATTTTCAGATAGATTAAGCGCTTGAATTAAATCTTCGTATGAAGTTCTATAATTTCCTTCTACAATTACATCTTCAACATACAAACCATGCTCAGACGAAAAACGATAAAAACTTTTCATCATCTTATCAAATTGTGCAGAAATTATATTATCTCTTATCGTAACAGCAATCAAAGACAACGAAAGAATAAACAAAAAAATCCCAACAATACCCGTTAACCTATAAGCCCACTCCCGCTCAGGATAAACAAAGTTTTCTTTTGATTTCAATGTACTATTTACCACTTCTTTCATGAAAGATTACTTTTTCACTCCCATACGGCGAACTTCCCATTCCAAAGTAATAGAAGTCCTTTCCTTTACTTTTTTAATAATCAATTCTCCAAGTTCTTCAATATCTTGGGCGCTCGCATTACCGTTATTGATTAAGAAATTGCAATGTTTATCAGATACCTCAGCATCACCCACTTTAAGTCCTCTACAGCCTGCATCATTAATTAATTTCCAAGCAGCTAAACCCTCAGGATTCTTAAAAGTTGAACCAGCTGTTTTTTTATTTATTGGTTGGTGTTCTATGCGATATTTTTTATGTTCTTCTAATGTGTTTTTCACCTCTTTAGCATCTTTATGAGAGCCCTTAAAAGTTGCCTCCAAAATAATCCAGTTCTCCGGAAACATACTAGATCTATATGAAAAATTAAAGTCAGACTTTTCTACATCATAAATCTCACCCCAATCATTCATAATTTTTGCACTTTCTAAAACCTCACTAACCGAACCACCAAAGCACCCTGCATTAGTTCTAAGCAAACCACCAATTCTTCCAGGAACAGATGTAATAAATTCAAGTCCACCAATTTCATTAGCAATTAAAACTTTTTTCAAATCAGCATTAACCGCACCAGCACCTACACGAATAGTTTTATCATCAACATTTATTTGCTTAAAATATGGACTATCAAGTTTAATTACAACTCCCAAAATTCCTCCATCTCTAACCAAAAGGTTAGACCCACCACCAATAACAGTAACCGGAACAGCGCTAGGCTTTTTTAATAAAAATAATTTCAAATCTTCGTAATCTTCTGGAATAAACATAACCTCAGCTGGTCCCCCAACACCAAACCAAGTATGTTTTGAAAGCTTAACATTTTCAATGTACTTACCTCTAACTTCAGGCAAAATATCAATCAATCCTTCTTCTTTAGATTTATTAAAAAAACTTTCAAACATATACTACTCCTTTATTATTCTTATTATTATCCATTGTCTTTATCTTCTGACACAGCATTTTTTCTTGTAATAGCTAAAAGCATTCCCATTGTTAAACAACTAGCAAGCATAGATGACCCACCATAAGAAACAAAAGGAAGTGTCATACCTTTTGCTGGCATAAGTTGAAGCGAAGAACACATATTAACAATCGCCTGACCACCAAGAGAAGCTGCAAGTCCAGATGCCGCATACATCTGAAACAAATTATTCTCTTTTAATGAGTTAAGCATAGTTCTAACCACTATCACTGCAAATGAAATCACAATCAAACTTGTAAGCCACACACCATATTCTTCTCCTGCTAAAGAAAAAATAAAGTCTGTATGCACATCAGGTAAGCTCATCTTAATTACCCCCTCACCAGGACCGCGACCAAGCAAATTACCATTTGCAAAAGCATCCATAGATTTTTGAATTTGTGAACCAATTTCATTTTCTGTTGCCAAAAATCTATCAATTCTATCTCTAACATGCGCTAAAAAGAAATAAGATCCTGTGACTAAAACAGCACCAAGTGTAAACAAAATAGAAATAAGCCAAGCAGGAATACCCGCCCACACCATCTGAAGTGCCCAAACACCAGAAATTAAAACAGTCATACCAAGGTCAGGTTGCCCAAAAACAGCCCCTGCCGTAATAACATATAATACCACCGAAACAGTCATTCCTGGAAAATCATCAGTTCTTTTATTTGCATCCAAAAGCCAAGCCGTTACAACAATAAACACCGGCTTAATAAACTCAGAAGGTTGAAGTGAAAACCCTGCAAACTTAATCCATCTTGCTGCCCCCTTTGTTGCATCACCAACAACATAAGTTAAAACGACTCCAACAAAAGCACACAAAAAACCCAAAACAGCTAAACGCCTAATTGTTCTTAAATTCTGCATAGAGATGCCAATCATAAGACTAATTCCAGCCAAAATAAAAACACCTTGCTTTTTCACAAAAGAAAATTCATCAGCTAGTCTATCACGATGAGCAGCAGAAGGGCTTGCAGACAAAACAAGCATAACACCAATAAAAATCAAAAATAGTGCTAGAGAAAAGTTTACTTTATCAACGGTCCACCACCAGTTAGAAATTTTACTTTTGCTATGTCTTGTAAGTAATCGCATCAAATTCTCCTACAATAAAGAAAGTAAGCCCAATATAGATGCTAAAAATGTAACACCCCAAAAACTATATACAACTTTGTTTTCACTCCAACCAAGTTGTTCAAAGTGGTGATGAATTGGTGCCATCTTAAAAAATCTTTTTCCGGTTTTCTTAAAATACACAACTTGAATAACAACAGAAACAGTTTCAAGCACAAAAACGATTCCAACAATAGCTAAAACAATTTCATGTTTTAAGATAACTGCTATCACACCCAAAACAGCACCCAATGCAAGAGAACCTGTATCTCCCATAAACACTCTTGCTTTTTTAAGATTAAACCACAAAAATCCAATCAAACTACCAACAAGTGCGCTACAAACAACACTAATTTCATAACTTTTTGGAATATAAGGAATTGATGTTTCATTAAAAACAGGATAACCTGTAACAAAAGCAATTACCATAAAAACAGAAAATACAATAGCAAGCATTCCACCTGCCAAACCATCTAAACCATCGCTTAAATTAACCGCATTAGAAGCTCCAGCAATTACAAACAAAGCAAAAGGAATATAAAGCCAAGAAAGCTCAAAACTCCACTTAAAATAAGGCACATACAAAGTACTCTCAACAGAGTTAGGAGTTGCTGCAGCAATCACGTTAACAGCCAAAACAGCCGCCATAAATTGAATAAACAACTTCATCTTTGCAGTCATCGCATTTGGAGTTTGTTTTTTAACCTTAACATAGTCATCTGCAAAACCAGTTGCGCCATAAACCAAAAGCACAAGCATAGAAATCCATACAAAATGAAGTTTCACATTAGCAAACAAAAGCATACTAATAAGCGAAGTACCTAAAATAAGAAGTCCACCCATAGTTGGAGTACCTTTTTTCTCTTTAATATGGCTTTTAGGTCCATCACTTCTAATCGGTTGACCTGATTTGCTCATCGACCTTAAAAACTCTATTAACTTTCCACCAAAAAGCAAAGACAAACACAAAGAAACAACAAATGCCAACACAGCTCTTAAGAAAACATTTTCTGGCAAATACGATATAAAAGACCACATTTTACTAAAAAAACCTCAAAACTATAGATTAAATAAACTCGAAAAATATATTTTAACCCATCATAACAGTCAATATCTAAATTAAATCTTAAAATTTATCTTTTTCATACAAAAAAACCTTCAAACATACACAACGTACATTCAAAGGTTTTTTATCACATACAACGTTAGTTTATGCTAGAGTTTACCGCGCAACTTATCCATATCACTGAGCATTCTATATATGTCATCATTGAGGCCATATTTTTTAGACTTACTAACAAGCCAATGCATTACCTCAAGAGAAGTCATAACAGAGCGCATACGATTCATTACGACATCACGCAAAACATCTTTATACGCACCCTCTTCAAAATACCCCCAACCATTACACCAACGATGAAGCACAAGAACAAAAGCAAGTTCTAACTCTTCCGAAAAAACACCTTTACCATAGACCCTGTCAATCCAATCAACCAAGGGTCTCCAATCTTGTACATACCCGTTAAAAACAAGTCCTAACGCAATTTCTTTTGCATCATTACTTTGACCAAGCTTAAGAAGAACAGAACTGTAATCATTGCCTTTAATAAGTCTTCGAATCATTTGCTTTGCAAACAATTTATCAAAATCAATTAATTTGCTAAATAAATCCACATCAATGCAAAAACCAAAGTTAAGCAACTTTGAATAAGTCAGCATATACAACTGATAGCAAAGTTCAGCCTTTTTAGCATCTGTAGATTCTTTTCGTTTATTTTCAAACATAATCATCAGCTCAATATAAGCTTTTGCTGCATATGTTTGAGCTTCAGGCGCCGTAAAAAACTCCAAGACATCCAAGCAACACTTTTCTGTCATTTTGTTTTTTTCAAACAGATCAAGCATCATCTCACTCAAAGCTTTAAACAACTTAGAAAAAGACAACACCACAAAGGACGACAAACACTTTGTATCTTCAATCTCCATACTATAGTCATAAAAAACTATTTTGTAAGGACAAAGAAGAGCACCATCTTTAATTTTGAATTCACCATTCAAAATCATTTGCGCAATTTTTTGATGAGATACATCAAAAGTTGCAGACTCTTTTTTTAACTCACTCATAAACTAATTTTTTAGTTAATAATATATAAATAATCATAATCGGCCTATCGTTATATATCAACAAGATAGCATGTCAAGTTTTTTTCATTAAAAAAAAATCAACAAATTTAAAAAAAAACTCTTGACGATAATTTTTTTTACCCTTATATATTACTTCGTTGTCTGATAGACACATTGGAGATGTGGCAGAGCTGGTTTAATGCACCTGACTTGAAATCAGACGAGGGCGCAAGTCCTCCTGGGGTTCGAATCCCTACATCTCCGCCAATAAAAAGAAGCCGTCCCTTGTGGATGGCTTTTTTTTATTGTTGCAAAGTGTTGGATTTGAACCCCAGAGAGAGGGGTTCGACTACAAGCTCAAGGCGGACGGAAGAACGCCGGTAAGCGAAAGCTTATGAGCGCCAGTGTGATTGAGCAAAGCGAAATCAATCCCTTTCATCTATCCGCCAATAAAAAGAAGCCGTCCCTTGTGGATGGCTTTTTTGTTATATAAATAAAAACCTAATTTCTTGAAAAATTACTTCTTATTTTATTCCATATTGATTCTTTTTTATTTTCTTGATCAGTAACTACTTCCTTATTATCCGAAACAAGTTTTTTAATATCATCATAACTACTTGAAACCATCATTTGTATTGGCGAAATTCCAAATTTATTTTTTCTATGAATGTCAGCGCCATTCTCTACTAAAAGTTTAACAACATCTACTTGTCCTTCTGCTATTGCTGTTTCAATTGGAGTTATACCATCTTTTTCAACCAAATTAACATTTCCACCATTTTGAATTAATATATCCATAACTTCAACATTACCTTTAAGAGCTGCAAAAGTCATACTCGAAACATTACTACCTTCATTAGATGCATTAACCTTAAGTCCTTCATCAATCAATGCTTTAACTTTTTTTGCATCACCCTCAATAGCTGCTACTGTAAAATCAAACCATAATTCTTTCTGAGAAAGAGGATCTACTTCTTCTTTTGCCCCATTTTTTTCTAAAATCTCATAAACTTTTTCTGCCTTATTTTCTTTAGCCCAAACAAGCACAGATTTTCTATTAAACTTAGCATTAACATCAACACCAAGTTTAATGAGCATATCAATCTTGGCAAGCTTAATATTTTCTGCCATTTCTTCATCTTTGATTATATCAAACAATTGGCTTTCTAAAGTTACTTCGCTCATTTTTTCCTCATTACATCAAAAACATAGCTTATTTTATCACAAAACACCCTTATTTTCAATAAAAAAAACACTATATAAGTCATCCCTCGATTGCTTTAGCAATCGTCAAGGAATCTCCGAATTAAAAAGCAATCATGATAAGTATTATATCAAGCCCCTTTAAAACCGAAAGCCGAAGGCTTTACAATGGCTTGATAGAATGCCTATGCTGGAAGTTCAAAAGCGACCGCTGTGTACAAAAGATAGGGTACATGAGGGAGCTTTTTAACAATCATGATAGGTATTATATCAAGCCCCCTATTTACCATTTAATGTGAGCGCCCAATATTCCTATATAATCAGTCACTCCTTCCTCCCCATCGGCATTCAAACGAGCCTCAACCTTTCCTGATAGAGAAACATTGTCACTTGGTTTTGACTTAAAGTACATACCTAAATCAT
>JAZRAL010000039.1:0-37465 GCA_045634545.1 Alphaproteobacteria bacterium | reverse complement strand
GTTAATTGTTTTGTCTTTACTCTGAATTAATTTATATGCAAAAAGAATACTAATACTAGGAACATAAAGTAATATAGATAATTTAGATAAAGTTCCAAGCCCAAAGCATATCGAAGAAAATATTATATATTTTGTAATATCTGTTTTATACCAAAGGATTAAAAAATATATATTAAGAATACTCCAAAATAATACAGGAACATCATTAGAAATATAGCCAGAAAAAAGAGTAAGCGTTGGGTTGTATGCTATAAGTGTTATTAATGCATACAAAGTATGATTCTTAAATTTAAGTAATTTAAAAATTCGAGCAGATATTATTGTGATAGATGTAACATAGAATAGTGATAAATATTGTAGCGTTTCATAAGCTAATGCTGATGAAGAAAATATAAAGTTATTAATAAGGTATAGATATTGTAAAATTATAAAATGAAGAGGTTGGTGAAAAGTGTAATACATTTGCCAAGGGTTGAAATGTTTCCAATTTATCCCATTTTCAGTAATCTTTATCATATAGGTTATTATCCCCGAAAGATCATGTTGGCGAAAGTCGACATCTGTTTGTTGAATATAAAATAAATGCAAAATAAATGAAGAGAAAACTATACTAAAAATGATTCGTTTAATGTTATATTTTTTGCAATCATATAAGGTGATTAAAATTTGTAAAAACTCTGCTATTAATAAAAAGATATTATTAAGGTTAAAAAGTATAAAAGATAAAAGAACAATAAGATTGCCACAAATAAAAGCGATTCTATGTGTATTATTTGTTATAGATGATGCTAAAAATAAAGTTATTAATATATACGAAACTTCCGATATACTAATATATACATTATTAAAGAATATGCCTGCTGTTAAGAAAAACAGCAGACATATTCCAGATAAACAATAGAATGGATATTTAATAGATAAATTAACCACGATAAGCCCTATTAAATATCGCCAGCAGCGCAAGGTGCATCACCTCTACATTTGTGATATACTTTTGCGCGTCTGTAACCAGTTAAACCTTTATATTCCATTGTTTGGATGTAAATGTTGTTTACAGTAATTGTAAAGCTTAGTACTGCAGAATTACCTGCTTCATCAAGAGCGTATACTTTTATTCTGTAATCACCTGCATCATCAAGAGTAGGGGTTCCTGTGAAAGTATGAGTCTTATCGTCATATTTTAACCATTCAGGAAGTCCTGCGTCATCTAAAGAACCTGCTACTGTTTTATAGCCTCCTTTCCAGTTGATTTGTTCAAATACTTCATCTGGAATTTTAACATTCAAATCATTTCCTGCGCCAACCTTAACATTTGGGACAAGAACTTGAGAAGATATGTCTAATGGAGGTTTCTTCTTTGAGAAAGGAGCATCTGTTGTGGATGTTGATGTAAATATACCATCTTTCCAGTTATCCAAACTTTCTCTTATTCTAATAGCAATCAAAGAAGGATTCTCTGAAAGCATTTCTTGAGAAACTGCATCCATTCCCATACTAGCATACAAGCGACCAATTGCTTCTTGTACTTCGATATATGATAAAAATGCATTAGCTTCATCTATAATAGCTCTAGCCGATTCTAAGTGGCTAATTGCTTTGTTTGATCCTTCTTTATCCGTAATATCTTCAGCAATATCTTCTGATGTTGTTGCAACTCCCATATTTAGGTAATAATCTTCAACCGCAGATTGGAATAATGCCCAAGAAAGATAAACTTGGTTTAATACGATTCCTGTCATGCGTTGGCGTGCTAAAGAATTATATGTCGCTTCACTTTGATAACGAATGTCTTCAAAAACATTCATAGATAAATCTCTAGAGTCTTTTGCCCATTTACGGTTATAGTAATTAGGATCTTGGCGATAATCGCTATTATCAACATCGTCGGCATCTTTTATTACTAACTCTAACTCTTCTTTAGTTGTAACAGTATCGAAAATGCGTAACTCAGGACGATTCGTTAAAGCTAGCCATTCAAGTTGCTGTAATTTGGCACGCATAGATGGAATAGGGAGATTTCCATATTCAGCGCCTGCTAACTTAATTTCAGTTGAAGGATACATTCCAAGTAATCCCGCAAACTCAGCTTGTGCTGTATCCAACTTTCTTCTAAGTTCAGCAAGTTGTTTAATGTTTTCAAGATATTTACGTTTTTTCAAAAGCAAGTTTGTTGAGGGTGTTTTTCCTGCTTTTACTAACTCATTAGAGCGAGAACTTAATTCGTCAACTACTCTTACTAAATACTCATTCATATCGTCTATCACAGGAATAAGTCTTTGTGCACTAAGAGCTTTCCAGTAAAGTGTGCGAGCTTCTAATAAAATATTGTTTACAACTTTTCTGCTTTGTTCTTCAGCTACAATCTCAGGATTTAAAGATGCTGTTTGATAATAAAGAGATGATAAATCCAATAGATTCCATGAAACCTTTAAGTCCGCAGGTATGGCAGTAGAATTTGTTGAGTTTTCATATCCTAAATTCTCAGCCATTGTTGGAAGACTCATAGGTGAAATATTTGTTTTTATCAAACTTTCTTTGTAGCTTGCTAATCTGCGAGTGTAGTTGTATTTCAAAGCCAGAGCCATAGCCATATACATGTCAATTGGTTTGGTTATCTTTGAAGGTGTGGCCACATACATGTTTTGCATGTCAACATCTGCTCTAACAGCTCTATCCCAATCAGAATAATAGGCTGACATAACTGGAGCATCAATTACAGGTTCTGTTGTTCTATCAGTTGAGCAAGCTGCAAGAAATCCAAGCGCTGCTCCTACAATATAAATATATTTTTTCATCAAAGTTTCCCTCAAACATTGTTGTTTATTTAAATGTTTACACTAAATATTTTTTAATTGATAGTATTTTATTTGATTTTATACAACTTTCATGTAAAATAACTATAAATGAAAATTTATTTTGGTGGTAAGAGATATGTTTGATTTGTTTTATACATTGTTCAAATACAAGGAGAACGCTCAAAAAGACGAGCTTGGGTATTATCCAGAAAAAGTTGATGTTAAAGCTTTTCCAGAAAGGAGGTATTTGTGGACCTCTCGTATTTTGGTTATATTATCTAGCTTGAGCTTGTGTATAAGTATGATGTTAGGAAGTATTTTATGTATAATGATACCTCTAAAAAATGCATCCATAATGCCTCTACAAATTGATTATGTGAAATACCAAATAAATCGAATGCAATATTCTCATTATAGAGAGTATGCGGGTAATCTGGTAACAGAAAGTGTTATTGCTCAATATATCACAAGCAGATATTCTATAGGAGAAGATGTAGCAGAGCTTGGGCATAGATATAGTGAAAATGAATTCTTACATTTGGCCTCAAGTAATAGTGTGTGGGATGATTTTAATAAAACAGAGCGCCCACATTTTGAAAGTCTGCAAAAAAGAGGTGTCACAAGGGAAGTTCAAATAGAAAAAGGTTACCCAGTATCATTTAACTTTTGGCAAGTTCGTTTTAAAACAATAGATAGATATCCCGATAGAGAAACCCCTATCATTAGTAGGTGGATAGCATCAATTAGATTAACGTTTGATTTTTCAAAATATGATGATAAGGATTTAGGGCTAAAAAATCCATTTGGTACAAATGTAACAACATATAATATATCATATTTAGGTAATAATATAAAAGGAAAGCGTGATTAGTTTTTTTTATAAAAAAAATCAAAACAATTTAATTTTGTTTACCATTTGTTGAGTAAATCACATATATGATAACTCCAGTTAAAATATTTTAAATTTAAGGATTTAGAGCAGATGAATAAAAGTGCAATAGAAGTTTTTGATAATACATTGGTGCCAATGGTTATAGAACAAACCTCAAGAGGGGAGCGTTCTTTTGATATTTTTTCTAGATTACTAAAAGAGCGTATAATCTTTTTAACAGGTGAGGTAAATGATGCTGTTTCATCGTTAGTATGTGCTCAACTTTTATTTTTAGAGTCTGAAAATCCTAAAAAGGATATCTACTTGTATATTAACTCTCCAGGAGGTGTAGTAACGTCTGGTCTTGCTATGTATGACACAATGAAATATATTTCATGTGATGTTGCAACACTTTGTATTGGACAAGCATGTTCAATGGGTTCATTCTTGTTAGCAGGCGGAACAAAAGGTAAGCGTTTCTCTCTTCCAAATTCTCGTATAATGATACACCAACCATCAGGTGGTGCAAGAGGTATGGCTTCAGATATCGAAATCCAAGCACGTGAAATTTTAGAACTCAAAAAACGCTTAAATAAGATCTATGCAGAAAATACAGGCAATAAACTTTCTGTAATCGAAAAAGCAATGGATAGAGATAATTTTATGAATCCAGAAGAAGCTAAAGATTTTGGGTTAATAGATCATATTGTAAAAAATCGTTTGGAAATAATTAAATAGGAAGAAAATATGAGTGATACAGAAGATAAAGTTTTGCATTGTTCTTTTTGTGGAAAGAGTCAAAACGAAGTAAAAAAGCTAATTGCAGGACGGGGGGTGTACATATGTGATGAGTGTATAGATGTATGTATAAACATTGTTTCGCAAGAAATAAAAGAAGAGAAAAAAGCAGAAGAAAAAAATATTCAAGAACATCTTCCTACTCCATCAAAAATTAAAGAATTTTTGGATCAATACGTAATAGGTCAAGAACATGCAAAACGTGTTTTATCTGTTGCAGTATATAATCACTATAAACGTCTAAATAATAAATTAAAAAATCCAGAAGTAGAAATTTCAAAATCAAACGTGATTTTAATCGGTTCAACAGGTTCTGGTAAAACTTTACTAGCCCAAACATTAGCTAAAGTTTTAGATGTTCCTTTTGCAATTGCTGACGCTACAACATTAACAGAGGCAGGATATGTTGGTGAAGACGTAGAAAATATTGTCTTAAAACTTGTTCAAGCTGCAAATTATGATATAGAAAAAGCAGAGCGAGGTATAGTTTATATCGATGAAATAGATAAAATTACTCGTAAAACTGATGGTCCATCAATTACTCGAGATGTATCAGGTGAAGGTGTGCAACAAGCTTTATTGAAAATTATTGAAGGTACAGTTGCAAATATTCCTCCTCAAGGTGGGCGCAAACACCCTCAACAAGAGTTTTTGCACGTAGATACAACAAATATTTTATTTATTTGCGGTGGTGCTTTTGCAGGCATTGAAAAGATTATTGGCCGTAGAGGTGTAGAAACATCTATCGGATTCGGTGCTCAAATAAAAGATGGTGAAGAAAAAACATTGGGTGAAATATACAAGCAAGTTCAACCAGAAGACTTACTTAAATATGGTTTAATTCCTGAATTTGTTGGTAGATTACCTGTAATCACAGCACTAGAAGACCTAAGCGAAGAAGCTTTAGTAAAAGTTTTAACAGAGCCTAAAAATGCATTAATTAAACAATACGAAACATTGTTTGGCATGGAAGATGTTAAATTAACAATCACCAATGATGCTTTAGTTGCAATAGCTAAAAAGGCAATAGAACGCAAAACAGGTGCTCGTGGTCTTCGTGCTATAATGGAAGAAAATCTACTAGACTTGATGTATGATATTCCAGATAAAAAAGATATTACAGAAATCGTAGTAGATGCAAAAGTAATAAATGAAGGAAAAGCTCCGACATTTATCCGTAAACGCCATAAAAAAAGTGCGTAACAGAAAAATCCCCTCTTTAATGAGGGGATTTTTTTTTATAAACCAAAGTTTAAAAGAATTTCCACGCAAGAGTACAAGTGCTACCAAAAATACCAGCAATACTACCAAAACGTTAATTGTGCTATTATTTATAATCATTTCTTCAGGTACTAATTTGGCTTTAATAGATTGTTTTTTATCATAATATCCTCCTAAATATCTTGCGCATATTGTAAAAAAAACTAAAAAATCAATTCAAAATTTTTCATTCTTGAAATAATTGTATTTTTTTATCGAAAAGATTTGCTTTTTGTCTATAAAAGTGATATAATGAAAAACAATAAGTAGATTATGTATATTATTATATTGCAGTTTAATAAGAGGGCTTCCTTCTTGCTAAGTTGCGTATTTACTTATTAAATAACAAGATGTCTAACATAAACAAAAAATTGTATGAGAAATTTTTTAAAAAACGTGGCTGTAGTTCTAGCCATGTTCAGTGTGTGGTATTTGGCGATAGTTATTTGCTGTCTTGATTCTAACTTACCAATGATCGAGATAGCAAAAAATGCATTAGCTATAGCGTTATTCCCTATAGCAATACCGATATCATATGCCCACCCTTATATCGGAGATATTGGGTGTTTGGTAATGTTGGGTGTTGTGGGTGTTGGTATATTATGGGCTTGTGCTAAAATACGTGTATAGAGGCATCAACGTTAATTCGTAACATAAAGATAAGAGGTAGCATTTAGCTACCTCTTATTTTATAAAAAAATTATTATCTAAATCTTTTAACACCATTGGCAATCCTAATTATCGCAAAACTTGCAACTTGTTCCGATGGTAAATCAGTTGTTTTGCATTCTCTTTCTGTTTTGTATAAAAGATTAAGTGCAGTTAATATGCGACTTCTATTCCACATTTTTAATTGAGATATAAACGCATTTTTTCTAAAAAACATTAAAGGAGGTTTTAGGCTAAAAACAACTCTATCGGCAGATTCTCCTTTTTCCATTTTTACAACGCAATCAAGCAATTTCATAAAATGGTAGCTTATGGCTCTAACAATAGTTACAGGATTCTCTCCTTCAAAAATTAAACGATTATAAGATGCAATAGCCTTATCAACCATTCCTTGGGCTATAAAATAACATAAATCTTCTTGAGATGATGCAGATGTATCACTAATTACAGTGATTATATCATCAATAGTTATTTCTTTTTTGGCCCCCATATAGGTAATCAATTTATCAAGTTCATTCTGGCTTATTTTTCTATCATTAGAAAGTCTTGAGCATAAAACCTGAAAAGCAATATTATCAATATTAAAACCATGTTGAGAAACAAATTTATTAGCAAATTGAGATATATCTTCATCTCTATCGTCGTAGCATCCGATTCCATACAAAAAATCTTCATCTTTTGCCATAATAGCAAGAGAGTCTTTAGTCTTTAAAACAGAAGATGTTATAACAAGTAGGGTATCAGAACTTGAGCTATCTAATAATTCCCGTAAAGGCTTTGTAAGATTAGAATTTGCTTCTTTTATGACAACAACTCTCCTACCACCCATTAAGGATTGAGCATTAAATTCAGCATATAAACACCCAACATCAGATGCAATATCACTCATCTCCAAATAACTTACATGAAAAGCATCATAAATATCTGGAGATATTGCTTTTGTAAATTGCTGAGAAAGAGTGGAAACCATACCTTCATTACTGCCATATATGACAACCCCTCTAATCTTTTGAGGTAAAGATTTTAAGATTCCATCAACTTGCTCCGGCTTAATATTCATCCGGATTTCCTCGTTTTGTTTGAAGAGAATGAAAGTATGCGCCAAGTCTCAAAGAAATATCATTAGCAATGATTTTGGCAGCATTCTTTTCGTTCTTCTTTTGAGCAAAAGTTGTAGAATAAGGGTCTCTTAAAATATCATATCCCAAATATGCAACACTATTTCCATTTATAAGAGTTTTATGCTCTTTGTCTTTAAGAGTATAATAGACTGTATAAATAACCTTTTTGCGTGTTGCAGTAATGTCGTTACGAAGAGCTTGATCTATTTCTTTTTTATCAATTTTCGTAACACTTAGGGTATACTTGTATGATTTTGGTTCACCCTTAGGGGTTAATTTATCTAATAAATCATTCCTAATAAGTTGACCTATTCTATCTTGAATAAGTTCAATCTTTACGCTAGCCATTTCATCTCTAATACCGGTATCAAACTCATTGTCATAATACCATTCGCTATTAGATTTTTTTTCAACATAAAGGGGCTCAAATCCACATCCAGATAAAAGCATACCCAACACTAAAAGTGCTATATATTTTTTACTACAAAACAATGTTTACAATCCTATTTGGTACAACAATTATTTTCTTTGGTTCTATGCCAGCGATTTGCTTAGCAACATTATCTAAAGACTTAGCAATTTCAATTACCTTATCTTTATCTAAATCTTTTTCTACCTCTATTGTTCCGCGCATTTTACCATTGATTTGTACCGCAATTTTAACAGTATTTTCTTCTGCTAATGCTGGGTCCCCAACTGGCCATGCTTCTTTTACAATAAGAGTGTTATGTCCCAATCTTGCCCACATTTCTTCAGCCAAGTGAGGGGCAAAAGGAGAAATAAGTTTTAACAACACTTCATATGAAGCCATAGGTACTTCTTTTAATCCTGTTAAATAATTTACGAAAGTCATCAAAGAAGATACCGCGGTATTAAACTTCATTTGGTCGATTCTCTCGCTTACATCTAAAATAGTTTTATGTGTTACCTGTAAATCTTTACCATTTGGAGAAACAGGAGTAACTTTATTAAATAATCCAAATATTTTACTAATAAAGCGATATACACCATTCAAACTTTCTTCAGACCACATTGCAACTTGATCAAAAGGTCCAATAAACATTTCATACATTCTAAATGCGTCTGCACCATAAGTATCAATAACTTCATCTGGATTTACTACGTTTCCACGAGATTTTGACATTTTTTCACCATTTTCAGCCAAAATCATACCATGAGAAGTACGTTTGTTGTAAGGTTCTGGTGTTGGAACGCATCCGCAATCATATAAGAATTTATGCCAAAAACGAGAATACAATAAGTGAAGTGTAGTATGCTCCATACCACCATTATACCAGTCAACATTCATCCAATAATCAAGAGCTTCTTTAGATGCAAATTCTTTATCATTGTGTGGATCACAATATCTCAAGAAATACCAAGATGAACCAGCCCAGTTTGGCATAACGTCTGTTTCACGTCTTGCAGGTTTTCCGCATTTTGGACATGTAGTATTAACCCAATCAGTAGCTTTTGCCAAAGGTGAATCACCTTCATCATTTGGTAAAAAGTCTGTAATATTAGGAAGAGTTAAAGGTAACTCAGATTCTGAAATAGGTTGCCATCCACAATGTTCACAATAAACCATAGGAATAGGTTCACCCCAATAACGTTGACGAGAAAATACCCAATCACGTAGTTTGAAGTTAACTTTAGCCTCTCCAATTCCTTTTTCTTTTGCGTACTCAATAGCTTTTTTAATGCCATCTTCTTTGCCAAGACCATCCAAGAATTCAGAATTAATATGTGGACCATCTTCTTCAAAAGCTTTTTCAGAAATATCACCACCGTCTAAAACTTGAATAATTGGTAAATTAAATAATTTCGCAAAATCATAGTCTCTTTGGTCATGAGCAGGAACCGCCATAATTGCACCAGTACCATAACCAGTTAAAACATAGTCAGAAATAAATATTGGAATAAGTTTTCCATTAAAAGGATTCTTTGCTTTTATTCCTTTTAATTCAACACCTGATTTAGAGTCGTTTGCAGTTCTTTGTAAATCAGATTTTTTAGCTGTTTCTGATACATAATTTTCAATTTCACTAACGTTTTCAAACCTTGATTTGAATTCATTAATATATTCATGCTCTGGAGCCATAACCATATATGTCACACCAAAAGCAGTATCAATACGAGTAGTAAATACTTTTAATTTTTTACCTAAAGAATTACCTTCGTTGTCTGTAATTTCAAAATCAAGTTCAGCGCCTTCAGAACGCCCAATCCAGTTAATTTGTTGAGATTTAACTCTTTCAATAAAATCAACATTATTCAAGTCATCAATAAGTCTATCAGCATATTTTGTGATAGCAATCATCCATTGTTCTTTATCTTTACGAACAACCTCAGCTCCACATCTTTCACAACAACCATTAACAACTTCTTCGTTAGCTAAACCTACTTTACATTGAGGACACCAGTTTATGGCTATTTTTGATTTGTAAGCTAAACCTTTTTCATAGAACTTTAAAAACATCCATTGTGTCCATTTATAATATTCAGGATCACAAGTGTTAAAGCATCTATCCCAGTCAAAAGAAAGTCCAATAGATTTTAATTGGCGAGTAAAGTTTTTAATATTTTCTTTTGTAGAAATAGCAGGATGAATACCTGTTTTTACTGCATAGTTTTCTGCAGGAAGTCCAAATGCATCAAAACCCATTGGGTATAATACGTTGTATCCTTCCATTCTTTTTTTACGAACGATAACATCAAGTGCTGTATATGAGCGAGGGTGACCAACATGAAGTCCTGCTCCTGATGGATATGGGAACTCAACCAGCGCATAGAATTTTTCTTTTTCGTTGTCTATTTCTACTTTATACGCTTTTTCTTCATCCCAAATGTTTTGCCATTTGCTTTCAACTTTTTTGAAGTTATATCTTTCTTCTAATTCCCAGTCTTTTTTCCATTCTTCAAAAGTTTCTTTTCCATTATATCTAGCAATACTACCCATCTTAAAATCCTCATAGTTTAATATTTAATTCTAACATTTATAGGCAATTTATCATATTGAAAAAAAAATACAACGATTTTAAATGAAAAATTATTTGTTTTAATAAAATAATTTTTAATTGTTATTTAGGCGTTGCAACAATATATATACCAAATTGTTTTAAGTTAAACTCATAAAAGAAATATCGATAATTAACATTTGTTATATAAATATTATCAGTTGAAATGTCTTCTATGTCTAATTTATCTTTAAATCGATATTTAAAAGTAAAAAAATAAAATAGAAGCAAACTTATATTTTCTCTGACTATTTATCATTATAAACTCGTTATACGTTCAATGACTTCTTCATTGGCTATAATTTTGTCTTCAAATTTTTCTAAAAACCAATCAATTTCTTCGCCTTCTTCCATAATCATTTGATAGAATTTTTTACGATATTCAATAACCATGCTAACATTTGAAATTGCTACATCAACAGCTTGTATTTTGCTTTGAGTTCCTCTAATTAATTTAAATTCGACAGGTATTCTTTCTAATTCTATATTTTTTATCAAATCAGATGCATCAACAGAACATGTTACAGTTGTGAATTTAGGGTGTTCTACTACTTTATCTATCGAAAAATCAATGTTATTTGGGTTAAATTGTAAGTTAAATTGTTTGTATATACTCAAAACATATCTTTTGAATAATTGCGAATATTTTACCTTTTGTTCTTTATTCATTTTTCTTGCATATTTTCCGATAACAAAATTAGAAACATAGTCAAGATTAACATCGTTTGTCATCATTTCATCTAGTTTGGAATGTTTTTGAGTGATATCGTTCATTCCAAGAGCTTGAATTAACTCACTTCCTTTTTGTGTTGCCCATAATTTTGCGTCATTACTAGGAACAGCAATGTTTTGAGAAAAAGCACAATTGCAGAGTAAAAAACTACAAAAGAAAAGAAATTTATATATAATACTCATTTAATATAATCCCATTATCTTAAATACTCTAATATTTTATCGTAAATATATTAAAAAACAATAAATTATTTTAATTCAGCAAGGCTATCAAAAGGGGTAGGTTTGTAGAATAGTTGAATTAATTCAGGAATGTAAATTTGAGCATATTTTGTTTCACCATAAGTTCTAAGAGCTTTTAAATCGACTATGTTTTGTGTATATATAAATTTAGGCTTTTGTGATAAAATAACCTCATTTATATCAATCAATTTCTTAAAGCCAAATTCTTGCTCCATTACCGGAATTAACATATCAAGTCCAAACCAATAATAGTTAGCATCTTTTCTATAAATGTTAAAGTTTTTATCATAGCCATTCATAATTAAATCATCTTTATCTGAGTGTTCGTGTACGTATTTTGCAAGCTTATAGTGATTTAAGCTATTATGTTTTTCAGATGTTACAATTACTTTGTTAAGAATAGCTCCAAAGTTAATAAAAATAGTTATAATTAATAAAATGCCCAAAATCTTCTTTTTTTGAAAGAAATAACTTGAAAAGGAAGATATTGTTAAAGCAAATAAAATAACAAGTAAAGTATAATAATTCGGATGAGGTGCAAAATAAAATCCTCTCATTAAAAACTCAGCAATATAAAGAATAGAAATAATCTTAAAAAATATATTGCTTTTTTTATACATAAATAAAATACCAATTATCCCTAATCCATATATGCTAAAAAGTAAATTTTGCTTCCAAAAAGCTCCTCTTTCAAAATAATAAACAAGAGCCTGATTAAATCTAAAATTTAAAGCAAAATATTCATAACCAATACCTTTTATAATAAAATAAGCAATAAAAATCCCAAGGCAACAAATTGCAGGAATTGCAGCTATAGCAACATCTTTAATGTTCATTTTTTTTGTAATAATAAGAACAAGTAATACGCATTCTATTATAAAAAGTATTAATCCTATTTTTTGTAGGAACAAAAGAGATATCAAAAAAGCCATAAAGCTATAGACTAAAGGTTTAAGGTTTTTGTTTTGCAAATAGCAAAACCAATAATATACCCCAATTACAAAAAAAAGATTCATAAAATTATCAGGTCTAAATTGATAAAAATTATAAGCCATAAATATGTTGCATTGTGATAAAACAACAGCAAGCCAAGCACCTTTTTTATCTGTAAAAAATAAAGCTATTTTATATACATAAAAAAGTGTTACAAGAGATATTGATATTGCAAATATTCTCATAACATAAAATATAATAGCATCATCATAAAATAAGCTAACTATTGGTGCAGATATATACCAAAGCAACGGATGGTGATGTTCAAAAAAATCACGATAAGGAATAAAGCCTTTGCTTATAAGCCATGAAGCATGTAGGTGCTCAAATTCGTCAACTATCTGAAATCCAGAAAAAATAGCTCCATATGTCATGATAAATAAAGATACGTAAAACGACAACTTTAAAGCATGGATAACAGCTTCATTATTGAAAGAGTTTAATTGGTTTTTGATAAATTTTAGCATATTTCTTCCTAGACTTTAAGAGTAAAAGCGGTTTTTAGGCCGCTTTTTTTTCTTCATGATATTCTGTTTCTGTATTAACAGACCATACTTCTTCTTTATCTTTGATTTTTCCTAAAATCAAATCAACAGTTTTCATTGCAGCTAGTGTAGAGTGGTCCATGTTGTTATATCTATGCATGCCATTTCTACCAACAAGATACAAGTTCTCTATTTCATTAACGTACTCTTTGACTGTATCAAATTTATTATATGAGCCGAAGTATGCCGGATATGCTTTTTTAACCTTGTGAGTATAAGCATCTAAAACATCTTCTTTGTCAAAGATGCCTATCTTATCAGCCTCTTCAATAGCAAATTTTATAAACTCATCATTGCTATCTGTCCAAATCTTATCAGATTCATTGCAAAAGTATTCTAAACCAATCCATACTTTGTTTTTGAAGTCATCAACCAAATAAGGGCTCCAATTGTTAAATACTTGAACACGACCTAATTTAACTTCTCTTTCTTGTACATAAATCCATGTATCAGGAACGATATTGTTAATTGTTTTAATAGCTGTGGTGTTCTTTAGTTTTAGCTTATTTAGAAGTACCCCAACAACTCTAAAATCACGATACATTAAGCCATTTGCAATTTCAGCAACATCACTTGGAACGTCATTCATCGATTCGATTAAGTCTTTTACAGGCATTGTAGAAATGAAAATATCACCTTCGTAAACTTTTTTGTTTCCTTTGTTGTCAACTGCTTCTATTGCGATAATTTTTTCATCTTGCTTAATTATTCGTGTAACTTTTTCATTTAGTTTTATTTCGCCACCTTTTTCTATAACTTTTTCTCCAACACTCTGCCACATATGTCCAGGACCAAATTTAGGATAGAAAAAGCTTTCAATAAAACTAGTTTCAACAGCTCCACCTTTTTTGCCAGTTAAGCTTTTAAACATTTGTTTTATTACTTTTAAAATAGAGATTCCTTTTATTCTTTGAGCTCCCCATTCAGCAGAAATCTTATTACAATCAATACCCCACAATTTTTCTGTATAGTCCTTGAAAAATGTAAGATACAATTCTCTACCAAAGCGGTTTATCATAAAATCTTCCAAAGATTTTTCATCTTTAATAGGAAAAGCAAGCGCCTTCATATAAGAACATCCAATCTTAAACATTCTCCAAAGTCCTAAACCTTTAATAGTATCCATATTTAAGCTAACAGGATAATTGAAAAAAGTTTTTAAATAATAGATGCGAGATAATCTATTTCTTTTTAGCATTACTTTATCATTTTTTTCTGGGTTTGGAGCTTTAGGTTTTGAAGATAATTCAATAGTCCTATCTAAAATGATATCATCCTTTGAAGGTTTTCCTTGTAATGGTAATATATTTAACCACCATTCCATAACTCTTTCTGATTTTGAGAAAAATCTATGTCCACCCATGTCGATTTTATTGTTCTTATAGTCAAGAGTTGCGCTAATTCCGCCAACAAAATCATTTTCTTCCAAAATTATAGGTTTTATATCAGAACGTTCCAAAAGTTCATAAGCAGCGGTTAATCCTGCAGGGCCTGCACCTATAATTATAGCTTTTTTACTCATATAATCCTCTCTTCCTAATAAAATTATTATAAGCCTTAAGTTAACACATAATAAATATTTTTCAATGTTAGTGTTTTTAGGTGTTAATAGTTAAGGGGCAATAAAAAAGAGTGGTAAACCACTCTTTTTTATTGATAAATATGTTGTTATTTTTTCATAACTTGAACGCCTGGAAGTTCTTTTCCTTCCATCCATTCCAAGAATGCGCCACCAGCTGTAGAAATATAAGTAAATTTATTTGCAACACCTGCATTTTCTAAAGCAGAAACAGTGTCACCACCACCTGCAACAGAAGTTAATTTACCTGCAACAGTTAGTTCTGCTGCATGTTCTGCAACAGCATTTGTTGCTGTGTCAAATGGTTTCATTTCAAACACACCAAGAGGACCATTCCAAACTAAAGTTTTGCATTCATCAAGTTTTGCATTGATTGTAGCAATAGTCTTTGCACCAACATCAAGTAAGCTCCATCCTTCTTGTGGAATTTCGCTTAATTCAACAGTTTTGTGTTCAGCCATTGGCTTAAATTCTTTAGATACAACAACATCTTGTGGTAAAATTATTTCACAGTTGTTTGCTTTAGCTGTAGCCATAATTTCTTTTGCTGTATCAAGCATGTCCATTTGAACCAAAGAGTTTTCAGTGTTAATTGTATCAATGCCGTTAGCTTTCATGAAAGTATGAGCCATGCCGCCAGAAATAACGAGTTTGTCAACTTTCTTAACTAAATTGTTTAACAAATCTAATTTAGTAGAAACTTTAGAACCGCCAACAACAGCAATTAATGGACGAACAGGATTGTTTAAACCTGTAGATAATGCATTAACTTCTTCAGCCATTAATAAACCCATAGAAGATGGGCGTTCTTTAACAGCAGCCACCATTGAAGCGTGTGCTCTGTGAGCTGTAGAAAAAGCGTCAGAAACATAAACATCGCAAACTTTAACTAATTCTTTTGCAAATCCTTCATCACCTTTTTTCTCTTCATTGTAGAAACGTAAGTTTTCTAAAAGTAAAACTTCATCATTTGCCATGTTTTTAACAGCGTTTTCAACTTTTTCGCCAATACAATCATCAACAAATACTACTTTATATCCTAAAGCTTTTTCTAAATCTTTTACGATATGAGATAAAGAATTTTTCATATCGCCTTTACCTTCTGGTCTACCAAAGTGAGAAATAACAACAACTTTAGCGCCTTTGTTTATTAAAGTTTTAATTGTAGGAACAGTTCTATCAATTCTTGCTGTATTTGTAACGTTAAAATTTTCATCCATTGGTACGTTAAGGTCAGCTCTTAGCATTGCAACTTTGCCATTCAAGTCGCCTAAATCTTCAATAGTTTTGTATTCTGTCATTAATTTGTTTTCCTTCAAATATAAAAAATCCCTGCGTCAAGCTTGGCACACAAAATGTATGTACTCAACGCAGGGAAGGTTTATTAACCGTTTACTTTAGCCATGTGAGCAACGAGGTCTAATACTTTATTAGAATAACCCCATTCGTTGTCATACCAGCTAACAACTTTAACAAAAGTATCTGTTAATTGAATACCAGCTTTTGCATCAAAAATAGATGTACGAGAATCACCTAAGAAATCAGATGAAACAACTTGATCTTCTGTATAACCTAAGATTCCTTTTAATTCGCCTTCAGAAGCTTTCTTCATAGCTTGGCAAATTTCTTCATATGTAGCAGGTTTAGCAAGGTTAGCTGTCAAGTCAACAACAGAAACATCCAAAGTTGGAACACGGAAAGCCATACCTGTTAATTTGCCGTTTAATGCTGGGATAACTTTACCAACAGCTTTTGCAGCACCAGTAGAAGATGGGATGATGTTGCCAGCAGCAGCACGACCACCTCTCCAGTCTTTAACAGAAGGTCCATCAACAGTTTTTTGTGTAGCTGTTGTAGCATGAACAGTTGTCATTAAACCATCTTTAATACCGAATGTGTCGTTCAATACTTTTGCAATAGGAGCAAGGCAGTTTGTTGTGCAAGATGCGTTAGAAACAAATTGAGTTCCTTTAACATAAGTATCTGTGTTTACACCGCAAACAAACATTGGTGTATCATCTTTTGAAGGTGCAGACATAACAACATATTTTGCACCAGCATCAATGTGACCTTGAGCTTTTTCTTTTGTTAAGAATAAACCTGTAGATTCCACAACATATTCTGCGCCGATTTCATTCCATTTAAGGTCTGCAGGATTCTTTTCAGCTGTTACGCGAATAGCTTTACCATTAACAACTAGTTTGCCATCTTTAACTTCAACTGTGCCTTCAAATCTACCATGCATTGTATCATATTTTAGCATATAAGCCATATATTCAACGTCAATCAAATCGTTAATACCTACGATTTCAATATCATTTCTGTTTTGAGCAGCACGAAATACTAGACGACCAATACGTCCAAATCCGTTAATACCAACACGAATAGTCATGTTTTTATCCTTCCAAAATATTATGTGCGGACAGCCCCGCACGGCATTTTTCATTAAAATCGTGCTTAAAATATCACTAATTATGCATTTTTCAACCAATTTTTAAAAAATTGAGCGAACTTGGGGAAAGTTATCCACAGATTAGGGTGTTGTATAATAAAAAAAGTACCGTTTCCGGTACTTTTTATTAAAGAGTAAAGCAAAGACTATCTGCCACCTTTTCCAACATTTGTAATGATAGGCATATTCTTTGGTTTTACATCAACATCATCTACGGTTAACCCTGTCTTTGTTACTTTTAGACTATTCGTATCAAGATTATTTGTTTTAACAACGTTAACGCCAACAGTTTCTTTTGTTTCAGTTAAATCTGTAACAACATCTTTTCCTTCTACAATTTTTAATGGTTCAATAGGTTCTGCACTTACAGTTGCTACTTTAGGACGCATGTATAAACGCTCAAATCCTTCAGTACTTGGGTTTGTTACACCTTCAGCAGCTTGTTCTATAGCATATCTACCAGCTTCACCGCAATCACCAGCTTGGAAGTAGCGAACCATTACATTCTTTGTTCCGGTTACACCATCAATTGTACCATTTTCATTAACACGATCAATAACTTCTTTAACTTCAGGTGCATCTTCAAGAGAAATACTGTCACTGCAACCTTTTAAGTAATTTACAACAGCATTAATCTCTTTTGAGAATTCACCAATTTTATCGTTAGACCATGCAATCATTTGTTGAATGGAGAACATTGATTCTTCTACGCTTAATCCTTCAAAAATACCGCCTCTAGCTCGCATTTCATCTGTAATTTTTTCAGCGTAATCATCATAAGCATTTTCACCAAATCTATCTTTAAAGAATGTTTGCATGCGATTATATTGTTTTTCTGTGATACCGCTATTGTTGTATCCACCGCGTTCTTCAATATTTCCAGCTGCCGGAGTTCCTTTTTCAACGTTTTCAGAACCTTCAATAATCTCAGTAGTTGTTTGAGAGGAAATCTCGCTTGATGCTACCACAGTATCGCTTGATACTTGAGAAGCTGTATCACTTGATAATTGAGAAACTGTCTCGCTTGTTACCTGAGAAGAAACTGCGCTAGAAACACCAGATGTTCCATGAGAAACCCTAGATACATTGGTTATGATATTCATATTTTTTGGATCTACATTAACATCACTAATGGTTAGATCTTCTTCTATTACTTTTGCACTATTTGTATCAAGGTTATTTGTTTTAATAACTTTAATCTCAGTAACGCTTTTTGTTTCAGTTAAATCTGTTGTAACGTCTGTACCTTCTGTAATTTTTAATTTGTCTTCAGTTTGAACAGGATTTTCTTTAACCGTTTCAATGTTTTCCTCAACATTATCGCATCCGCAATCATATCTTTCAGAGTGTAAAACAGATTTTTCAGAACAATTAACATCACGTCCTGTAACACGAACGCATTCTGTTCCTTCAACATCTTTAATGCTGCCATTGTCCAAGACATCACCAAGGCGAGCAGCGTCTTCATTTGAAAGGTAATCATTGCAACCTCCAAAGAAGCTATCAAGTCTAGCAATAGCATCTCTATGTTGAGGTAAATTCCAAGATGTTAATCTTTCATATTTAAATAGAACTTCATCTCTTGTCATTCCAGCAAATTGACCACCATCTTGAAGCATTTCATCAGGAATTCTATCATAGAATTCTTGGTATTTTTCAGCGCCTCCCCAGAATGTTTGTAATCTATTCCATTGAGCCTCAGTAATACCAGTTTCTTCAGACCATTCAGTAGGTGCAGAAGTTTCAGTGCTTTGTGCTGCTTCATTTGATACTTCTGTATTATCAGAAACAGCTTCTTGCTCAGAGTTTGTGGGAATAGAAGTTTCTGTTTGTGTATTTACTAAATCAGTTTGCCCTGTTTTCAAAGAATCAACTTCTGCTGTATGTGTAGTATCTACAGGAATTTTAGAAATTGAATCTTGGCTTTCGTTTAGTTCATTTGTTGGAATTTGGGTTGAAACTGAATCTTTATCAAACACTTTTGCAGCAACAGAGGTTGAAGCTGCATCAATTGTAAATTCATTTGTTGTAACTTTTGCTGTATCAATAACTTCATTAGCTGTAGTATCTTTGCTATGTAAAAATGTTTTTATTCCTTCAGAGTGTCCTGTATGATTTGCGCCAGGAACGTCATCAGGGGTATTACCATCACAGCAGTGTGCAATAACAGCGGCTGTTATACCAAATCCAGCAACAGCAAAAGCTTTATCCCAAAAAGTTTTTTTCTTATTTTTAAGGGTTGTAATAGTATTCATAGCTCCATTTACAGAAGATACAGCAAGGCTAGATAATCTTTGAGCACTTCTTGCTACAACTGCACTAGCACCAGCTCCTAAAGAACTTAAAGCACCACTAGCAACAGCTCCCGCAGCACCAAGTCCAACTAAACCTGCAGCACTGCCCCAGCCAGCTTCTTTGAAATATGCTTTTCTTTCTTCAGCATTACCAAAAACATTTTTAGTAACTTCTTTAAATCTTTCAGAGAAAGTCTTTTTAGGCGCATCTGGATTTTTTCTGTCTAATCTAGCACTTGTTCTAGTCTTAGTAATAAGTGGCCATACCCAAGATGATGCAGCTTTGTAAGCACCATAAGCTATAACTGCAGTGCCAAGCCATGGAGCATTGGTTGCAGTTGCTCCAACTAAAGCAATAGTTGCGCCTACATCTGTAATTACTTTAGGTGCTCTATCGCGAAGATTGTTTGCAAATTCATATCTTTGACCCCAAACACTTTTGGCTTTTTCGTTAAAAGATACTCTTAAATTATGTGCAAGAGTGCTTGCTTTGTAAAAGGCGTCTTTTGCTTTGCCTTTTAAAGTTTCTGCTCTATCAGAAAGTTTTTTAGCAAAACTTTTTAATCTGTGTTCACTATCTGCACAAGCTGATATAACTAAATCTGAAGATACAGAAATTACTTCATTAAAGTTAGCAGCTTTTTCTTGAGGAACCATAGTTCCAAGAGCTTCTTGTTGTTTAATGAAGAAGTCTTCGTTGTTGTCTGTAACCGCTTTTCCAGCTTCAGGGATGTTGTTTTGAATTTGTTGGGCTGTACGTAATTGAACTAATGTGCCTAAAAATGAAATTTTAACTTCTTCTAGTAAGGTAGATTTCTTTTCTTCGTCTGATAAAGCGCCAAATTCACGACTTGTAGATTGTTCAATAAAAGTGTCAATCTTTGCTTTTTCGATTAACATTTGAACATGTTTTTTTCTATCTTCATCAGAAAGAATGATTTCGTTATTTTCATCATCAATATCTACAATAGGCGTATTTTTAACAGCCTCAATAACCTCATCATCTTTTAATAATTCTTCTTCTATATAAGCATTTTCAAGTTCATTATATAGAAAAGATGTGTTCTCCTCTAGAGTTTTTCCGTCAACTAGCATAGCAAATTCTTCGCTTTTTTGCTGCTTATGTTTAGCTAAAAGTTCTTCTTTGTGTGCTGTCTCTAACATCTCTGCTAATTCAGCATCATGCTCTCTAACCATTTTTAAGGCTTCTTCAAAAGTTTTTTCGTCAGCCTCAATATAGCCTCCAGCAATTTCATAAGCAGTGTCTAAGTCCATGCTACTCATTTTTTTTGTACTCCTAAAAATCATTATTTTGGGGCATCATACCCTATTTTTAGTATAATTTCAACTACTTTTTTGTCAATTTTAAACGTTTTTTAAAAAATTGTCAATATTATTTTATTTGTTCTGCTGATGTTCTTGTTTTGGTGTTAAAAAATAAGTTGCTAAATATAAACAAAGATAATATAAAAGGCTAAACTATATAAAAAAGAGAGAGACATGCGTGTAGATTTATTTGATTTTAAACTAGATAAAGAACTTATAGCATCTAAGCCAGAAAGCCCAAGAGATGCATCAAAATTGTTAGATGTAACAGAAGACGATTGTATTAATGATCGCCATTTTTATGATTTGCCAAATATTTTACAAAAGGGAGATGTGTTAGTTTTTAACAATACAAAAGTAATTCCGGCAAGGTTGTATGGTAAAAGAGGCTTGGCAGAGGTTGAAGTAACACTATATCATCCTGAAAATGGTTTGACATGGTGGGCTTTTATAAAAAATTCTAAAAGATTAAAGATTGATGATGTTATTGTTTTTTATACAGCAGAAATTTCAGCAGAGGAATCAGTATTTAAGGCAAAAGTAATAGAAAAGCACGGGGAAGATGGTGTTTTAATAGAGTTTTTATGCCAAGCAGAAGATTTATCTAAAAATTTAGAAAAATACGGATTAATGCCTTTGCCTCCTTACATAAAAAGAGATAAACCAACCAATAGTATTTGGAATAAATATAATGATAAAGAAGATTATCAAACAGTTTATGCTAAATATGAGGGAGCGGTGGCTGCGCCAACTGCTGGGCTACACTTTACAGATGATGTATTAAATAGATTGGAAGAAAAGGGAGTTGAAAAGGTGTTTTTGACCCTTCATGTCGGGGCCGGGACATTTCTTCCAGTAAAAACAGATAATACCGAAGATCATAAAATGCATGCGGAATATGGAGTAATAACCAAAGAAGCGTGTGATATTATAAATAAAGCTAAAAAAGAAAAAAGAAGGGTTATCGCAGTTGGTACGACTTCTGTTAGACTATTAGAAACTGCTTCAGATGAAAAAGGAGAGTTGCATCCATTTGATGGTGAAACTTCAATTTTTATAACTCCAGGATATAAATTTAAAATTATAGACTACATTATAACAAATTTTCATTTGCCAAAATCAACTCTGTTTATGTTGATTTGCGCAATAGCTGGAACAGAAAGAATGAAAGAGGCGTATGCTCACGCAATAAAAGAGAGATATCGTTTTTATTCATATGGTGATAGCTCAATATTAAAATGTGTAAATAAAATTTAACTATTCTGTATTAATATATGCTAGTTAATAGCTGTAAATGGAGAATGGTGTGATAAATACAAAATTCGATACTAATAAAATTATTTCATATAGTAAGATTGCTTTGTTTCCATCTTTTATATTGGGAATGTTTTTGATGTATTTTTTTTCTTTGTCAGAGCATTCTGATAAAGTATATCAAACAATTCATAATATTTTTTTAGGATGTGTAATTGGTGGTATTGTTGTTTTATCATATTTAAGAGTTGTAAGTTCGGTTGTTAGCATCTTTGTTATTTATGTTAGCTATCTAGTTATAAATAGTATGCGTTATGCATATGGTGAAGATTATATTTTTTCATCGGGATATAATGTTTGGATAATGCTGGCTATACCAAATCTATTGCTGATAAATAATTTGTTTAAAGTTAAAGGTGTAAATAAGTACTGGAGTTATTTCTTTGTATTTGTTTTCTTAGAAACATTTTTGATGGAACGATTACTTAATCAAAATATAGATGCAGATTCTATTTATTTTTATAAGCATATTGGAATGATGAATTATCCATCTGTTTGCTTGTCGATGTTTTGTATTTTTTCTCTGTTGGTAAATTATATATCAAAGGGTAAAATATTAGTAGTAAAAACACTTTTTTCAACTATATCATTAATGCTTGCTTTTTATTTTTCAAATAATTTACAAGCGTATAGCTTGTTCTTTTTATCTTCAGTATTAATAGAAATTGTGGTTTCTATATATTATGTTTTTTATATAAAATACAAAAATGAAGAATTGGGGTTGGCAAATTATAATCTATTTTTTTATGAAGCGGAAAAAAAGTACCCACCAAAGTATAGTATAACTTTATTGTATATAGATGAGTATGAGAGGATAAAAAAGCGTTTCGGTGGACAAAAAGCATTACTTCTAAAGAAAATGTTTTTAAAACGTATCGCAAAATTGTACCCAAATATTAAAATATATAATTATCAGGAAGATGCGCTAATATTAGTTTTTATGAATATAAATATGAATGATTGCTTTGTAAAAGCTGAAGAGATAAGAAGAATGATAGCTACCTCTATTTTTATTTTTAATGAAAATAATCACTTACAATTAACAGTTTCTCAATGTGTATGCGAGAAAAAGCGTAGTGATGCTAATGCAGAAGTTGTGTTGCAACGAGCTGAAACAAGTCTGCAGAAAGCTTGTAAATTTACAAGAAATATTACTGTTAAATCTTAGATTTTTTAATGGCTTTACATAATATATAGATGCCAATAAATAAAAAAGGTAAAGAAAGTAATTGCCCCATTGTAATAAAGTTATAAATAAAACCAATTTGAGCATCTGGTTCTCTAAACATTTCCATACATATTCTAGATGTTGCATATATGATTAAAAACATTGCAGATATAATACCGTGATTTTTTCTCACAAAATCTTTTTTCCATAAAACAGATAAAACAATAAACATTAAAAGTCCCTCTGAGCACGCTTCGTAAATTTGCGAAGGATGTCTTGGTAGGTAGCCTCCGCTTGGAAATTTAACAGCCCAAGGAACAGTGGTAATTCTTCCCCATAATTCTCCATTTACAAAATTTGCGATTCTTCCTAGGAATATCCCTATTGGTACATAAAGAGCTACAATGTCCGTTATTTTTAAGAATGGAAACTTGTATTTGTGTGAAAAATAAAATAAACCAAGGATAACGCCTGCGATTCCTCCATGGAAAGACATTCCTCCATGCCATATTGCAAATATTTCTAATGGATTTTTCCAAAAATAATCAGAGCCATAGCAGAAAACATATCCGATTCTTCCTCCCAAAATTATTCCAAGTGTCGTATAAAACACTAAGTCATCTAATTGATTGTTAGATATTCCTAAATTATGTTTATCAATATTACGTTTTGTTAGCCACCAAGCGCTTATTATCCCAGCCAAATAAGCAAGAGCATACCATCTTAATTCAAAAGATCCAATCTGTATAGCAATGGGTGAAAAGTTTGGAAAATCTAAATACATTAATCCCTCATAACGTTTGTTGTAAAATATGCTTAAATTTATATTAATAAAAAAATATAATCCACATAAAAACGTTAAAAAAAATTTTAAAAAATGTAACATATTGAATTTGCGATATATGTATTTTTTGAAAAGGTTATTAAATACTTAAAAAAGTGGAAAACTACATATTATTATTGTTTATAATAATGAGTATTGCAAAAATAACATCACAACAACAAAAAGGTATATGTTATGAATTTGGCAATAAAACAGAATTTATATAATCCGCTTGATACAATAGAGGCAATCTTTGAAAGAGACGAAGTGTCTTTTGATAGACGTTCAGATAATGAACTTGTTGCTGAAGTTTTAGGCAAGTGGGATAATATGTTAGTGTTTTTTTCTTATGAGGAACATATGCGTTGCTTGCATATATCTTGTTTGTTAAATATAGAAACATCAACCGTTGATCGTTCAAAAATGTTTGAGTTATTGGCTTTGCTTAATGAAAATTTATGGCTTGGTCATTTTTCATATTGGAGTGAGCAAAAAATGCCAATATTTAAACATTCAATAATTCTTCAAGATGAAGAGGAACTATTTACAAGTAAAATTAGTAAAATTATAGAACTTTCTATAATGGAATGCGAGCGAGTTTATCCAATATTTAATGCGGTAATGCGTCAAGATTTAGCGCCTACTCAAGCTCTGTATACAGGTGTTATGGTAATGTAATTTACCAAATTCCTAAATATTTTAGAATAAAAATAATAATTCCTATTTGAATAACAATTGTTGCAAAAAAAGTAGCCATATAAGATTTCTTTTTGTGCTTATGTTTGAATATTTTTTGCCCCAAAATTGCCCCAATAATGCCCCCAAGTAACTCCAAAGTGTGTAGCTGAATTTCTGGGATACGCCATAAACCTTTCTTTGAGCAATATTTATCTCTGCCATAAGCTAAAAAGGTAAAAAGGTTTATTAGAGGTAAGTGAAAAAGAACAAAAAGTAAAAAAGCTTCTTTAGAAAAAAAATTAACTCGCCAATTCCAAAAATTTTCTGCAATATAAGCCAAGGCTATCATTGAAAAAAGATATAATATAAAAAATACATTTTTCTTAATTCTTTGAAATAAAATTAAAATAGTAAATAAAATAGCAGAAAAAGTGATAATCATTATAGCCTCCAATACAAAAATAATTATCACAAAAAAATCAAAAGTAAATTGAAAACTTAAGGTTTTTTTAATTGCTTTGCGGTAAAAGTATAACAAAAGATAATAAATTTAGTTAGGAGATACCCTATGAAAAGAGTTTTAAGTGTACTTACTTGTTCAGTGCTAGCAGCATGTTCTTGCAATGATGCACAATGGGAAGAAGTAGATAATGCAACATTTGAAGAAGTTGTTTATGAAGAGCCAGCTCCAGTTGTTGAAGCAGCTCCTGTTTATGTAGAGCCAACACCTGTTTATGTAGAAGCACCACAACCAGTTGTGGATTGTCCTTGTGCAGAAGTTGCTCCTGTTCCATGTTATCAACCAACATGTTATCAACCTTGTGGATGCCAAGCAATGCCAGCACCACAACCAAAGGTTACAACAACTAAAAAAATCATTACAACAACTACAACTTTGGAAGAGCCATGTGGAAAACCTGTTTGTGAGCCAGTTGTAACTGTTCACGAAGAAATTGTACCAGCAGAAGTAAGCTATGGTGTAGCACCAGTTGCAGCTCCAGCACCAGTTGTAGCACCAGTTGCAGCTCCAGCTCCAGTTGTTAATACAAATGATTATGTAGAAGTAACTGTTGAAAAAAATCCTTACCGCAGCCAAGTTGTTGATATGCGTTCTCAAGCATCAAATGTAAGCGCAGGTACAACAGTAAAATATTCTCCAGAAGCTTATATTGTAGTTGCAACACGTGCTACAAATCGTATGCTTCAAGATACTTCTGCTCTTTATGACAATGGAACAAAAAGAGTTTATATCAAAGATATTAACTTATTAAGCTCTGATTTACCATATGGTAGCCATCGCTTAAAAGGAGCTACAAAAGATATTATCAGCGGTTCAAAAACTTTTGATGTTGTAAACAATATTAAAGATGCTGATTTTGTAATTGAACCATCTGCTGATTGGTTTGTAGCATCAAATAATGCAACACCTGCATTACAATACAGAATGTCATTACTTGATAAAAATGGTAAAAAAGTAGATGAATGGATTGAAATCATTAGACAAGTTAAGGAATAATTTTCTAAAATGAAGCAATTCATATTAAAGCTGTCTGCACTTGTGTTCTTCATGCTAATAAGCATAGTCTCAAAAGCAGACAGCTTTTTTTTACCTATAAAATCAGATGTATGTATAAACAATAATAACAATGAAGAAAAAGAAGATTTAATATTTAAGCTCCAGGATAAAGCAGCATTACTTGCTGTTAAATCATCAGATTATGTGAATAATAAGGCACAAGCATATAATGACTATGAATATACTTTAATTGCATATAAAATAGTAGATAAAGCCTTAAAAGATGCAACTCATAACATAACAAAAGAAAACGAAAATAAAATATGCATTTCATATAATGCAAATCTTGATAAAATGAAAATAGAACAAATATTTAGTAATTATAAAAAAACTAATCTTAATGATGAAAAAATAAAAGAAATAGCAAATAATATAAATAAAACACTTCCAAAATCAATTTACGAAAACAACAATAGAACCCCATTAATATATATTGAAGACCTAGAGTTTTATAATAAAAAAAGAACACCTAAATATGCTAACCATATAAAAGAGCAATTAATTTTTTCGCCAGATATCCTAATTACTGAAAAAGAAGAATTAGCTGATTTTTACCTAAAACCAAAGGTTATAAAATCATCAATAGATAAAATAGATGAAAAAAATAGTAAATTTAGTATGGCAGTTGAATTAAAAATAACAGATATCCAAAACAAAGAAATTTTAAAAGAAACAAAAAAGCGCTATATAATCATTGATAATAATTCTAAAAACCAAGAAATTGCTCAAAAAATGTTAATAAAATTATTAAATGAAGCACTAGCCTCCTTAAAAGATAAAATCAATTTGCTAAAAGTTTTATGATAACTATTTTTCAAGTAAAAAAGTTGCAGGGCCATCATTAATCAATTTAACTTTCATATCTGCTTGAAAAATTCCATTTTGAACGTTAATGCCATTTAATTTAAGTTGCTCATTAAAATAAATATACATTTCTTTGGCTTTTTCTGGAAATTCTGCATTTGTAAAACTTGGTCTATTGCCATTTGAAGTATCAGCAGCAAGAGTAAATTGTGAAATAACAAGTATTTCTCCTCCAATATTTGATACATTCAAATTCATTTTTTCATTTTCGTCTTCAAATATGCGCAAATTAACAAGTTTTTTTGCTAAATATTGGGCTTTTGTTTCGTTATCTCCTTTTTCTACACCTAAAAAAACAAGTAGTCCCTTATTGATGCTACCAACAATAACGTTATCTACTTCAACACTTGCCTCTAAAACTCTTTGAACTAGTAGCTTCATAAAACCTCCTAATTGCTATAAAACATATAAGAAACCAAAATTGCTGCTAAAATACCAGCTAAATCAGAAAATAAAGCATATTTTAGAGCATATCTTGTCTTGGAGATATTAATTGCGCCAAAATAAACCGTCAATACATAAAATGTAGTTTCGGTAGAACCTTGAATTACAGAAGAACAAAATGCTGCAAAACTATCTGCACCAAACGTTTGCATAGTTTCAATCATCATAGCCCTTGCGCCACTTCCTGATAACGGTTTCATAAAAGCTGTAGGTAACGCGTCAACAAACGATGCGTTAATATTAAGCATCTCACAAAGGTATTTAATACCATCCATTATGAGATCTAAAAATAATGATGCTCTAAGAACGCCAATTGCAACAAGCATAGATACTAGATAAGGTATAATTTTTATAGCAACGTTAAACCCTTCTTTGGCACCACTAACAAAGAGTTCATATGCTTTAACTTTTTGTTTAAGAGCTCTAACCATTACAAAACCAAGCAATAAAACTAAAATAATATTGCCTATAAAAGAAGATATAATTAGTCTTTTTTCATAACTAATATTAAAAAAGATAAGGCAGATAAGTACAATAAATAAGCTAAATCCAACTCCCCATTTTAATAATACTATATTTCTTAAATCGATTCTTTGTTTGATAGCAACACTAAAAAAGCCAACAAGTGTTGAGATAGAAGTTGCTATTAATATTGGTATAAATACATCAGTTGGTCTTAAAGCTCCCATTTGTGCTCTATACATAAAGATTGTAATAGGTATAAAAGTTATAGAGGAGGCATTTAATATCATAAATAATATTTGAGCGTCACTTGCTTCATCTTTTTTAGGATTATGGGCTTGCAGTTGTTCCATGGCTTTTAGTCCAACAGGTGTTGCAGCATTGTCAAGTCCCAAAAAATTAGCAGACATATTTAATACAATAGTAGATATTGCAGGGCTATTTTCTGGTATATCTTTCATTATTACCTTAAATAAAGGGGCTAATTTATTAGATATTTTCTGAGCAATACCTGTTTCTTCTATGATTTTTAAAATACCGAGCCAAAAAGCCATTATTCCTATAAGGCCTAAAGATATTTCAACAGCAACTTTTGCATTACTAAATATTGCACTTACAATATTAGAAAAAATTTCTACATTATGTCCTAATAAAAATTGCAATAAAGCAGACAAAATCGCAATTAAAAACATAAAAAGCCATATAGTATTTATCATAAAATCCTCATTTAAAAAATTTTAATAATTCTAATAGATACTATAAATATAAAAGATTAATATTTGTCAAAGGAAATAAAATGTATGAAAAGCAAGAATTTGTTTTAGCTAAATACCAATAATAATTATTTTGTAAATAAGACAATAAATAAATCAAATAAAATGTATAATGGAATAATCTTTTATGCCTCAAAGAATAAAAACTTCAAAGGTCAAACAATTATTGTTAAAGATAAAGGCTTTTTAAATAAGCCAGTATCATATAATAAATTAAAAAGAGTAGGACTTGAATCTATTGAATTTGAAAAGAGCTATGAGGTTTTTTCTGATAATCAAATAGAAGCACGATATCTATTAACAACAGTTGTGTTGGGGTATCTAATTGAATTAAAACGTAAATTTGATAAAGTTGAAATAAGCTTTTTTGATAATCATGTATTTATTAATATCAAAACAAAGAAAATATGTTCGAGTGTAGTAGTTTCTTTACAACTATTATAAATAAAAAACGCATAGAAAAAGCTTTTGAGGACTTGTGTTTAATAATCTCAATTGTTGATACATTAAGAATAAATCAAGATAAATCTTAAATAGAAGAATCTAACTCTTTAATCGTTTTTAACGCTTCTTCATAAAGTGATTTGTTTTTGCGTATAGATAAGCGAATGTTCGATTTAGCTAACTCTTCATTGGTTCCACAATCATAACGCTCAGAAGCAGTTAAAACACCTCTTAATTCATATCCTTCTTTGGCAGCTAAATTAATTGCATCTGTAAGGTTTATTTCACCATTATTTCCTTTTGTAACTTTAGGAAGTAAATCAAGAATTTTATTTGGCAAAATATAAGGTCCCATACTTGCATAATCAGATTCTATCTCTTCAATTTTAGGTTTTTCTACAACACCAGTTGCTGTTATGATGTTTCCCTCTCTTGTAACTCCGCTAAATACTCCATAACGGCAAAGCTGTTCTTTAGGAAATTGTATAATATTTTCTACAATTCCACCAAATTTTTCATAGACATCTAATAGTTGAGATAAGATTCCTTTTCCTCTACATACGTACACATCATCAACCCACATAACCATAAAATCTCTATCACCAATAATGTCTTTTGCTGATAAAATAGCATGTCCATTGCCTTTAGGTTCTTTTTGTTGTGCAAATGAAATTTTCACATTTTGAGGGACTGTTCTTTTTAATGCTTCCCAAAGCTCTAATTTATCATGTCTAAGTAAGTTTTCTTCTAAAGAAGGGTTTGATGAAAAGTAATTTTCATACATTTTACGATTGGTCTCATCACTATATATAAAAATAATCTCTTTAACTCCGGCTTCTACACATGCATCAACAGCATACTGAATGATAGGAAGGTTATTTAAACATAAAAAACCCTTATGCATAGCTTTAGTTGCAGGGAGGTTTCGTGTTGAAAGTCCTGCTACAGGTAACACAGCAACAGTTGGTTTATTGTAAGTCATGAGAAATTCCTCCGATTCTAAAAACTCCTAATTTGTTGATAACGTAATAACTTTACCAATAGTACCATCAAATTTTGAGTTATAAACATTTGATTTATTAAATACGTATCTATTACTGGTTTCTTTTGTATCCGTTGTATTTCTCTTTTGAGATATAGATTTTCCAATGTTTCCTGAAAAATTATTAACTCCTTGTGATTTGAATACATATTTGCTATTGTTTGATTGAATTTCATTGTTTTCTAGAGAAACAACAATTTCAGGTGTTTCCATATTAACTGTTTTTACAAAATTATCATTTGTGTTTGAGAATAACTTAAGAAATTCTTCTTTGCTATTAATTTTTTTCTCCTTATTGGCAATGTTATCATCTTTTTCAGCAATAACTAATTCTTTGTCTGATTCTTTTGCAACAAAACCAGTTTTTCTCTCATGAACAGAAGATATTTCGATTTCGATATCACTTTTTTCTTCTTTTTGCCCTATGTTCATAGCAATTACTGGATTTATTTTATGGGTATTTATTTGTTTTGCTTCTTCTTGATTAGGTAAATTTTCGTTATTTATACTAATTTCATTTACGGCAAGCTCAGCAGGTTTGTTCATATTTTCTATATTGATTTTAGGAATTGTTGTTACGATTTCCTTTTCTTTCTTTGTGATGTTTGATATTAGATTAGCTAATGCTTCCTTTGTTTTTGTAAGTATGTTTGCTGTTAGTAGCTTATTTTCATCAAGACTTTTTTCAGTTAATCCAACATCTTTAATATTATCTATAACGGGTGTTTTAGATGCAATATTAGTATCTGATATTTTTAACTCATTAATATCGGTATCAGTTGATGCAACCAAAACTTCCTCATTGTCTTTAATATCTGATTTTTCAATGGCAGAACCTGGGAGGTCTTCTTTATTAACCTCCAATGTTGCAATAACAGTTTCCTCTGTTTTAGAATGAGCTTTTTCAACTTTGTCAGCTTGTGCTATAACAGTAGAAAGCCCCCCAAAATCAATATTGCTTAAATCTCTGGCTTTTTTTTGTTGTTTAAATTTATTATATAGAGAAGCTATCCCGTTTGTAACATTATTAAGAGAAATTGCTAGTTCATCTTTTTTTTTTGAAAGCTCATCGCTATTCTCAGCAGAATTATTTTTATCTGTTGGTAAAGATGTGTCAATGTCTTCAATTGTTTTTGGAGGGAATACAAGGTACAAATCATAGTCTCTAGAATGAATCCCCAAAGCGCTTCTAAACAAGTCAATACTTTTAACGATATTATCATTAAGCATTTTCACATTATCTAACATTACTTGCAAAGTTTGAGTAGCGGTAGCATTGTTTTTGCTCATTTCATTAACACTATTTGTATCAATGATTTTTAGATAATTATCACGATTTATTGTATAGAATTCATCAATCTTTGTCATGTCGGCATTTATTGATTTGATACTTTCTTGTAATTCAGATATTTTTTGTTCACTCAATGGGGTATCAGTTGATTTTAGGATATCCACTTGTGTCATATAAACATCGACTAAGCTATTAAAATAAGAACTATTGTTTTGTGCAAGATTGAATAACCATGTTAATTTGCTGAAAATGTCATCAAAAACATATTTGCTATCAACAATATAGTTTTCTTCAAGAGCTTTAGGAATAATATTAATTCGGGATGTTTCTTTTGCCAAAAGAGCTTCAATATCCATCAAAGATTTTTCATCACTTGATTTTGATAATAAATCTTTTAAATTCTTCAGATTTTTATTAATATCCTTCAATTCTTCAATATTTGTATTGTAAACTTTAATAACATTAGCATTTTGTGTTGTAGGGCTAAATCTAGCTATATCCAAGGATATTCTATCTACATTACTAAATGCTGTATTTAATTCGTTATTTAGAGTATTAACCTTATTTTGTAATTGCTCTATTTTTTTCTTTTTAATGTCTTCTTTTTCTTTAATAATAACCTGTTCAATTTTACCAATACGATTTATAACATCTTCAATTTCAAGGTTAACAACAGGGTTTGCTAAATTACCATTTAGAGTATATTCTAAAACATCAGAGAAGGATGCGTTATGGTAGAATACATTAAATTCTGAACTAAACTGCCAATTGCTTAAATTTAAGTTCAATCCCATACTTATGTCAGCAACAGGAGATAACCATGTAGCATCGTCAACAACTACAACACCTCTAACAATATCATATTTACCTTTTATACTACTAAACTTTGTTTTTCCAGTCTTAAGGCTATTCATTATTGTATCGCTAAGTCCATTAGTAGTCTTTCTTTGTTCAAATTCAAATTTGATTATATCAAAATCCCATCCAGTAACTGTAATGTCAGATAAAGTAAATCTGCCTTTTGAATTTAAGTTTTCAAAAAAATCTTTCTCAGAGCTAATAATAGAGCTAAATGAACCAGTTGCATCTAATATAGCATTGGATAGTTTATAAATTTTTCCGCCAATATTAGGAGTTTCAAAGGCTATAACATCAAAATTTCCTTTAATGCTAGCAAGATTTTTACTATTAATAACAAAATCAAATTTATAAGAACTATCTCTTTTTTCAGCACTGATATTGCTAACATTAAGCACTTTATCATTAAGAATAGCTTTTCCTTCAAAATTAGAATAATAATTATTATTCCAAATAAGCTGATTTACTTTTGAATTTATATCAAAATCAATTTTATCTAAATAACTGAAATCAATTTTCTTATCAGAAAAAGTTGGTTTTTCTATAAAATCAGTAACAACAAGATTAATATCTTTTGTTTCTGTTTTGTTTAAATTAAACATTCTGTTAACATCAAAAGTGTCAAAATCTATATTAGCTAACAATTTAGGTTTTGATGTTGTATTATCAACTTTAAAATTACCTGTTATATTATTAGCACCAAGATATGCATTTATATCATTTATTTCAAATAAATTAGACTGACCTAGTATATTTCCGGACATTGTAAATGCGGTTATTGGAATGTCTGGATTATAATTGAAACCTAAATCTTTTACAAAAGTCTTAAAGTTATTTGCTTTTAGTTCAATATTTCCATTAACCATTGTCTTTTGATTTTGAGGCGTTGTAACAATACCAGAGTAAGAAAATTCAATATCTCCAAATTTTTGAACAGAGCTTAAGCTAAACTCGGAAAATTTACCACTAAGAGCACCTTGAGATGCAAATAATTTGTGTTTATAAATAGGCGCTTTTCCTGTTTTTATACCAAGAGATGAACTAAATAGTGGGAAATTGTTTGTTTGAACACTATATGTAAGTTCATTAAAATATGGATCTGTATAAACATTGTCTATATTCGCTTTTAAATCAACTTGAGCTTGTGCAAGGCTTGTCGCACTAAATTTTGTAATATCTAATTTGTTTTCATTTGCTACAAAGTTTATACTCAACTCTTCGATAGGTACATTATTGTATACAGCGTTTTCAATATGTATCGTTGCATCTGTTTCAAATTTTCCTTTCCAAGGAGCAAGGTTAATTTGGTAAACAAAATCGTTCTTTATTGATGAATTCTTTTGTTTATTTGTCTTAAGTTGTAAATATTTATCAAATAAAACCTTAGAAACATTTGTTTGAATTAACATAACATCTTTATCTTCCCTAAAGATAAAGCCAATATTACCAGAAAGAGTTGTTGAGTCGATAATAGCCTTAGCAATAGAAATTTTAACAGCATCTAAATCGCCACTTATATTAAAGTCAGCTTGAGCTCTATTAAATATATCTTTTCTGTTTTCTAAAGGAGCATATTTTGTTAAATCTGTACCTAACAGATGAACAAATGATTTAATATTTTTTGCATCAACAGTTTGATTGAAAATATATTCAAATTTAGGAGCTAAAATAACCTTTCCGACAGATTTTATAACAGTTTCACCTGGCAATGTTACACTAAAGCGATTGATTAGTATATCATCATTATTTACAGAAATGCCAAAATTTAATTTTTGAGCGTCTGCTCCATGATACATTGCATGGTTGGATTTTACATTGATATTTGCATTATATTTTATTTTATTTGTTTTTTTAGCTTTGGGTTGATTTTCTGTGTTTTGTTCTGTTTCTTGAGCAATATTAATTTCATTGTTTGTTTTTGAATACGAAGCAATAATACTTTTGGCAATGTTTTCTAACAAGTCTAAATCAAATTGCAACATATCAAAGTCACTATCAATATTAAACTTATCATCTTTTTTAATTGTTGCAACACCGCTTCCAGCTGTATTACTACCATATTTTATTGTGAAATTATCAAGTGTGGTTGCTTGGTCATTGTGATCATAATGAAAAGACATAGATAAAGGACTATTATAAACATTATCCATGAAGCCTTTTCCAAAAATAAAGTTTGCTGTTTCTTGTAAGTTTTTAGCATTAAATACAATATTTCCTTTAGATACTTTACCTAAAGTACCATCTATTCTTATTTCAGAAGATGTAGGAGCATTACTAAGATTTAATCTCACACTTGTTGTATCGTTATTTACTATATCGCCATTAAATGATACATCTTGTTCGTTATGTTTGAATATACCAGTTACTCTATAAGGCCCTGCTAAAGACTGTGCGCTTGTAGTGCCTGAAAGGCCTTGTATTTCGAACGCATCATTTGTTAACTTGTTAACATAGCTAATAGTTGAGTTTAGAAGTTTTATATTGTTAAAAGATACTTCAACATTTCCCGCCGGTGTTTTTCTTTTTTGGCTAACACCTTTCCAGTTGAAGTCACCATTTTCAGAAAATGTTAAATGAATTGTAGCACCTTTGAGTGACATTGAATTTAAAATAAATTTATCTTTTAATAAAGGTAGTAATTCTACGTCAGCAGAAATTTCATCAATTTCAATTAATGGTGCTCTAGGATTGTTATCTATAAACTTAACTGTATTTGCAGAAAATTTAGGTTTAGGTAATAAATTAACCTTAAGGTTACCATCAATTACAGCTTTTAAACCTGTAATTTGTGAAAATCTTTTGGCGACAACATCTTTGTGGTTGTTCCAATTAAGTGTATAAATATATATTCCAATACCTGTAACTGCAAGAATTAGAAAACAGAGTATTCCTATAACAATCTTTTTTAGCACGATCTTCTCCTAACTCAAAAATAAGCTTTGCTAAATTTTTTTGTTATTGTATAATATAAAAAATTAACGAAACTCTAATATTTTAAAAAAAATAGAAAAAATTATTTAAAAGGAGCATTTTATGGAGATTAAAGATAAATTACTTAAAGAAGCAAATCGTGTAAAAAACAATGCTTATGCTATATATTCTAACTATTTTGTTGGAGCTGCTATATATTCTGAAAATAAAAAAATATATTCATCATGTAATGTGGAAAATATTTCATATCCATGTGGAACATGTGCTGAGGCTGGGGCAATTGCTGCAATGATAGCCGGAGGTGATAGAAAAATAGTAGAAATTTTAATAACCTCATCCGGAAAAGATTTAGTTTATCCTTGCGGTGCTTGTCTTCAAAGAATTGCAGAATTTTCAGACAATTCAACACTTATTCATCTGGCAAATGACAAGCAAATATGTAAAACATATAAACTAAAAGATTTAATGCCTCATAAGTTTAATGCATCGGAGCTATAAAATGATTGAAAATATGATAAGTTTTATTAGAGAAAAGTTAGAATTAAAAAATCCTAAAACAGCTATAATTTTAGGTTCTGGGCTAGGTGGGCTTGTAGATGTTTTGGAAAATACCAAAAAAATATCTTATAGCCAAATAAAAGGTTTTCCTAAAAGCACAGTAAAGGGGCATAAAGGAGAATTAATAAGAGGATTTATTGGAAAAAAAGAAGTTCTTTGCTTGAATGGTCGATTCCATTTGTACGAAGGCCATGCCCCAAATGTTATAGCAGATGTTATTCATGTATTAAAAGAACTGGGGATTAAACGTTTAATTGTGACAAATGCAGCAGGTTCTCTAAATTTAGAAACAAAACCAGGAAGCATAATGTTAATCTCGGATCATATTAATTTTAGTGGAAAAAATCCTTTAGTTGGCCCAAATAATGAAAAATATGGTCCACGTTTTCCTTCAATGAATAATGCTTATACGTTAACTTTAAGAAAAAAGTGTAAAGATATTGCAAAAGATTTAGATATAGAATTAAAAGAGGGTGTTTATTTGATGGTGCTTGGCCCTAATTTTGAAACATCTGCAGAAATTAAAGCTTTTCAAATCTTAGGTGCAGATGCTGTTGGAATGTCAACTGTTCCTGAGGTTATATCTGCATCACATTGTTCAATAGATGTATTAGGATTTTCTGTGATAACTAATTATGGGGCAGGGTTGGTAGATAATACGCCATCACACCAAGAGACATTAGAAGAGGCAAACAAAGCATCAGAAAAGTTAATAAAATTAGTTACAGAGTTTGTAAAACAAGGAGACTAATATGTTACCACAAGAAATTATTCGAAAAACCAGAAACAAAGAAGTTATCACTAAAGAAGAAATAGATTTTCTTGTTAAAGGGATTGCTTCAGGAACGCTTGCGGATATTCAGGCTGCATCTTTTACTATGGCTGTATTCTTAAATGGGTTAACCAAAGATGAAACCTTAAATTTAACATTAGCAATGAGAAATTCTGGGCAAACGCTTGATTTTAAAGATATTAATGCTCCAATTGTTGATAAACATTCAACAGGTGGTGTTGGTGATAAAGTAAGCTTAATGCTTGCACCGATGCTTGCATCATGTGGAGTTTATGTGCCAATGATAGCAGGTCGAGGGCTTGGTCATACAGGTGGAACACTTGATAAGCTAGATTCAATATCTGGTTATAAAACCAACGTAGATGTTAAAACATTTAAAGATACGGTAAAAAAAGTTGGTTGTGCAATAATTGGTCAAACATCAAATTTAGCACCAGCGGATAAAAAACTTTATGCAATTAGAGATGTATGTGCAACAGTAGAATCAATTCCTTTAATTACAGCTTCGATTCTTTCTAAAAAATTAGCAGCAGGCCTAAAGTATCTAGTAATGGATATAAAGTGTGGTAATGGCGCTTTTATGGATAGTAAAAAAAGAGCAATAGAACTTGCAAAATCAATTGTAAATGTTGCAAATGGTGCTGGGACCAAAACAACTGCGCTTTTAACTGATATGAATAGTGTATTAGGTTTAACAGTTGGTAATGCTTTAGAACTAGAAGAGGCTCTTGATTATTTAAAAGGAAAAACA
>JAZRAL010000038.1:0-39655 GCA_045634545.1 Alphaproteobacteria bacterium | reverse complement strand
TTTGAACCTCTTAATCTTGAACGATATTTTAGCCGAGAAAAAGTTTTTTCTGCTAGCTTTGTTGCTCATGGCAAACCTGAACCTGATTTGTTTTTATATGCGGCCGAAAAAATGAATTATACTCCCAAAGATTGTATTGTTATTGAAGATTCTATATATGGAATAATTGCTGGTCTTAAAGCCAATATGACGGTTATTGCTTATCTTGAACATATCTTATACGATAAGGAAGACTATATCAAACAAATCAATTCATTAGGGAATGTACATATTTGTAACAATATGATTGAGGTAAAAAAATTACTTTTAAATATTGCTTGATTGCTCATTCTTAAATGTTTGCTTATTCAATCACATTTTAACTTTGGTTTTACATCACAAGCAGATTAACCTCCTCAAACTTTTTTATTTCCTCATATATTTCTAAAGTGGCTTGATAGTAGTCTGGGGCAAGGAAAAGTTCGAGATTCATTGTGTTAGTTTCACCAATGTTTGACACTATCTTTTGAATAAAAAGATGGTGTTTTTTGTGTGGGCTTCGAACCCTTTTGTGTTCGGCAATAAAATTCTATACTAAAGTCTTGGATTATTCCAAGCCGTTTATTTTCAATTAGTTGTTAGATATTTTAGTTTTGATGACTGATTTATGTTGTTTTATTCCTAATTTTGTGATATATTGTAATTAGAAAAATATTAAAAATTTAGAACTATGTGTATTGTTATGAACGCAATGACATCACACGCATTAGGCGTTGGGTCACAACAAGGTGGTAGTTTGCAATGTTTGTTAATGGCCGTATTGTTACTAACTGTAGTGACGATAGTAGGTATATTAACATTCAAGCAAGCTCAGAGAGTATGCAAAAACGAATTCATCATATTATTGTTGACAGTACTTATGTCAATTTCAACAATGATCGTGATGGTGTATGTGGTTTTGCCTGCCATTTTTTAAGACTAAAGCCCTTAAGTTGAATGTATTTCAACAAAGGGCTTTAGTTTTATTTGGTTTTTGATTTTATTCTTAAAATTATCTTAGGAAAATAGTGAATAAAAGTATAAATCTTGATATTTTCTTTATTTGTAAAATTTGACATTTGTAGTTTTTGTATTATAGTTATAGGGATGATTATTATTTGGATATAGGGGGAGAAAAATGGCAGTTGTTCATTTGATGGTAGGTTTTATTGGGTTTGGTAAAACAACAATTGCCAAAGAAATTGAAAGTAAGTTTTCGGCTATTCGTTTTACTCACGATGATATTATGCTTGAGAGATATGGGCGTAATCCTGATGATTTTCAGACAAAGTTTAATATAGTTGATGATTATATTAGAAATGAAGCCCAAAAATACATTAAAATGGGTAAAGATGTTATTTTAGATTATGGTTTTTGGTCTCATGATAAGCGTGATGAATATTATAAGTGGGCAAAAGGACTTACTAAAGATGTGGTTTTTCATGTTGTGTTATGTGATATTAAGGAGGCAAAACGAAGGGTTTTAAGTCGCACAGAAAATGATGATAAAGCTCTTTTGATTGATGAGAATATTTTTGATATCTTGTTAAAACAATATGAGCCTTGGGGAGAATTGGATGATTATCCGGTTGTTTTTCATAATGTGGAGAATAAAAAATAGTTCGTAATATTTATTACAAAAGTTTATTTTAGGTATAAAAAAAGAGCTACAGTTGTAGCCCTTTTTTACTTAACATTCTATTTCGTCAATATCTACCATATCCTCGATAAAAAAATTACCTAATTCTTTTACAACATCTTTGAATAGTATCCAAAATAAAGAAACAAGGATAACAAGGACAAGGATTGTGACATCTAGAATAGGGATAAAAATACCGATAAGGAGTACTTTTAAACTCTGAACTAGAATGTCAAAGAAAGAATACAGACTAGATTCTTGACACATTTGTATGAAAACCTTCCATACATCGGGAACTTGAATTGTTAAACAAACAAGTAACCCTAAGAACATCAAAGCTAAAATGCTGAGAATGACAGTTTTAATTGTAAAATTTTTCATATCTCATGTTTTTTACAAGGGTTAATAATAAACATATATTTTATATAATTATTTTTTATCATAAAAATTCTGTTTGGAGTGGGACATTAACACTAAAAATTTATTTTTACAATTAGTTTTTAAAAAAAATCTTTTCTTTTATGCTAAATTGTGTTATAAGGGGGGCATTGTAACAAAAGAAAGGATATGTTATGTCTAAAATAATTACCATGATACCTGTTAGAATGGCATCTACTCGTTTACCAAATAAACCTTTGTTGGATATTAATGGTAAAACTCTTATTCAACGTGTTTATGAAAATGTGAAAGCTTGTGTGCCAGGTGATATTGTGATTGCGGCTGGTGACCAAGTGATTGTTGATGAGGCTAAAAAATTTGGTGCAAAAGCTATTTTGACAGACCCTAGCTTACCAAGTGGTACTGACCGTATTTCAGCAGCGCTTAAAGAACTTGACCCTGATGGTTCTAAGTATGATATTGTGGTAAATTTCCAAGGTGATGGGATAAATGTTGACCCTAAAATTAATTTATCATTGATTGAGATGATTGAACGTACAGATTGCGATATTGCAACTTGTGGTATGATTTTTAAGAATGAAAAAGATGTTTTAGACCCTAGTATGGTAAAAATTTGTATGGGTTTAAGAGATGGAGAGAGAGAGGGTCGTTGTTTGTATTTTACAAGAGCTCCTGCTCCTTATATTCGCAACCCAGAAAAATGTGATAATAAAGATTTTTATCACCATATTGGTATTTATGTGTTTAAGGCTTCTTCTTTGCAGAAAATGGTTTCTCTTCCAGTTGGGGTTTTAGAGCAAAGAGAAGCTTTGGAACAACTTAGAGCTCTTGAAAATGGTATGATAATTAGAGCTTTGGTTGTTGACAATATGAAACTTGTTGATGAAGCTCCTGCTGATATTAATACTCCAGAGGAATATGAAGAAGCATTAAAGTGGATTAAATAAGTTTATGAAAAAAAGCCCCGCAAAATGCGGGGTTTTTTAGTGTCTAATGAAGATTTTAGACGGTTAGAACAACTTTTTTGCGGTTGAAACGCTTGGCGTTTCTTTGGTAGGTTTTGTAGACTATATCTATATCTTGGAAGTTTGCAAAACCAATCCAATGCCAACTGTTGTGAATCTTGCCAATCTTGCCACCATACTTTTTACGAAGGATTGTGCAAGCTTTGAAGCTACCAATGTAGGCTATTCTTCCGTTTTTGGTGCAACCGTATCTGATGTCTCTGGTGATTGTTTCTGCAAAGTTTAGTACTGCATCTTCAAGATCATCAAGAGGTACACAGATAACGAGGTTTTTCTTTGGATTGGCAACAATTTTGGTGATGTCTGTTGAGAGAGCATAACCAATCCAGTACCAAACATTGCTTATTGCACCGATTTGACCATCAAAAGTATTTTTTAGGTTTTTGCATTGTTTGTAGGTGCCAATGTATGCAGACGGATTATGGCGACCGGTCACAATTATTGTGCCGAAAGCGATAGAGTTGCTTATCATTGCGACAACTTCTTCTATATCGTCAACCTCTGATTTTTGGTCAATGTTTTTAAACCACTTTAAATAGGCGTTGTCTAATTGTTGTAAAAGTTGATCTTTTCTTTTTTGTTCCATAAGAATAGTTTTTTGGTTAACATAATTATATTTATTTTAAGTGATTTTCTGGCATAAAACTTGGTTTTTGTCAATAAAAAAAGCTCCCTCAATGTAGGGGAGCTTTCATGAAATGTTTTAACATCCAAACAAAGTTGCGACAATGTACTTTGATGCGTTTGTTGCCTCAATAGAACCATCGACGGTGATGTTCTTTTGTGAGGCTTCTTTTACATCTTCCCATATTGGGGCGGTGTTTTGCTCGTATTCTTCAAGACGTTTTTCTATTACCGCATCGTCTTTTCGGATGATAGATTTGCCACCACATTTTGGGCATTTGCCGTCGTCAACGCTGTGTGTTGCTTTGCAACTTTCACAAACACGTCTTTTTTGTACTCTTTGGAGTATCAGCTCGGTTGGTGTGTCTCGTTTGATTGAGACGAGCTCTATGTTCTTTTTTGAAGCGATAGAGATGATGTTGTCAAGCTGAGAAGGTGTGCGAGGGTATCCGTCAACAAATACGATTTGTTCTTCTCCGTTTAAGGCTTTTTCTACGAGTGCATCGACGATATCGTCAGACACAAGCTTACCGGAGGTGATTATTTGTGAAATTTGTTGACCGAGGGGAGAGTTTGATGCAACTTCTGCACGAAGTAGGTCACCGGTGGAGATATAGCCAATTTGTGAATCTGAAACGATGTTTTGGCTGATAATCTCTTGTTTGATGCAGTCTCCCAAAAATCCTTTGCCACTACCTGGAGCACCAAAGAGGATAATTAAAGTTTTGTTCATATAATAATTGATTAAAAATAGTTTAGCGATTTGAATATAAAGAACTTTTTGGGTTTGTCAATAATGAGTTTTAGTAGAATATAAAAAAACTCCGTAATTTACGGAGCTTTTTTGTGTGAAAGTTTTTAGTTGTTATAAATTTTTTACCATGCGAACAAAGGAGATACCTTTTTCTTCAAAAAGCTCGCTATCTTGTTTGAAGCCTAATTTTTCGTAAAAGCCAACAACGGAAAGCATTGCATGCATAACAAGTTTTTCATAACCGATTTCTTTTGCAATATTTTCGGCGTATTCAATTAGTTTGCGACCAATACCCTCTCCTTGGTGAATAGTGTCTACGGCAACTTGCATAACTCTTATTTCTTCATGATTGATTGGTACTAATATTAAACCACCAATTAGCTCATCTGTTGAGTTTTCTATACAACCAATGTGCAAGAATGATGCTTCTTCTTCTCTATATGAATCAAGGAATTTTAGACCAAGAGGTTGTAAAAGGATTTTATAGCGCAACTCTAGTAGTTCTTTATATCTTGAAGAACCAAATTCTATATCAATAAATCTAATCATGAGAGCCTCCGCTTATATCCAAATAATTTTATTTATTTATTAAAGCATAAAATGAGATGATATGCAATAAGAAAATACAAAATCTGTTGCGTTATTCTAAAATATAGGTTATTAGAGGCATATGTTTATGAAAAATATAAGGAAAAAGATACATGTATGATTTGGAAAAAATCAGAAATTTTGCAATAGTTGCTCATATTGACCATGGTAAATCTACAATTGCAGATAGAATTATTGAAACTTGTGGTGGCTTAGAGCGTCGAGAAATGACGGGGCAAGTGCTTGATTCTATGGATATTGAAAAAGAGCGTGGTATTACTATTAAAGCGCAAACAGTAAGGCTTAAATATAAAGCAAAAGATGGTAATGAATATTTGCTTAATCTTATTGATACTCCAGGACACGTTGACTTTTCTTATGAGGTATCAAGATCTTTGGCTGCTTGTGAAGGTTCTGTTTTGGTGGTTGATGCGACACAGGGTGTTGAAGCTCAAACTTTAGCAAATGTATATTTAGCTATAGAAAATAATCATGAAATAGTACCTGCTTTAAATAAAGTTGATTTGCCTTCTGCGGATGTTGAAAAGGTTAAAAGTCAAATTGAAGATGTGATTGGTATTGATGCAAGTGAAGCTATTGAAACATCTGGAAAGACAGGTTTAGGGGTTGATAATCTTTTAGAAGCAATTGTTCAAAAATTGCCAGCGCCAGTTGGTGATGAAAATGCTCCTCTTAAGGCGCTTTTGATTGATAGTTGGTATGATGCGTATTTGGGTGTGATTATTTTAGTTCGTGTGGTTGATGGATCATTAAAGAAAAAGCAAATCATCCGCATGATGAGTAATAATATGACATATTCAGTTGATAAAATTGGTGTGTTTACTCCAAAGATGCAAGATGTTGAAGAGTTAAGAGCGGGTGAAGTTGGTTTTATTACTGCATCTATTAAGAGTGTTGGCGATTGTAGTGTTGGTGATACGATTACAGATAATAAACGTCCTTGTGAAACGGCTTTAGCTGGTTTTAAACCATCTATACCGGTTGTGTTCTGTTCAATCTTTCCGGTTGATAGTAGCCAATATGAAGCACTTAAAGATGCTCTTGCAAAGTTGAAGCTTAATGATGCTAGTATTGAATATCAAAATGAGAATTCGGCAGCTCTTGGGCTTGGGTTTAGATGCGGTTTCTTAGGGCTTTTGCATATGGAAATTATCCAAGAAAGAATCGGGCGTGAGTTTGATTTGGATATTATTACTACAGCTCCATCTGTGGCTTATAAGATAAATTTGACTAAGGGTGAAGCTATTATGCTTCATAACCCTGCTGATATGCCAGATTTATCTACGGTTTCAAATATTGAAGAGCCAATGGTTAGAGCGACTATTATGGTGCCTGATAACTATTTGGGTGCGGTATTGAAGCTTTGTACAGAAAGACGTGGTGTACAACAAGAGTTGACCTATGTTGGTAGTAGGGCTATGGTTGTGTATCAGATACCACTTAATGAGATAGTGTTTGATTTTTATGATAGGTTGAAGTCTATTACTAGTGGTTATGCTAGTTTCGACTATGAATTGACGGATTATCAAGTATCTGATTTGGTAAAAGTTCAGATTTTGATAAATGAAGAGCCAGTTGATGCGCTTGCATTTATGTGTCATAGAAGTCAGGCAGAATCTAGAGGTCGTCAGATTTGTGAAAGATTAAAAGACTTAATTCCAAGGCATTTATTTAAGATACCAATTCAAGCTGCTATTGGTGGTAGAGTTGTGGCAAGAGAAACAATTTCCGCAATGAGAAAAGATGTTACTGCAAAGTGTTATGGTGGTGACGTTACAAGAAAAAGAAAGCTTCTTGATAAGCAGAAGAAAGGTAAGCTTAGAATGCGCCAGTTTGGTAAGGTGGAAGTTCCTCAGTCTGCATTTATTGAAGCACTTAGAATCGGTGATGATTAATTTTAAGGTTACAAAAAATAAAAAAAAGGCCTCTTTTAGGGGCTTTTTTAGTGCAAAAAGGATAATAGGGGTTGTATATCTAAAACATAAGTATTAGTTTAATTTAAACGTTCGTTTAATTTAAACATAAGAGGGGTTTCATGAATCAAGAGTCACGGACTAATAAGATTTCTGTGATAATGCCAATTTATAAAACTAAAGAAGAGCATTTAAGGTGTGCTATAGATAGTGTTTTAAATCAAAGTTTTAAAGATTTTGAGTTTATTATCTTAAATGATAGCAAGGAAGATGTGCGTTTAAAGGAAATTATAGATAGCTTTTCTGATGAACGCATTAGATATTATGAAAACGAAGCTAATCTTGGTATTGCAAAGAGCTATAATCGTTTGCTTGATTTGGCTCAAGGCGAGTATATTGCTCTTATGAATCATGATGATGAGATGAAAAAAGAGCGTCTTCAAAAGCAATTTGAGTTTTTTGAGAGCAATAAAGATGTGGGTCTTGTAGGGACGGCTTATAAAAAATTTGGTGAAGTAAATAGATTTAAAAATATATTATGCCCTAAAAGTAATGATGAGATTTTGGCGATGTTTTTATTTAAATCTCCGGTTCATCACCCAACAATTATGATGAGAAATTCCATTATTAAACAGCACAATATTAGATATAATGAAGCGTTTATAAGTTTAAATGACAGGCATTTATGTTGGGAGTTTAGTAAATATAGTAAAATATCTAATTTGGATGAAGTGTTGTACAAATATCGGTTTCATCCAGATATGACATCTAAAAAGAAAAAGCAAGCTATAAGAAAAGAGAGATGTTTGTTTCATAAGCTTTGGTTTGAGTATAATGGAATCGAGTTAAATGATGAAGAAATAGATGTTTTTGATAATTATGTAACGTTTGGGCGTGCAAAAATTAAAGATAAGAAAATCATTAGAAATTCAGTTAAGGTTTTGGAGAAGTTAGTAAATATCAATGCTTCAAAAAAATTACTTAATGAAGATATTTTCAAAAAAGTGTGTGCTAGCTATGCTAGAAAACGTTGTTTGAATGCTATTTTCTGCGGTTTTATTGATGTGAAAGATGTGGTTAAGTCATCTTTTTTACCAATGAAGAAAAAAGGGCAAATGTTGTTATTTAATAGCGTGTTTGGTTGGAGGAAGTAGTTAGGATGAAAAAGCTAGCCGTTCATCTTCATTTGTATTATCTAGAGCAGTTAGATGAGATTTTAAGAAGACTTAAGAGTTTGGATGAAGTTGAGTACGATTTGTTTGTAACTATGGTTAAGGATGATGAGAGTATAAAGAATCGTATTTTAGAAGAGCATCCTTTGGCAAAGATTTGTGTGGTAGAGAATAGAGGGTATGATGTTGGGCCTTTTATTTGGTTTTTGCATAAGATAAATTTAGATGACTATGAGTATGTTTTGAAGTTGCATACTAAACATTTAGATTTGTTTGATTATGGCTGTTTTAATGGTGTTAGAATTGATTGTAAAACATGGTCAAAAATGCTTCATGGGGCTCTTGTTGGTAGTAAAAATGTTTTTTGCTCTAATATAGCTATGCTTGATGAGAATCCTAAAATAGGAATGGTTGGCAATATGTTTTCTTTAACAAATGAAGAATGCGCATCGCTAAATGATGGTATAAAAATTGAAATGAAAAAAATGGGTTTGCCGATAGTGTCTAATTATTTTGTTGCCGGAACAATGTTTATGTGTAGAGCAAATTTATTGGAGCCTTTTTTAGGATATAAGATAGAAGATTTTGATTTGTCGTCAGCGTTGGTGAAAGATTATTCACTTGCACATGTTATGGAGCGTTTATTTGGTTTTGTTGTTCAATCTCAAGGATATGATATTGTTGGTGTTAAAGATAGAGATTATAAGCTTGAACGAGTAATGGCCACTATAACAAGAACTTTGATACAAAAGAAAGTTACTAAGTCTGGCAGTTTGACTATAAAAATTTGTAAGATACCGGTGTATTCTAAACCAGTTATTTTACCAACTATTGATGTTGAAAGAGAATTCTGTGTGAACGAATTAAAGCATAAGAGACTTGCGATATATGGTGCATTTGATAAATATGGCAGAATTGATAAGGCTGATTTATATTATCTTCGTGGATTAAGGGATGTTTGTGATAATATTATTTATGTAGCGGATAATGGTCTTGTTCAAGGTGAAGCTGAAAAGTTGCGAGACATTGCTTGTTATGTATTAGCAAAAAAGCATGGTGAGTATGATTTTGGTTCGTATAAACGTGGAATAATGTATGCCAAAGAAAAGGGTTTGCTTGAAGGAATTGATGAGCTAGTTATTTGTAATGATAGTTGTTTTGCTCCAGTGCATTCATTTAGAGCGATGTTTGATACAATGAAGGAAAGTCAAGCTCATTTTTGGGGAGTAACAGAAAATATTGAAATTTCTCGTCATATTCAGAGCTTTTTTATGGTATTTAGAAGAAAAGTTTTTGAAAGCGATGTTTTTTATAAATTTTTTGAAAATGTTGTTGCTGAAAAAAATGTAAATGATGTTATTTTAAATTATGAGATAGGTTTAAGCAAAACTCTTTTTGAAAATGGTTTTAAGGCAGAGGCTTATATTAAGTATCCAAATAGTGATGAATATCCATTTACTTTAGTTAATGGTTTGAAAAATTTAACAGCAGTTCCTGTTTGGCTTATTAAACAAGGTTCTCCATTGATTAAGAAGAAAGCTTTTGAGGTGGCTACTGCTAATTATGAAAGTGTTTTTAGACTAAATAAATGTGCAATAAAGCTAAACTCAAGTTTAATTGATGTTTTGCCATCGTTCTTAAATATGGTTCTTTGGGTAATAAAAAAAAGGGTCAGAGTGATATTGAGATTTTTATTTCAAAAAAAGGTAACTAAATCAGGGAAAACAATTGTTAAGGTATGTAAAATACCGGTGTATTCTAAATAATGTGGAGATTGTGATGAAAATTTTGCAAAAAACTAAGTTTCAAAAAAATGGTAAGATAATCAAAAAATATAAGTTATTTGGTTTGTCTGTTTTGCGTAAAGAAATTTTGCCATTTAAGAAAAAATGGAACTTGTTGGGAATTAAGTTTTGTAAGAAGTTAAAGAATGGATTAGGAGATATTTTTTATGAAAAAGTTGTTCCTCCTTTTACAATATTTTCTAACTCAAATGGTTTATCTACAAAAAGAATTGCAATAATTGCAGAAACATCAATTCCTCAATGTACATTATATAGGATTACGAATAAGGTACTTCCCTTAGAAGAGCTTAATTATAAAATAGATATTTCATCATGGCGTGAAAAAAGAAAATGTTATAATATATTACAAACAGCTGAATTTGTTATTTTTTATAGAGTACCATATTTAGATGAAGTTCCAAATTATTATAAAGAGGCAAAAAGATTGGGATTAAAAATTGTCTATGATATAGATGATTTAGTTTTTGATGTTCCTCTTTATGAAGATTATTTAAAAGATCAACATTTGCCTGCAAAACAAAAAAAAGAATTAATAAAAGGAGCTAATTTATATCAATTGGCTTTATTAAATTCTGATGAATTATGGACAACTACAAAGGTTATAGCTGATGTTGGTAAAAAATATCTAAATAAAGTTAAAATAGTGCCTAATTGTATTCCTGAAAAATTAGAAAAAATTAATAAAATAAATTATGATGATGATGATGATAAGGTTAGAATATTTTATGGTTCAGGTACAAATACTCATGATAATGATTTTAAATTGTGTTTTAATGCTCTAAATAATATTTTAAAAAAGTATAAAAATGTGGAATTGTATATTCATGGCTATTTGAATACATCAAATTTAGATAAATCTGTATATTCTCAAGTACATAATATGGATTTTATAGATTTTGAAGATTACTATTTTTCAATATCGGGATATGATATTGCATTAGCTCCTTTAGAGAGGTCTGTATTTTCAGAAGCAAAAAGTAATATAAAATATATAGAAGCATCTATGTTAAAAATACCTTGTATAGCGTCTGATTTAGTGGAATTTTCTTCGGTAATTGTTAATAAAGAGAATGGTTTTATAGCAAAGACACAAAAAGATTGGGAAGAATATTTAGAAATTTTAGTTAAAAATAAAAATATGAGAAAAAAAATAGGGGAAAAAGCATATGAAACAGTAAATGGTTTGTATTCTAAAACAAGACATATTGAATACTTAAATAAAGCTATAGGAAAAGAATGCAATGTGGATTTAAGAAATAGAGTTTTGTTTGTTAATATACTATATGGTCAAAGTTCTTTTGGTGGGGCAACGATTGTTACGGAGAAAATTGCTCAAAATTTCAATAAAAACTATGAAAATTGGTCTAGTTTTGTTTTTTCTTGTCATATAGATAATAATGAAAATAATTTAGTTAGATATGATTGGGCGGGTGTTCCAGTATTTTCATCATCAATAAATGGTGTTGATATGTCTTTTGAAAATGAAGATATATTGTGTAATTTTGAAAAAGTTATTGAAATTGTTAAACCAGATATAGTGCATTTTCATTGTATTCAAAAAATAGGAATTAATGTTGTAGAATTATGTAAAGAAAAACATATACCATATGTTATAACAATGCATGATGGTTGGTTTATTTGTCCTCGACAATTCTTTTTAGATAAAAAAAATATATATTGTGATCAAGAATTGGTTTCTTCTGATTTTTGTAAAGGGCGTTGTCAAGTGTCAAATGCTTTATTTTATAAAAGAAAACAAAAAATGTATAGTATTTTAAATGGCGCTTCATGGATATGTACCCCTTCACAAAGTTTTACAAAACAACTTCAAAGTAATTTTAATTTTACTAAATTAGGGGTAAATGTTAATGGTGTGTCATATCCTCAGATAAAGTTAGAAAAAAAGAATACATCTTCAAAAGATTTAGTCTTTGGCTTTTTTGGGGGAAGGGAATATGTAAAAGGTTATTTTTTCTTAAAAGAAATATTGCAAAGGTATAAAAGAAATGATTGGAAGTTAATTCTTATAGATACGGCTAGAAAATTTGGAATTAATGGTATAAATAAAGAAGAATGGGGAGATTGTAATGTAGAAGTATTGGGATATACTCCTCATGAAAAGATGCCAGAATTATTTAATAGAATAGATGTCCTATTGTTTCCTTCTGAATGGAATGAAAGTTTTGGTTTAATGGTAAGAGAGGCTATTTTAAATAATGTTTTTGTTATATCTAGCCAATGTGGTGGTCCAAGTTCGTCTATAGTAGATGGTGTGAATGGTTTGGTTTTTCCCAAGAAGAATAGGGATAAATTTATTAAATGTCTGGACTATGTTTTTGAAAATAAAGAAAAAATAAAATCATATAAAACAACTAATTTTGGAGATATAAGAACATTTTCAAGCCAAACAGATGAACTAAAACAAAAATATGAAGAAATTTTAGGACAAAAAGAAAATGAGGTATCCAAGGTGGTTTGTTAAGATTGTTTGTTGTTTTATTCCTAAAGAAAAGAAAAGAATAGAAAAAGGTTTAGGCGCAAATATACTTTGGCAAAATAAAAAGGGGTGAAAAAGTTAATTAATAGAATTTATTTTGTAAATTTATGAAGAGTATAGATATGGAAAAAAATAGAGCGCTTGTATATAAAGGAAAGGTTAATTTAGAGCATATATCAAATCCTTTGGTTATGACTGTTGACTATATTTTAGAAAACTCAGTAGTTCTTGATGTTGGATGTGCTTGTGGTGATTTAGGTGTCGCTTTAAAAGAATATAAAAATGCTTCAATGTTTGGATTTGAGTATAATCAAGGTTCAATTGATGTTGCTCTTGAAACTGGAGCATATCAAGAAATTCATCAAATTAATTTGGATGAATTGACTGAAGATGATTATAAAGAATATAAAGATAAATTTGATTATATTGTTTGCGGTGATGTTTTAGAGCATTTGAGATATCCTATGCAAACATTAAATATATTAAAATCTTATTTAAAAGAAGGTGGTTTTATTATAGCCTCTATTCCAAATGTGGCACATATGAGTATAAAATCGAATTTGTTAGTTAATGATTTTACTTATACTCCAGTTGGGTTGTTGGATGAAACTCATATTCATTTGTTTACATATAAAAGCATTGCGCAAGGTTTGAGTGATATAAATTTGCAAATAGAAGAATGTAAATTTACATTACAAAATAAAGAGGCTTGGCAACCTAATAATCCTTATGGTGAGTTGCCTTTAGAGGTTAAAGAATTTATTTTTAATGATTGGCATTCATATGTGTGTCAATATGTTATGAAAATTTCTAAATCAACAAAAAATGTTGATGATTTAATAAAGCATAATTTAGATAAAATTATTATAGATGAACAAAAAGCTCCTGAATATATTAAGAATTATCGTAATGAGTGTTTAAAAGAGTGTTTTATTGAAAGAAAGAAAAAAGATGAGCCTTTTATTAAAATGCAGGAAGAGTTGAATAGAGTTAAGACAGAACTTTCTTCACTTAATTTGAAAAATGTATGGAAGAAAATGAGATATCCAAGGTGGCTTGTTAAGATTATTTGTTGTTTTATTTCTAAAGAAAAGAATAGAAAAAGGTTTAGGCGTAAATATACTTTAGAAAATAAAAAAGGGCGGTAGCCCTTTTTATTTTACTTCGAAGCGGAGGAGTGAGTTTGCTTTTTGGAGTGTGTCGTCTAAGCTTAGGTTAGGTGGTAGCTCTTTGTGGCGATAGAATGACCTAAGCTCTATGCCGTATAGTGCATAAAGTTGTTGGAACAGGGGTTTGCTAGAATCCACACGTTCAATTGTTTTTAATAAGTCTTCAACATCAGCTAGTAACATCTCTTGAGTTGTGTTTAATGCTGGTTTTGTTTCTGTGGAAGAATCCGCTTCTTCTTGTGTTTCTCCTATGATGATATGTTCTGCTGTTAGAACAGGAATGTTTTCTTCTAGCTCATAAGCTTCTGATGCTTTAGATGGAGACTGTTGTAGAATCGGTTCTACAATTTTTATTTCAGGAGCAAAAGTTGGTTCTTGTTTATGTGGTTTTTTTTTGTGTTTTTTAGGGGGAGAATCGCTTTTAATTGTGTTTTGTTTTTCAAGCATCTTTTTTAATTGCGTGCGCTCATATGGTAATGAAATTTTGCGACGTAAATTATTTTTATCTTGTTTTTGGGGAAGAGTTTCTTCTTTAATATCCTCTCTAGAATCGAAATTACTTGATGTTGAAATGTCTTTTTGGGGATATCTTGCTTGTAGTTTTATCTCTTCAACAGCTGTGTTTTCTTGGAATGCACCAGTTGGTACAAAGAAAGCATATTGGATTTCTAAATCTTTTGCATATAGGGATTTATGTATAAAAAAACTAGACAATATACTTAAAAGAATATACATATATTTCATAAAAAGACTCCATTGGGTTTTATTTTGTATATAGGTATTGTAGATGAAAAAAGTTTTTTTTGCATTAATTTTCAGCGTGCTTTTGTGTAATTTATGTGTGGCTGAAGTAAACCTTAAACAATATGAAGAAGAGTGTTTGAGTATTATAGATAAGCCTAAAATTAAACTTAGTTCTTCTTATGGAAAACTCAAGTATGACTTTGAGAAAGATAGTAATACTCTAAGGAAAGAAACTGAGCTTCAATATAAAGAACAAGGTTTGGAAATGCCTAAAGAATTGGAAACTATGGGACTTACTAAAATTAAAGATGCTTTTGAACTTAATATGGAAATTGCTACTATTGGTGTTAGCCGTGGGTATAAATGTTTATATCCCGAATCGATAGATGTTTTTATGGGGTATTATTTGCCAAAGATTTATATTGCAAAAGATGCTCCGAAAGATAGTTGTATATATAATCTTGCTCTTCGTCATGAGCAAACTCATATGCGAATCTATATTGATGCGTTAGATTTCTTTTTACCTAAATTAAAAAATAGAATGGAAACAATTTTTGAGAAAAAAGGTGTGAGAATTGTAAGTCCAGATGAAGATTTAGAGACAATTGCTTCAATGTATAATGAAGAATATACTAAATATCTTAGAGAATATGTTGATCATTGGAGGGAACAGGTTTTAACAGAACAATTAAAAATGGATTCTGTTAAGCAATATATTATAGAATCTAAGTTATGTAGAGAAATTGAAGAAATTAAAGAAGAAAAAGAAAATGAATTTGATTTTTAGTAAAAGAATCGAAGAAAAGAAAAGTCGGCAAGAATATGCCGACTTTTTTATTGGTGTAAATACTTGATTAGCAATTGTAATCTTCTTTTAGGCCTTTGACAGTTTCTTCTATACCTTTGTATGCGCTATCTATAAACTCCATGCCTTTTGCTGAATTGTTGCGGTAGTAGACTCTAATAGTTGTCATGCCTAATTGTTTTGCAAATTCTAGATTTGAATAACTATCATCAACAAAAATACAATCTTTTGGATTTTTATTTATACGTTCGCAAAGTTTTTGATATACTTCAGAACTTTCATTTTTCTTATATACATCAAAGTCTTCTACAGAATAGAATCTATCTTTGAAGAATTCATATAAGCCTAAATGTTTTAAGATTTGTTCGCAAATATCACGAGATGATGTTGAAAAAATGTATTGAGGACATTGTAGAGTTTGAAGTTTTTCAAGGAGTCCTTCATATGGGGTTATCATAGGGATATATTCTGTTTTGTATTTATGATATGCAACGTATAAATCTTTGTGTGATAATTTATAGAATCTAGCAAAGTGCTCTAAACCATCACGATATGTAGAGTAAGACTCCTTTACTAAATCGGTTGCTGTTTGAAAATCAAGTGGTAAATTAAATTCATTTATTGCAGCAAGGGCTGTTGCTTCGTTAAGTTTGTTTTTATATTCATCTGTTTCAAAATATAATGTATTATCTAAATCCCAAATAATGGTTTTTTCCACTTTTATATCTCCATAAATTGTTAAATCTTCTAGCAAATATAATACACTTAAAAGATTTTGAGGTCAATATTAATATTTTTAATAAAGTAAAACAAAAAAAGTTTAAAAAGTTGTTAGTAATGTATTTAAATATATTGGAGGGGTGGTTGTGGACGTTTTAAAAAAAAAAAATCGTTTTATTATTAGTGGGTTATGAAAAAGTTTAAAAAAAGTGGGGGCGAAAGCTTGTAATTTAAAGCGTTTTTTTTCATTATGAAAACAGTTTCGGCAACGAGCTGTTTGAGAATGTTTCCACAATATATAGTATGTGTTTACTAATTTTTAACACAATATATAGTAGGGTGCTTCTGAAGACGAAAATTTAAGTTACAAAAATTTTATGAGAAGGGAAGAGTAAAAAATGGCAAATAATGAGTTGCAAATGCCGACGGCAAAAAAATATAAAATGCCGTTTAAAAGTATAACAAAAAGAGATGGGACGTTGGCTGATTTTGATGGTGACAAGATTTATAATGCCATTTTAAGAGCTGGTGAAAATACATTAGAATTTGGTGCTGATGATGCGTGGTTGCTTTGTGCTCAAGTGATGAAGATTTTATCTCATAAATTTGATGAATCATTACCATCTGTTGAAGATATTCAAGATATTGTAGAAGAAGTTTTGATTTCTAATAACTATTTCAAAACAGCAAAAGCATATATTTTGTATCGTGATAAAAGAAATAGAATGAGAGGCGACGGCAAAACCGTTGTTGATGTTGAGAGTTCTATTAATGAATATCTTGAAAATCTTGACTGGAGAATTAAAGAAAATGCTAACCAAGGTTATTCTAATGGTGGCTTAATCTTGAACGTTTCTGGTAAAGTTACAGCAAACTATTGGCTCTCTCACGTATATCCTCATGAAGTAGGTGAAGCTCATAGAAATGGTGATATCCATATTCATGATTTGAGCATGCTTGCAGCTTATTGTGCTGGTTGGTCTTTGAAAAACTTACTTAGAGAAGGTTTCAATGGTGTTCCTGGAAAAGTTGAAGCTGGTGCTCCTAAACACTTGAGCTCTGCTGTTGGTCAAATGGTTAACTTTATGGGTACTCTTCAAAACGAATGGGCTGGTGCTCAAGCATTTTCTTCTGTAGATACTTATCTTGCTCCATACATTAGAAAAGATAAATTGAATTACGACCAAGTTGAACAATGCATGCAAGAACTTATTTACAACTTGAATGTTCCTTCTCGTTGGGGTTCTCAAACACCATTTACAAACTTTACTTTTGACTGGGTTTGCCCTGAAGATTTAAGAGATCAAAAACCATACATTGGTGGTGTAGAACAAGACTTTACATATGGTGATTTGGGTGAAGAAATGGCAATGATTAACAAAGCATACATCAATGTTATGATGCGTGGTGACGTTATGGGTAGACCATTTACATTCCCAATTCCAACATACAACATGACTTGGGATTTCCCTTGGGAAAATGAAAATACTGAGTTGTTATTTGAAATGACAGCTAAATATGGCTTGCCTTATTTCCAAAACTTCCTCAATTCTTCATTAAAACCAGGTCATATTCGTTCTATGTGTTGTCGTTTACAACTTGATTTGAGAGAGTTGCTTGCACGTGGTAATGGCTTGTTTGGTAGTGCTGAACAAACAGGTAGTGTTGGTGTGGTTACAATTAACTGCGCAAGACTTGGTTATATGTTTAAGGATAATGAGCAAGCATTATTCCAACGTGTTGATGAGTTGATGAATATCGCTAGAACATCTCTAGAGATTAAGAGAAAGGTTATTCAACGTTTAATCGATAATGGTTTATTCCCATTCACAAAGAGATATTTGGGAACTTTGAGAAATCACTTCTCTACTATCGGTGTTAACGGTATGAATGAAATGATTAGAAACTTTACTAATGATAAACATGATATTACAGACGCTTGGGGACAAGCATTTGCTGAGAAGTTCTTAGACTTTGTTCGTGAAAGATTAGTAAAGATTCAAGAAGAAACAGGTCATATGTATAACTTGGAAGCAACACCAGCTGAAGGTGCAGCTACAAGATTTGCAAGAGAAGATAGAAAACGCTTTGTTGGTATTATTCAAGCAGGTACAGCTGAAAATCCATTTTACACAAACTCTTCTCAATTACCTGTAGGATTTACAGATGATCCATTTGAGGCTTTAGATTTGCAAGCTAAATTGCAATCTAAATATACAGGTGGAACAGTACTTCACTTGTTTATGAACCAAAGAATTTCATCTGCAAAAGTTTGTCGTGATTTTGTGAAGAAAGTTTTAGCAAACTACAGACTTCCATATATTACGATTACACCAACATTCTCTGTGTGTCCAAAACATGGATATATTGCTGGTGAGCACGAATTCTGCCCTATCTGTGACAAGGAAAAGAAGGCGGAGAAACTAAAAAAGCTTGCAAATATGCAAAAAGTAGTGTAGAATATTAAGTTAGTGAAAGGGAGAAACATGAGTAATATTATTAATATAGAAGACGTAATCTTAGACAATTCCGAAAGACAACGTTGTGAAATTTATAGTAGAGTTATGGGTTATATTCGTCCTACTACTGAATACAATGTTGGTAAATTAGGTGAGTTCAAATCTAGATTATGTTTTTGTGAAGACAAAGCCGTTGAAGGTTGCGAAGTTCGCGAATGTGTTTGCAACGAAACATTGGCTATGGCTGCAGAATAATGTTAGCAAAGCTTTAGTTTTAAGCTTTAGGTGAGTGGATTATGAATCCCATTAGAATCGGCGGTATTGAGAAATTCAGTATCGTCGATTTTCCAAATAAAATGGCAGCTGTTGTTTTTATGCAGGGATGTCCATGGCGTTGTCCGTTTTGCCATAATGTGCAATTGCAAGATGTAAATGGTGAGACTAATATTGTTTGGCAAAAATTTATTGATTTTTTAGGAACTAGAAAAGGCATACTTGATGCAGTTGTTTTTTCTGGTGGTGAGCCTTTGGTACAAAAAGGTTTGATTGATGCTATTAAAGAAGTAAAAGCTTTGGATTATGAAATAGGACTTCATACTGGAGGATATAGGCCTGAGTTTTTTAGAGAAGTTGTTGAGCTTGTTGATTGGGTTGGATTTGATATTAAAGCTCCTCTTGAAGAAAATAGATATAAAGTTGTTACAGGTGGAATTGCTGATGTAGAAAAGGTAAAGGAAAGCCTTAATGTTTTAATAGAATCCGGAAAAAGTTTTGAATGTAGAACAACTTGCGACCCAAGATTTTTGAGTATAGATGATTTGTATGAAATTGCAGATACTCTAAAAAGTTTAGGTGTTAAAGAATATTATTTGCAGAAATATCGAAAAGTTGAAACAGACGTTGATGCAAGTGAAACAAAAAGTTTAGCATTGGTTGAAAATGATAAATTGAATCAATATTTGAAAAGTTGTTTTGAAATATTTGATGTAAGAAAATAAATCTGCTTGTTTTATTAAAGTAAAAGACTTTTGTTGATAAAGAAAACACCCTCATATAGGGTGCTTTCTTTTAGAGAGAAGCTAAACAGAGTTTAACCACATCACCTTTGCTTGCCAGAATACCTGTGAAGCTTTATCTTTTTCGTACCTAATGAAGCCGAGTGTAGTGGTTATGCAACGCTCTAAGATGGTGCTTGCAACAGCGAATGCTTCAGTGAGCATATCGCCAAACGATACCTTTTTAATTTGTTTTGAAAACTTGACAATGACGAGAAATGAGGGTAGAGTTTTTTTGTTTTGATAAAAAGGGAATAAATTAGATGAAAAATGTGATTTTGACAGGTGATAGACCAACGGGGAAGCTACATCTTGGACATTATGTAGGCTCTCTTAAAAGAAGAGTTATTTTGCAAAATAGTGGTGAGTTTGATGATATATATATCATGGTAGCAGATGCTCAAGCTTTAACAGACAATGCAGATGATGTTAACAAGGTTAGAAATAATATATCTGAAGTTGCTCTTGATTATTTGGCTTGTGGTTTGGATCCTAAAAAATCTGTTATTTTTATTCAATCACAAATTCCAGAACTTTGTGAACTTTCGTTTTATTATATGAATTTGGTTACTGTTTCTAGATTGCAGAGAAATCCAACTGTTAAAAACGAAATTCAATTAAGAGGATTTAAACAAAGCATTCCAACCGGATTTTTTACATATCCAATTAGTCAGGCGGCTGATATTACTGCATTTAAGGCGAATGTTGTGCCGGTTGGTGAAGACCAATTACCGATGATTGAGCAAACAAGAGAAATCGTACGTTCATTTAATTCTATGTATAAAGAAGTATTAGTTGAACCAGAGGCTGTTCTTCCTGAAAATGAACTATGTGCAAGGCTTCCTGGTCTTGATGGTGCGGCAAAGATGAGCAAATCTCTTGGTAATTGCATTTATTTATCTGATAGCGAGAAAGATATTAAGAAAAAAGTTCAGAGTATGTTTACCGACCCTCTTCATTTGAGAGTTGAAGACCCTGGTCATTTAGAGGGTAATGCAGTGTTTACATATTTAGATGCTTTTTCTCATGATGAGCATTTTGAAGAATTTTTACCTGCATATAAAAATCTTGATGAATTGAAAGCTCATTATCAAAGAGGTGGTCTTGGTGATGGTACTGTTAAGAAATTTTTGAATGAAATTATGCAGGCTGAACTTCGTCCAATTAGAGAAAAAAGAGAAGAATTCCAAAAAGATTTGGGTGAAGTGTTTAATATGCTTCAAAAAGGTAGTGAAAAAGCAAGAGAAGTTGCTGCACAAACTCTTGATGAAGTTAAAACAGCTATGGGAATTAATTACTTTAAGGGTAATAAGCTTACAAAATAGTTTTTGGGAGATAGGATATGGCGGATAATATGGATGGTGAGATTAGTTTTTCTCCGGTTTTGATTATGGAATTTATTCGCCAAACTACTGTTGCAAGATTTTTAAATAGCGAAACACTTGATATGTGTGTTAAATTTAAGATTGCAAAGAACTATTATGATGAGATGAAAGCTTATCATCAGCAGGTGCAATTTATTAGACTCTATGATGAGTATGATGAAAATAGCGAAATTTTGAGTGTTAAAACAGATGAAGTTTTGCTTAATCGTTTTAAAGAACAAAAATCCTTGGTTGAGATTGCTAATAAGTACGAAAATATGTATAAAGATCGTTATAAAAAATACATAGAAGTGGTGGAATAATGATAGAGAAATTTGAGTTTTTGGGAAAAGATGAAGGTGTTAGTCTTCTAATATTTGGCTCTGTTCACGGAAATGAAGTTGCAGGTAAATATGCATTAGAGCGCTTGATTAGTGAAATTAATGAAGGAAAAATTGTTATAAAAAAAGGTAAGCTTGTGGTTGTTCCTGTTTGTAATAAGGAAGCTAGCTTAAAAGATGTTCGTCAAATAGATGAAAACTTAAATAGAGTTATGAAAGAGTGGGACAATCCTAATACATATGAAAAAAAACTTGCTAATGAACTTGTGGGGTTGATTAAGGATTGTGATATTTTGCTTGATTTGCATTCCACACATTGCAAGGGTGATGAACCTTTTGTTTTTTGTGATTATCCCAAAGAGAATAACTTAAAACTTATTGATGTAATAGATGTTAAATATGTGTTAGAGGGGTGGCCTGATATTTATGCTGGACAATCTGAAATTGAAGATTTTTCAACAGAGAGAGCTTGTTTTGAATATAAAAAAAGCGGTACTACGCTAGAGTGTGGTTACCATAAAGAAGTTGGGGCTCAAAATGTTGCATATGATGCAGTTATTAATGCATTAAAAGTTTTTGGTTTGATTGATGGAGAAAAACCTAAAAGCATATCTAAGACTCATATCTTGATGAAGAATTTTGTGGTTAAAAAGAAAGAAGGTAAATTATTAAAAGAATATAAGCATCTTGATAGAGTTTATAAAGACGAAGTGATAGCAAGATATGATGATGGGGAAATCTTGGTTGCAGAAGATGATGGATACATTCTGCTTCCCAACCTTAAATGCGAGATTGGGGCAGAATGGTATTACTTTGGTGTGAAAAGATTATAAAGTACCTGTTTTAGCTAATTTTTCTAATTTTTTATATTCAAGTGGATTAAATAGTAAAGTTTTTGTTTTTTCATTTGGTTCTTTTTGCCAAATGAGGGATTTTGTTTCTTTGTTTAGGCTTACACCTTTATAACCTGTTTTTATAAGATGTTGCATTTTCATAAATAAGCTTGGAATTTTTTTATGAATATTGTCACCTAAAAGCATGCTATATGTTTTAGAATTTTCTTGAATAAATAGAGAGTAAGCATCTTGTTTTTTATTTATTTCTTTTTCTAGATAGATAACCTTTACTCCGTCAAAAGGGTCTTGGTCAACTTTTGTTATTTGCATTCCATGGTGAAGTGCATTTATCCAGCTTGCAGGGTTGTCTATAGCGATTTGGATAATTGAATGAGTTCTTTTGTTATCTATTTCTTTTTGCTCAATATATTCTAGCATTTTTTTCATAAGGCTAGAGCCTCTGTATTCTGTATCAACAAGAATTGCTTCAAAGATTACAAGTTCTTCATTTGGTATGTCAGATTTAAATTCAGGCATATCTCTTTGTTCGTTGTTTTCTGGTAAACAATATACAATTTGAGCTATTAATAAATCTTTGTCGAAAACACCTAACATGTGTGATGTTTTACCATTTAGTGATTTCATGTAATCACTTTCTGTTCTGTGTAGGATAAAATGTTGTTCATCAGGATTTAATTTAGCAATAATTCTATCTTGTAATCCCATTACATCTTTTAAATTTGTTCCATCTAGTTTTTTTACGGTTAAATGTTTTTTATTCATATTTCTCTCTTTTACGTTGTTTTGAGTTAAAAAAAAGATTTGAGTTTAGCTCAAACCTTGCGACTGCTTATCAATAGGAAGAAGATAAGTCATCGTCGCATGTAAAGTCTTCTTAAGCGAAGAGAAATATGTTTAATAAATGTTGTCATAGTATCTCTAAATTTGTTATTTGCTTTGGTTTATACTATATTTGAGTTTTTTTGTCAATAAGTTTTTTAGAGAATATATAAAATGATTTAAAAACAAAAAGGTAGCTATTAGATAGCTACCTTTTGTGTCAGATGTTAAGGTTTTTGATTTCTTCTCTGATGTTGTTGCAAGCTTGTTTTTCAAGCATGTCATAAAAGAAATCTGTTTGGAAAATGCGTTTGCGCTTTAAAATCTTTTGGAGGAATTCAAGACGGCCTTTGGCATATTCGCTATCAGACAGGAAAGAATATTCTTGTCTGATGTTTTTGCAGTAGGCGTTCCATGTTTTTGGGGCAAATGTACCCAAAATACTTAAATCCAAATCCGCAATAAGCGCTTCTTCACCGGATAAGTTTTCCTTGTTGTGAGCTGTTGCCATTATTAAATTTTCCAGATACGAACTTGTTTTATAATAGCGTTTTCCAGTCCAGCCAAATACAGCTTTGATAGAGTTTTCTTCATTGTTGTTTTTGGTTGGGTTGTATACATAATCGTGTCCGAAGATAGCCAGCAAAAACTCTGGAGGATAGTTGGTATTTGTCTGGTTTTCGTATATGCTAAGCATGTTTAGCATATATCCAATGTGGGACAAGTTATGGTATTGACGACTATTGTAGGTTTTAACAACCTCTCTCCAGCTCATGTAGGCAATACTATGGCTACTGTCGAAAAATAGTTTTGTAAAACATTGTTCGAGGTAGATGCTCATGAGCTCTTTGTGTACATTCTCTGGAACAAGATTTGCAACAGCGATATACTCACCGAAATAGCAAAGATCTTTGACAAGAGATGAAGAAATTGACGCAAGTGTGGCATCTGTTGCAGTGATGAATTTGGTATCGAGTTCAAAACCACGGATACGAGCAAGAGTTTTATTGGTTGTAGCCATTACTTGTTCTTGCTCTTCATCGGCGCTGTTGGGCCTTATTCCACGAATAAGGGTTGTAACGTTGTGTTTTTTTGCAAAATCGACAACAAGTCCTTTGTTTATAACAACCTCAATTTTGTGTTTGAGTGGATGATTTTTTAATGCATCCTCAATCATTTTCTTTCTTTTTTCTGGCGGAAAAAGAAGGTTTTTTTGGTTGTTATGGCTAACGCATATGATAAATTTATCAAGCGAAGTCCCTTGGGAATACAAGGTTTGGTTGATGACACTAATGTGTCCTAGCGTAATAGGATCGAATGATCCACAGAACATAGCATTCATAATTAAACATAAATATATTTGTTAATAATAATTTTTTAGTGTGTGAAAACATAGTTAAAAAGATTTTTTTTGTCAAGATTTAATTGAAAGAGGTAAAATAAATTTACCTCTTGTTTTTTAAGCTATGTATCTGATTATGATATGCTTTTTTAGTTTGTTTGGTCTATCTCGATTAAAAAACCACCGGCCTCGTTGTTGGGATAGAAAGTTGGTTCTTGATTTGACAAAGGGTCTTGATTAGGTATTTTATGCATACCTCTGTGAAATTTTTTATGTGATTTGTGGTTTAGTTTATAGTGTTTATTATAGAAAGCGTCTGAATATCTACATCTTCCACAATTTCCAACCATTATTCCTGCCATAAAAGTTAAAAGTAAAATAACTAAAATCATGAATATTTTTTTGCATTGGCAACATTCATATTCACAATGAATGTTATCTTTGTCGTTTTCGTTAAAAGCCATTTTTTTTCTCCAAAATATGTACATTAATGAATACCTCCTTTGTAAAAGGGTGAGTTTTATATAATCATTTTGGCTTGTTTTCCAATAGAAAGAAAATTTTATTTGAAAAAATAAATATTGTTTTTAGAATGAAAAAAAGAAGGTGATATATGCTAGGTAGAATTTTTGATTTTTTGTTAGAATTGATTAAGTGGCCAATGGCTATTTTAGCTGTTGTGTCTTTGCCGGCGCTTGTTAATGCTTTTGATTACTTTAGTATGGCTAATATGAGATTTTTTGCATTTTTATGTGGTGCTTTTACGTATTTAGCTCTAAAAATTGTAGCATCTGCTAGAACAAATGTTTCTATGCAAATTTTAGCTCACGAATTTACTCATATATTTTTTGCCTTAATAACTTTTCATAAAGTTGTACATATTCATCTTAATATGGATGAAAGCGGTGGAGCTATGGGCTTTAAGGGGAAAGGTAATTGGCTGATTGTTGTTGCACCATATTTTTTTCCTTTATGTTTATTTTTTTTGATATTAGGAGTTACGTTTTTTTCTGAAAGTATGCCTGAAGGGTATTGGCTTAATGGGATATTAGGGTACTTTTTTGCGTATCATGTAGGAAGTATGGTTGTGCAGATACATGGAGACCAGCCTGATTTTAAAGAAGCAGGTTTTTTGTTTTGTATAATGTTTTTGCCGGCTGCTAATATATTTTCTTGTTCTATGATTTTGGCTTTTAATAATGGTGGTTTTTTACATATGCAGAAATATGTAGAAATTATTTATAAACTATTATTAAAAGACATTTCGTTTTGTTTTGATTATATTACCAACTTATAGAACATTCTTTTGATGAAGATGTTATTTTTACATTTATTCCAAGCGGTAAGATGTGTCGTGATGGGATGTGTCCATATTGAAAATCTGTGATTACTGGAATTTCTAAGTTTGATGTAAAATCTTTTATACAATCTTCTATAGTGCCATCTTCTTTATCAACTATAATGCAATCGGTGAAAGTGCCAAAAATTATACCTTTTAGTTTATTAAAGTTTTTTTGTTGTTTTAGTTGGTTTAGCATTAAATCTAGCTTATATGTCTTTTCGTCGGTATCTTCTAGTAGCAAAATTTTATCTTTTAAGTCTGGAAAATATGGCGTACCACATAAGTATAAAAGTGTACTTAAGCACCCACCGATGATTGTGCCTGATGTGGTACCTTTGATGAGTGATTTTCCTGATTTTATGAAGTGAGTATCATCAAATAGTGCTGATTTAAGGGATTTTGATACAAGAGAATCTACTTTGTTGTTTTTTAAATCATATAGAGGTAAAAAACCTGTAAGTGATGGGTTATTTGCTTTGGCAACAAGAGCATTTTGCAGAGCTGTAGAATCGCTTAATCCAATAATTGGTTTTGGGTTAAGTTTTATTTGCTTGTAGTCAAGAAAATCAAGAACTCTTGTTGAGCCGGCAGCACCTCTGATGCAAAATAGAGCTTTTATTTCTTTATCTTTAAACATGTCATTGATTGATGAGGCTCTTTTTTTATCTGTTCCAGCCATGTAACGATATTCTTCGTTTAAGTTTGGAGCTAAAACCACTTCGAGACCTAGTTTTTTGAAATAATCTAGGGCAAATGAAAGGTCTTTGTTTTGCTGACTAGCTGATGGGGCTATGAATCCAACTTTATCACCTTTTTTTAGTATAGCCATTATAATTTCTCCAATATTTCAAATCCCATATCTGTTATGGTGTTATCTCTTGCTCCCATTAAAACTATTCTATCGTTTGGTTTAGCGTGTTTTAAGATATATTCTTTAATTTCATCTCTTTTTTCAAAAAACAGAGCATTTGCATTAAGTGATTTTGCATGGTTTACAAGGTCTTTTGATGAGATATCTCTTTTTACAGTTCCTCCAGCAAAGAATATTTCTGGAATTAGTAATATATCGTCTTTTAACATGTGGTTTGCAAAGCTTTCCATGATTTGTTTACCCATCATGCGCATTGGTGAAAAACCATGTGGTTGGAACATTATGATTAAACGTCCGTTATAGCTTCTTAATGCAGACATTGAGGCTGATACTTTGTCTGGATTGTGAGCAAAATCATCAATTACGGTAATTTTTTTTGTTTGACCTAATACTTCTAATCTGCGTTTTGTGCCTAGAAAGTTTTCTAGAATTTGGCATGAGGTTTCAGGTAAAACACCAACTAAAGAGCAACATGCAATAGCACACATTGCGTTTGCTACATTGAATTTTCCGATTAGGTTTAATTTGTATTCTTTGTTATTAAAAGTATAAATTGTGCCATTGGGGATTGCTTTTATGTTAGATGCATAAAAATTGGCAGAGGAATCTTCTATACTAAAGGAAATTGCATTATTATGCGCTATTGCTAAAATTGATGAGTTTTTGCAATCTTTGTTATATACAACACCATGTTTTGCTTTTTGAGCAAAGTTTTTGAATAAATCTTGTAGTTCTTCTATTGATTTATGGTCTAAGGTGATATTGTTTATAATAGAAATGTAGGGAGTGTATTTTTGTATAGAGCCATCACTCTCATCTGCTTCTATAACGCAATAATCTCCGTTGTTTAAGATAACATTTGGAATACCTTTGGTGTTTTCGTAATTTTTTAAGAGAGCACCATTTATTACAAGTGGTTTTTTGTTTGCATTATCTAAAATGTATCCAATCATAGCGGTTGTGGTTGATTTACCACTTGTTCCGCCCACTGCAATATTATAGGGATGTGATGAGAAAATTTCTTCTAATAAATCTGAGCGATGTTTTATTGGAATATTTAGTTCTTTGGCTCTTTTTATATCTGGAATTGTATCTTCTACGGCAGTTGATGCGTATAGTACAGATGTGTTTTCATCAAGCATAGAGCCATCTTGAGGATAGATTTTTATGCCAATATCGGTTAGCTTTTTTCTTGTTTTTTCTTCTTTGTTTTGATCAAAACTTCTGTCTGAACCAACAATATCATTATTTTTGTATTTTAATACTTGAGCTAGAGCACTCATTCCACTACCCGCAATTGCGCAAAAACCTATTTTAGCCATGATATTACCTTTTGATTTTGTTATCGTTTGGCAAAGTATAGTATAAAATAGTTAAATTTTTTATAAAAAAAACTTGAACACTGTTCAATATTGTTATAGGTTATAAAAAAATACACATAGCGTTAGGTGATGACATGGCTAAAACAAAAGAAGAAATTAGAGTAGATTTAATAGTTAAAGCTCGTGAAATATTGAAAGATAAAGGTTTTGATTTTTTAACAGCAAGAAAGTTGTCTGAATATTCGGGATATTCTGTTGGTACTATTTATAACCAATTTAAGAGTATGGATAATTTGGTTATGTGGGAGAACTGCTTAACTCTAGACGAACTTAATGAATGTTTGAAGAAAACTGAATTAACATCTGATGCTTATAAAAATCTAAATAGATTTATTGAAAAGTTTGTTGATTTTGTATTAGAAAACAAGAATCTTTGGTTTACGCTATATAACTTCCATTTTAAGGATATTATGGATGATTATGCTGTATTTTATTTAAGGAGAATCGTAAAAATTATCCAAGTTCTTGAGAATAATTTGTGTAAATTGTTTATTAAAGTTCCAGCTAATGAGCGCAAAGTTTCAACAGAAGTGTTGTTTATTTCTTTGTTTGCTCTTAGCTCTCTTTTGACAACAGAAAAAGAGTTTATAAGACTTAATAAGAAATATGTTGTTAAAGTGATGTTTAATACATATTTAGCAGGGTTGTCTATGCTTTCTAAGAAGTAGGAAGATTTTGCTCAAGTTGGGTTATGATTTGTGAGGTGATTTCTTTAGCATCTCCTAAAAGCATTATGGTTTTGGCATCATAAAATAATGGGTTATCTAAATTTGCATAACCTGGTGATAGTGAACGTTTTACAAATAGAATGTGTTTGGCTTGTTCAACCTCTAAGATTGGCATTTGGTAGATTGGAGAATCTTCTTTGGTTTTTGCAAGTGGATTTGTTATGTCGTTTGCACCTATTACGTATACAACATCGGTTGTTTTGAATTCTTGATTGATGTCTTTTAGTTCAAAGATGTCGTTTGGATTAGCATTTGCTTCGGCTAAAAGTACATTCATGTGCCCTGGCATTCTTCCTGCAACTGGGTGAATGGCAAATTTTACGGTAATGTGATATTTGTTTTTTAGTATTTCTGCGAGGGTTACTAGTTCATGTTCGGCATTTGATGATGCCATACCATAGCCGGGGACAATGATGATTTTTTTGGCGTTTTCTATTAAAAAAGCTGCGTCAATAGCATTTCCTTGATTAAATGGTTTGTTTGATAATTGGGTTTTATCTTTGGAATTAAGTGAGGTTAAAAAAAAGATTTTTAGAAAACTTCGGCTCATAGATTTGGTCATGATATAGGTTAAAATTATGCCACTTGCTCCAATAATTGTTCCGGTAATTACTAAAACGGGTACGTTTATGCTAAAACCAACAAGTACGGTTGCCCAACCTGAAAAAGAATTTAAAATTGAGATAATGATTGGCATATCTGCTCCGCCAATTGGATGTATAAAAAAGAATCCAAATAAAATTGAGGTTATTGAAAAAAATGCTATGAAAGATGGGGAAGTTTTGTTTGGGTAAAAATAGCTTAAGATAAGTAAGGTAAATAAAATTAGGTTTATGAATTTTGTTTTTTTAGGGCTTATTAGTGGTTTTGAATTGTTTAGTTTAAAAAATGCAGAGATTGAGCCTGAAAAGGTTATAAAACTTAGGGTTAAGATAAATGTTACTAGTGTTTGATTAGTAGAATTTAGGTTTATTTCGGTTAAACCAATAAAAGATGCTGAAAGACCTCCAAAACCATTGAGTAAAGCAATTATTTGAGGGAGGTTTTGGAGTTTGATTTTTTGAGAAATAATAATACTAATTATTGCACTTAAAATAATTATTGATAATGAAATTATAAAGAATTGTTTGGGTAATGTTATTAGATTTGTGGTTATGATAGTAAGCATTCCGGTGAATGCAAGGATGTTTCCTTTATATGCGACCTTTGGGGTTGATAGCATGTGAATTGCTATAATGAATAAAATATAAGTAAAAATGGATAAGTAATTAATCATCTTTTTTCCTTGGTTTGAACATATTTAACATGCGTTTTGTTATGAAGAATCCGCCAAAAATATTTAGTGATGCAAAGAATATTGATAGGTATAGCCATATTGGAGAGATGTTTTGGGGTAGATTATGTAAAGTTTGTAAAGCACCTAATATAACAATGCCAGAGATGGCGTTTGTTAGACTCATTAAAGGTGAATGAAGGGTTGGAGTAACGTGCCAGATGGCAAAATAACCAATAAAGCAAGATAATATAAAAATGTTTATCATGATTTTTTCATCCTTTTTATGGTTGATAGCATTGGAGATATAATGGGGTGGTTGAGATTTGGGGTTTTAGTGTTTGAAGTTAGTAACTCTATTAGGTTTAGCATGTTGTTTGCCCAAAGTATTGATGCGCTTTTGGGGTGTAGACGCTCTATATTTGTGTTTCTATAAAAGTTTAGATTACTAAAAGAATTGAGATTAATATTATTAGAAGAAGTATCAACAATGATAGTGTCTTCGTTAATATATGAATAAAGGTTTGGAGAGATAATTTGGGGAGAATTTTTGTTATTTATTGCTCCGATTATGATGTTTTTATCTTTTATTAGTTCTTGTAGCTCTTCTTGTGAGGAAGGGGTTTTAAGAGTTGCGCCAACAGATTTTGCTAAATCATGATTTTCTTTATTTATATCTAAAATTGTAACATCACAGCCGTTTCTTTTTAAGACATTAGATGCTTGCAAACCGGTTATGCTAGCGCCAAGTATTAGGGCTTTGGCTGGTTTTAATGTGGTTGATGATGTCATTAAAAGAGGAGCGATAGTTGGTAAATGGCTTAGAGCATATATGGCTGAAGCATATCCTTTTATGGTGTCTTGAGAGCTTAAAATATCTATACTTTGCGCAACAGAGGTGCGAGGAACATTTTCTAAACGAATAAAAGTTATATTTAAGGGTTCAAAATTAAAATTTGTAAAATCTGCAATTAAAATTTGTTTATTAGTTAGTAGTGATAGATATGTGGGCGAGGGTGGTGAAATTTGTAGTAAAAGCTCTGCTGTTTGATATATTTTAGAAGGTGGAGTTAAAATAGCGCCTTTTTGCTCATAAGTTTCGTTTTTAAAAAAAGATTTTAGGCCTAAGTTTTTCTCAATTAATACTGTGTGCCCTAAAGATGTTAGTTTTTGAACAACATCGGGAGTTAGTGGAGTTCTTGTTTCGTTAATATCGGTTTCTAATATTGAGCCTATTATCATAAAAAAACTTTTTGTTAATGTTTTGTGTTGTAAGGTTTATATTGATATATGCAACAATGGAAAGATATCAATGGCAGAATATGTAAAAATGTTTGTTTCTTTTTTTAAGATTGGGTTGTTTACCTTTGGTGGTGGGTATGCGATGATTCCTATGTTTAGAAAGGAACTTATAGAAAAAAATAAATATATAACAGAAGATGAACTGATGGATTATTATTCTATTGGACAATGTACTCCAGGTATTATTGCTGTAAATGTTGCGACTTTTACGGGATATAAGGTGCGTAAAACATTGGGTGGAATTGTTGCAACAAGTGCTATTGTTTTGCCATCGCTTATTGTGATTATGTCAATTGCTGGAATGTTAGATTTAGTTACAAATAATAGTATTGTTGAACATGCTTTTAGTGGTATTAGGATTGGTGTTACGGTACTATTGTTTAATGAACTTCTTAAACTTGCACAAAAAAATATAAAAAACAAAGTTCAAATAGGCCTGCTTGTTATGGCTATATGTTTGCTAATTTTAGGAGCATCATCAATTATGGCTGTTTTATTTGCAGGAATTGTTGGCGGTGTTAGATTTTGGAGAATGAAAAAATGATATTATGGTTATTGTTTTATGAGTTTTTCAAAATTGGGCTTTTTGCTATTGGTGGTGGTGCGGTTACAATTCCGTTTTTATTTGATTTAAGTGAAAAATATAATTGGTTTAGTAAAGAGCAGTTGGTAGATATGATTGCTGTTTCTCAATCAACCCCAGGACCTATAGGGGTTAATATGGCAACTTTTGCAGGCTTTCAAACAGCAGGAATTAGTGGGGGGATTATTGCAACAGTTGGTCTTGTTTTGCCTTCTTTAGTGATTGTTATTTTGATTTCTAAGGTTTTGAGGAAATATATGAATAGTCCACTTATAAGCGAAATCATGTTGGCGATACGTCCTGTTGTTATTGCTCTTATAATGTTTGCCGGTTTTGAACTTTTAACTTTGAGCGTTACAGATTGGTATAGAGGGTGTTTTGCGCTTTTGTTGTTTATTATGGTATGGTTTTATAAGAAAAGTCCTATTTTTTATATTTTACTATCTGGTGTTTTGGGTGTTGTGTTAAAATTATAATTGGAGATTTTGATGAAACGGATATGTTTAGAAAAAATTGCTGATGTTTTTAATATCTGTTTTTTGTTTTTCTTATTGTTTTGCATAGCATTGTGTATTTTTGCTGAAGTTACTTGGGGAGAGGTTAGTTTACCGCAGATATTGTTTTTTGTTTTTAATGGTGGAGATGCGGGGATTGATAGTTTGTTTTACAAAATAGTTGTTTTTGTTGTATTAGTCCCTCTTGTTATTAGTTTTTTTTGCATATATTTATTGAAAAAAGCATACAATGGAGAAAATTTATTTTGCAATCCGTTTTTGCTGTTATTTGTTTTTTTAGGTTTGTTTTTTATTTCGTATAAAATACATGGAATGGATGGAAACATACGATTTATTTATGTTTTGTATGTGTTATATTTTGTAAATCTATGGAGAAATTATAGTAGATTAAATATTTTTATATCTTTGATTTTATGTGTTCCTCTTGTTTTTGTTGTTGTGAAAAATCTAGGGTGCGAACATTTAATTTTATCTTGTTTTGAATATGAAGAAACTGTTTTTTATGAAAAAAAATATGAGTATGTTGGTGATGTTAAGTTTAATAAAGATAAAAAACGTAATGTGATATTGATTTTTGCTGAAAGTTTTGAAAATAGGCTTTCTAGAGTGTTGGTTGATGATAAAATATATAAGGTTTTTGATGATGATGCTATAAAGTTTAGAGATTTGACAGAGGGATACTCTCAAAGGTGGACACAAGGTTCAATCTTTTCTGCTTTTACGGGGGCTCATATCCATTATTTATCTGACTTTTATAGGTATAAATTAGGTAATATTAGGCCTTATTATGAAGAAGATGAGTTTTTAATTGTAGCTAATAAAGCTGGTGAATTTTTTAATTTTGATACTCCTAATATTAGGTATTTAGGTGATATTACAAAAGAAAATGGATATATAAATATTTTTGCAAAAGCGGGGAAAACGGAATTTTCTGGAACAGATAAACTATTATCGGCTCATGGGTTTGATAAAGAAAATATATATGATTTTGAGTATTTTAAAAAGTTTATTAATCCTAAATTGTTGGGTAAATGGTGGGGTGCTCCTGATGTTGTGGTTTTTGAAACTTTTAAAGAAAAATTGAAAAAATTAGATAAAAACAAGCCTTTTTTTGGTGTTTTGTTAACAGTTGAATTGCATGCAGGGGATAATCCTTTTTATCCAGATGTTGCATCACAATCTCTTGCAACAATTACTAACTTAAATAATTTTATTGAGTGGTTTAAGCAACAAGATTTTTATAAAGATACAACATTAATTATTGTTGGTGACCATAAAAGGATGGGTAAATTTGTAAAACCTGGTGGTGATATTTATAATGCATTTTTTAATTTACCTGAAGAATTGAAGACAAATCTTAATACAAATCGAGTTTTTAATCAGATTGATTTGTTTCCAACAATTTTAGAAATCATGGGAGCTGAATTTGGTAAAAATAAAGCAGGGTTGGGTGTTTCTTTGTTTGCGGGTGAAAAAACATTAGCTGAGGAATATTCTTATGACCAGCAAGAAAAAGTTTTTTCTAAGATAGATAGATTTTATCAGCGATTATGGGAAGATAAGTTTTTTATGGATGACAAAATAGAAAAAAATAAAAACTAAGTACTTGCTATTTAAAATTTTTTGATATAAAAAAGGATAAATTTTAGAGCTTTGTTTTGCCTTTAATGTTTGATTAGAGGCTTTTTTTGAGGAATAAATTAAAATGAGTATTAGAAATATTGCCATTATTGCTCACGTTGACCATGGTAAAACAACATTGGTTGATGGACTACTTCGCCAAAGTGGTACTTTTAGAGACAATCAAAAGGTTGAAACTTGTGTAATGGATAGTAATGACCTAGAACGTGAAAGAGGTATTACAATTTTATCAAAATGTACTGCTGTTGACTGGGAGGATACACATATTAATATTGTAGATACTCCGGGACACGCAGACTTTGGTGGTGAAGTTGAACGTATTTTATCTATGGTTGATGGTGTGGTTTTATTGGTGGACTCTTCTGAAGGTCCTATGCCTCAAACAAAATTTGTGTTAGGTAAAGCACTTAAAATTGGTTTGAAACCAATTGTTGTTATTAATAAAGCAGATAAGCAAGATGCTAGACCTGATGAGGTTTTAAATGAAATTTTTGACTTATTTGTAAGTCTTGATGCAAATGATGAACAACTTGATTTTCCTGTATTATATGCATCAGGAAGAAATGGTTGGGCTGTAAAAGAATTAAGTGATGAGAAGAAAGATTTAAGACCTTTATTTGAACTTATTTTATCTTATGTTAGTGAGCCAAAATGTGAAAAAGATAAACCTTTTTCTATGCTTGCTACAACTTTGGAAGCAGATAAGTTTGTTGGTCGTATTTTAACTGGTAAAATTTATAGTGGTACATTAAAGGTTAATGATGCTGTAAAAGTAATTAATAAAAATGGTGAAATCGAACGCTCTCGTATTACTAAAATTATGGCTTATCAAGGTTTAGAGAGAGTGGCTCTAAATGAAGCTCACGCAGGTGATATTGTAGCAGTTGCCGGTGTTGTTAAAGGAACTGTGGCTGACACTATTTGTGCTATGGATAATGTTGATGTGATTAATGCTCAACCTATTGACCCACCAACACTTTCTATGACATTTTCTGTAAACGACTCGCCTTTAGCTGGTAGAGAAGGTGATAAGGTTACTTCTCGTATGATTTGGGATAGACTTCAAAAAGAAGCTGAGTGCAATATTGCGCTTAGAATTTCTCGCTCAGAAACAAGTGAGTCTTTTGAAGTAGCTGGTCGTGGTGAATTGCAACTAGGTGTTTTGATTGAAACAATGAGAAGAGAAGGGTTTGAACTTTCTATCTCTCGTCCTAGAGTTTTGATGCAAAAAGATGAAAATGGTGGTCTTTTAGAGCCAGTTGAAGAAGTTGTTGTTGACGTTGATGAAGAATTTTCTGGTACAGTGGTTGAAAAATTAAGCCAAAGAAAAGCAGAACTTTTGGAAATGATCCCAAGTCAAGTTGGTAATAAAACAAGACTTATTTTTAAAGCTCCAGCAAGAGGTTTGATTGGTTATCACTCTGACTTTTTGACAGATACTCGTGGTACAGGTATTATGAATAGAGTATTTTATGGGTATGAACCATATAAAGGTGATATTACTAATAGTCGTAATGGTGTTTTGATTTCTAGTGAAGATGGTACTGCTATTGCTTATTCTTTATGGAAATTACAAGATAGAGGTCCTATGTTTATTGAACATAATAGCCCTGTTTATGTTGGTATGATTATTGGTGAACATACAAAATCTAATGATTTGGAAGTAAATCCTACAAAATCTAAACAATTAACAAATATTAGAGCGGCTGGTAAAGATGAGGCTATTGACCTTATACCACCAAGAAAATTGTCTTTGGAACAAGCTCTTTCTTATATTGCGCAAGATGAATTGTTGGAAGTAACTCCAAAATCTCTTAGATTAAGAAAGAAAATACTAGACCCAATTTTGAGAAAACGCTCAAGAAATGATGCTAGTCAATAATAAAAAAATAAACCCGTCTGATGGCGGGTTTTTTAATTATATTTATAAATAAATTGTTGCATTGAATATAAAAATATTTTATGTTTTAGGTGTTTTATTTTAGAGAATAATATTTAGGGTAGGTGAATGATGAAAAAATCTTTTATTTGTAGCCTTTTGGCGGTTTTGATGTTAAGTGCATGTGCAATAGATCCTTACACTGGTGAAAGAAAAGCTTCTAATACTGCATGGGGTGCAGGGATTGGAACTTTGGCTGGAGCAGGAATTGGCGCTCTTGTTGGTGGAGAAAAAGGTGCTTTGATTGGTGCTGGTGTTGGTGCGGCTGCAGGTGCTGGTACAGGTGGATATATGGATGTGCAAGCCCAAAAGCTTCGTCGTGAATTGTTAAATACAGGTGTTCAAGTTAAGGAAATTAATGGTCAAATCTATTTGATTATGCCTGGTAATATTACATTTAATAGCAATGAAGCTACAATTAAAGCAAATTTCCAACCTGTGTTAAATTCTATTGCTAAAGTTGTTAAAGAATATAATAAGACAATGGTTCAAATAAATGGGTATACAGATAGTACAGGTAGTCAAGCTACAAATAATGCGCTTTCTTTGATGAGAGCAAATTCTGTTTCTAATTATTTACGTATTCAAGGGGTGGATGCAAACAGAATTGTTGCTAATGGTTATGGTAGTTCTAATCCAATTGCGTCTAATTCTACGGCAAGCGGTAGAGAACAGAATAGAAGAGTAGAAATCGTTTTAGTTAATAGACAATAGTACTTGTAATGAGGGAGAGATATTCTCTCCCTCATTTTGTCTGTATAGTGAAGTACTTTATACTTATTTAGAGATAATTATGATTAAGCAAGGGTATAGGGATTATTTTAAAAACATAGTAATTAGTGTAGGGCTAATGTGTTTAGTATATTTTTATCTGCTTGCTAATTTTTGGTGGGGAAATCATGATTGGGGATATCTTAAGGATGGAGTAAGTGTTGAGTCTGGTTTGTTTGAGGCAAGATATAGTCAGCACTTGTTTACTATTTTCTTTTTAGATAGTCACGTATTGCCTGTTTTTTTATTTTTTGTTGGTTTTTTGTGTATTGGATTAATAGGGTGCTTGGTTGGCAAATACCTTGAGGTGGATAAAAAATATTGGTTTTTATTAGCTTTTTTTATAGGTATAAATCCTCATATTTTTGCTTTGTTTTATTTTGTATATTTGTTTTTTTCCTTTATAGCGTGGAGTATGGTCGGTGTTTTGTTGTTATTTACGATAGAAGGAAAATTAAAATGGTATAGTTTTTGTGTTGGATTGTTAGGCTATATTCTTGTTTTGGGAAGTTATCCTCCAAATCTAGCTTTTGTATTTGTATTGTTTGTAGCAAAACGATTGTTGTGCTTTGAAAAAAAAGAAGAAAGTTTTGGTGAAATTTGCAAGCGAGGGGTGTTTTTTGCGGGGCAAATTATTTGTGCTGGTCTTGCTTATAAGTTAATATATAAGCAGATGATTAATATGCATCTTATAAACCAAGATATGTATAATATCCAATTAAAATCGTTGAGGGAAGTTGTTGAAAGTTTACCCTTGGAAGTGATTAATTCTATATCCCAAATGTTTGAGCGTTTTTCTTTTATGGGGTGGTGGTATGTTTTAGTATTGTTTGTTTTGGTTGCTATAGCTGTTGCTGGGACTGTTGGAAAATGTGAGCAAAAAAGTTTAGCTGTTTTGATGATACTAGGAATGTTTTTGGTTTCTAGATTTGCTTTTATTGTGGCAGCAAGAACAGATGTATCACCTTTTAGGTTGGTATATTGGGGTAGGCTTGGAATTTATGTTTTTGCACTAAGTTTTTTGTTTAGAGAAAAGAGAGTATGGGTTAGAAATATTTCTTTTTTGGCATTGAGTGTTGTTTTATATTGTTTTTCAATAACAGATTTTGAAATTCAAAAAATACAAAAACTAGGTTTTGATGCTAATAGGTTATATCAAACAAGGCTTATTGAATCTCTTGAGAAAAATGACAATTTTAATAAAAAATCTCAATATATATCACTTAATTTGGGGCAACCTAATTTTAGGGCTAAATATTATAATGATGAGTTTAATACTAGTGAAATGGTTGGATATAAATTTACATTTGAGTTTGATGTTGCAAATTATTTATTTTGGGAAGATGAAAAATCTCCTGTTACAATTGGTGCAGGGATTAGTGGAAGAGATGTTTTAAGGGTTAATAAAGGTGATAAGAAGAAGTGGATAGATATGGAGTTTTGGCGTAATAATCCTGAAAATATGGATAATATTAGGTATTGGTTATATATGATTGCAAAGCCTTATCCTGATATAAATTCAATTTATGTTGATGATAGATATCTGATTTTAATCTTAGATAAATATGATTTTTATAATTATAGGGAAATTGTTGCTAAAGGTTTGGATAAATAGGTGTTTTTTTTGTTGATAAAATGGGGTAAAATGTAAATTTTACTTGGTTATAAAAGTGTTTGTGCTATATTCGAATATACTTAAAAATTAAATAACAGAGGGTTGAAATGACTGATTTAACAGAAGATGAAATTGTTAAGGGCGAACAAGAATATAATGCTGATTCTATTAAGGTGTTAAAAGGGTTAGATGCTGTTCGTAAACGTCCTGGTATGTATATCGGTGATACTGATGATGGGTCTGGTCTTCATCATATGATTTATGAAGTGTTAGATAACGCTATTGATGAGGCTTTGGCTGGTTATTGTGATAAAACAGAGGTTATTTTAAATCCTGATGGTAGTGCAACTATTAGAGATAATGGTCGTGGTATGCCTGTTGATATGCACAAAGAAGAAGGTGTTAGTGCGGCTGAAGTTATTATGACAGAATTGCATAGCGGTGGTAAATTTGATAATAACTCATATAAAGTATCTGGTGGTTTGCACGGTGTGGGTGTTTCTGTGGTGAATGCGCTTTCTACATGGCTTAGACTAAAAATTTGGCGTAATGACCAACAATATGAAGCAGAGTTTAATAATGGTAATGTTGTTGAGCATATTCATGTTACAGAACAGACTCCTGGTAAACATGGTACAGAAGTATCATTTTTGCCATCGCCTGAGACATTTACGCAAACAGAGTTTAGTTATGAAACATTAGAGCGCGCTATTAGAGAAAAAGCATTTTTAAATAGTGGTGTTTATTTGAAATTGATTGATAATCGTGGTGCTGAACCAAGAGAAACAGTGTTCCATTATGAAGGTGGTTTGAACGCATTTGTTGCACACTTAAACAAAGCTAAAGCTCCTTTGCATGAAAATATTATCAATTTTTCTGGTCAAGACAATGATATTCAAGTTGATGTTGCTATGCAATGGACTGAAGCATATAACGAAAGTATGCTTTGTTTTACTAACAATATTCCTCAAAAAGATGGTGGTACACACCTTGCGGGTTTTAGGGGCGCATTAACTCGTACAATTAATAACTATATTCAAGAAAATGGATTACTTAAAAAAGATAAAACAGCTATAACAGGTGATGATATGCGTGAAGGATTAACTTGTGTATTGTCTGTTAAGGTTCCTGATCCTAAGTTTTCTTCTCAAACAAAAGATAAGTTAGTTTCTTCTGAAGTAAGACCAGTTGTTGAAGGTGTTATTGGTAATAAGTTAAAAGAATGGTTAGATGAACATCCTCAAGAAGCTAAAGTTATTGTTGGTAAAATTGTTGAAGCAGCTACTGCTCGTGAAGCAGCTCGTAAGGCTCGTGAATTAACAAGAAGAAAAGGTGTTTTAGATATCTCTTCTCTTCCAGGTAAGTTGGCAGACTGTCAAGAAAAAGATCCTGCATTATCTGAAGTATTTATTGTGGAGGGAGATTCAGCTGGTGGATCTGCTAAGCAAGGTAGAGATAGAAAAAATCAGGCTATTATGCCATTGAGAGGTAAAATCTTAAACGTTGAAAAGGCTAATCCACACAGAGTGTTTGAAAACGCTGAAATTGGTACAATTATTACTG
>JAZRAL010000037.1:0-18398 GCA_045634545.1 Alphaproteobacteria bacterium | reverse complement strand
ATTTTTTTTATTTTTTTTATCAATTTTTTTATACGCACACTTAAATGCATCATCTGTTATAAGATTAAATTTTTTATTTTTTGATAATATCCATGAGCCCTTGGTGCTTGTTGTTCCGATTCCTTCAACAATAAGATTAGGACAAAAATACACAGCATCAAAAACAGATGTTACTTTAACAGCAGAAATCACAGGTTTTAATTGCATATTTTTATCAAAAATATCTTTGTCATCAAAGTTAACAACAAGCCATTCAACATCAGATGACCAAATATCTGGATTTGCATTTTTATCCCATTTTGTAACATCTATTCCATGTTTAAATATATGTTCTTTGAAGTATTCAATAGTTTTTTTTATGTTAGACTCACAAGAAAGAGCCAAAGGATGTTTTTTTAAGTAATTGCTAACAGCTTGGGAGCGAGATATCATTTCACCATTTTCTCCTTCAGGACATTCTCCCTCATAACCAATTAATATTCCGCCATCAGCCCGTAAAAATTGCTGTCTTTTATCCGTGGAATTAAAAAATAAAAAACCATTATCAGTAGTTTCTTTTCCTGTCCAATTGATATATTTTACATTTTTCCCAATAAGTTTGTTAGGTAAGGTAATAATGACACGTTTAGCATTAGTTGGAATAACATGTTCAACCCAATCTGATTTTAATGCTTGTTTTATTTCTTCATGGCTAATCATTATAAATCCTCCTAACAATGCTATTATACTATAAAAAGATGTTTGGGTCAATAAAAGTCTTTATAAGTAATAAATTTATCTATTAAAAAAACAAAATTATATACACTTGCCTAAAAGGAGAGCAATATGACAAACGAAGAAATTTTATCACATATTAGAAATATTCCAGATTTTCCACGTCAAGGCATTTTATTTAAAGATATAACAACAGCCCTTAAGGAAAAAGATGTTTTTAAGGCAATTATTGATAATCTATATGAGTTAGTAAAAGATAAAAAAATAGATTATGTTGTAGCTATAGAAAGTAGAGGCTATATACTAGGTGCGCCACTTGCCTATAAATTAGACGCAGGACTTGTGATTGCAAGAAAGCCTGGGAAACTTCCGGCACCTGTTGAGAGAGTAGAATATGGTCTAGAGTATGGAAAAGATGTGCTAGAAATGCATAAAGATGCAATAGAGGCAGGGAAAAATGTTTTAATTGTTGATGATTTGCTAGCAACAGGTGGAACAGTAAATGCTGCCATACAATTAGTTGAAAAATTAGGTGCAAAAGTTATAGCAAGTCTATTTTTAATAGAATTAGAGGAATTATCTTGTATTGCTAAAGTAAATTCTCCTAAAATAAGTTTAATTAAATGTTAGTATAATCAAATATTTATTGCAAATAATTGGGCGGTTGTGCAAAATATATTGACAATATGAAAAAATCATAATAGCATGTCCAAAGTTTTGTTAAAAATGGAAGATTTTTTATGACCGCATTAATGAGCATATATTTAGTAAAGCTCGCTTTAAGAAACAAAAGTCTTAAAGTTGCACTTCCTATGCTTATTCTTCCAATTGCTATTATCGCTATTTTACTCATTAGCTACTGTCTCTAAGTGCTTTAAATCTGTTTTAAAGCCCGAACACTTAGAGAAATTTTGAATTGGGCTTTAAAAAATAACAGATAAATCAGTATATAATGAGGAAAAAATGTCAGACAATAGTTTTAATTCAAAAGAACCACACAACGTATCATCAACTAAAAAAGTATTTGATTTTTATTTTCAAGCAATTGGCAAAAGAGATTTTAGACAATTCTATTATGATTGGCATATTGATGCAATGGTTGAACCATTTGCAGAACTCGTTGAATATTTTAATGAAAAATATCCTGAAAATTCATCTGAAAAATTTGCAAGTTTTGTTAAAGATTTTACCAAAAGTGTTGATGTTTACAATATTGACTGTGAAAAGTTTTGTTCTGTAAAATCAAATATTACAAATAAAGATAAACAATTATCTGATATTATAGATAAAATAGAAACGTTTAGTTTTGAATTAAGGCAATTTATTTATAGTTTTGCAAATGTTGATGATTATGTTAAAGAATTTGGAGGCTGGGTATATAAGCCAAATTATCCATATTCTCATTTACATGGTTTATCTATATCTGTTGATGTGCTAAATAATTTATCTCAAAATTTTGCTTTATTAAAAGAAGGTAATACTCTTGAAAAATCTCGCTATTTTGTAGATAATTATTTAAGAGAAAATATAGCCCCTTCATATAAATATAATAAAGATTATTCATATAAACAAAGAAAAGCTATTGTTAAAAACTTAGTAAAATTAAGAAATAAATTGGATGTTGAGTATAAGTCAAATGCTTTAGACGACTACCAAGACTTGTTTCAAATTGAAAATTTTGAAACAACAAAATTTGGAGCATATCGCCCAAATGGATTTGAGCTAGAATTTTATGTGCCTAAAGAATATGAAAATTACGAAAATTTGATTGAATACTTAAAAGAAAAGCACGATTGGAAAAAAGTTTATACCTCAAATTCAAATCCAGATGTATATAATGATTCTCAATCTGTTGGAGTAATAATGCGAGATGAGAGCTTGGCTGCAATGCATGGTTTAGCGCCAGTAGAATATGCTTCACGTATTATGACTTCTAAAGAAGATGAAAAAGAATGCTTAAAAATAATGGATTCTTTTGATAAAGGATATGCAAATGTTCACTGTTCGCTACATCAACATGTTTCAACAAATGGATTTGATTTGGACACATATAAACGTTTAGTAAAAAGAATGATGCAACACGAAGATGTTATTGTTAGTAATTTTGCAGCTCCTGAACGTCAACAAAACAAATTACTATATGCAACATATATAAGTAGAAATCTAAGCTCAAATGCTAAAAGAGACTATCCTTTTTTGTGTGTAATGGTAGATATGTGCCAAAATTTGGATGAGCTAAGAGATATGGTAGGTTATGGGCGTAAATATAAAACATTAAACATAATGCCATCAAAGACAATAGAGTTTCGCTATATGAATGCAAATTTTAATAAAAGATTTGTAGAAGCATTTTTAGAATTTAATAGAGATTTTGTAAATGGAGCTATAAACAATAGTGGAACTCATATAAATCGTCCATTGTTAAATAAATATAATTGGATGCAAAGTATTAAGAATGATAGTAAAACAGTTTTAAGACAATTAAGTTACTATTATCAAAATGAATATGATCAGTTCCGCCCAGAAAATAAAGTAAATCCTCATGTTATTTATGAAGAGAACGCTTATGCTCGTCATGTGGCAGATGCAATGAGTCATACTCAAAAATTTGGTTATTATAATAGTTGGTATTTAAGGAAGGTGAAACATGCAAGAGCAATGTAATTCATATAGTGTGATAAATGAAAACAGTTTAAATGCAATAATTTTAACATGTGAACATGCCTCATCATATATTCCTAAATCATATAATAATTTAGGATTAAATGAAAAATACTTAGATACTCATATTGCAAGGGACAAAGGTTGTAGACAATTAACTATAGCACTAGCTAAAAAGCTTGGATGTACAGCATTTGTTGCCAATTGTTCAAGATTGTTTATTGATTATAATAGAAGACAAACAGAGCCATCACTGATATTAGATGAGAGTGATAAAATTTTAATACCAGGAAACAGCAATCTTTCTAAAGAAGAAAGAAATTATCGTATAAAAAATTATCACGCACCTTATTATAAAGCAATTTTTGAAAAAATTGATGAGCTAAAAAATAAAGGAATATCCCCAAAAATTCTTTCTATACATGGTTACACCCCTCAGCTAAGAGGTGGAACTTATCGTCCATGGCATGCCGGAGTTTTATTTGTAAAAGAAAATAATTTATCTAAAAAAATCTTAAATGAATTAAAACTTAAAAAGGATATAAAGGTTGATGCAAATGTTCCTTATGATATGCGTCAGTATAATACAGGTTCTTCAACAATTTGTGGTAATGATTTAAATCTAGAAAATGCAACAATTGAAATAAGAGATACAGAGTTTGAAAATTTAAATCAAGGTGTTGAAAAGTGGTGTAATTATATCACAGAAGCCTTATTAAAATAAATTATAGACAATGTATAAATTTTATGATATACTAACCTTAGTTAGAAATTATAAAATATATATATTATGAAAAACAAATTATTATCAATCGTAGCATTGATTGTTATGATGTTCTTTGCAGTTGAAGGTTACGCGCAAAGAAGTGAAAGAAGTGGTGGTTCAAGAGGGCACAGCCCAAGAGTTGAAAACAGGTCTTCTTCTAGAAGCTCAAACTACGCAAGAACAGCGCCTCAGCCAAGAAATTCTTCTTATTCTCGCCAGCAGGCAGCTCCATCAAGAGGAAGTTCTTATCAAAGACAAGGTAGCTACCAGCGTCAGTCTACTGTTAATCAAAGTCGAGTTTCTCGTCCAAGTGATAACAGACCAGCTCCTAAGATGCAAAATACAAGACCAAGACAAAACAGTCATGTAACACCTCAAAGAGGGTATAATGCACCTTATAGACCAGCGCCTCCTCGTCACAGTCACAATGTGTATAAGCCTACTTTCCATCATCACCATGCTAACTATCATCATCACTATAATTGTATTTTTGATAGATGGTCTTGGTATTCATGGGGTGGTTATCATAACAGATTTATACGTCATGGATATTATCATAATAGATACTTTGACAATTTGTTAGGATACTACATCTGGGGAAGCCTAAATGCTCCGACACGCCTTGATATTGGTAATATGACATTTACTCGTTACAATTCTACACTAAAGGTCAAAATAGGTAACAATTATTCATACCTTGATCTTTACAGGTATCAAAGAATTGCATACAATGTGGGTTATACAACTGTTGAAGTTACAACCAATTCGGGCTATGCAACTATTTACTTTTATGATGAATATGGCAATACCGCCACATATCGTCTATAAAAAGTAATAACACGAAAAAAGAGGGCTATATAGTCCTCTTTTTCGATTCTATTTTTGATTTTTTATATCTTTTTTTATTTTTTTTGCAAAAGTATATAACCGAGTATGTAATTTTCTGTAAAACTTGTATTTTAATAAAAATATGCAATCCTTTATTTAGAAAAGGAGAAAACATGATGATAGAAGTAAAAATATACTGCACAAAAAAACACAGCCTATATCAATCTACATATGATACAGTTACTAAAATTATGCATGAAAATAATTTAGAATATAGAATAGAAAGAATTACAGATACAGATGTTATTAAAAGAAGAAATATAACAACTCAGCCACTTGTAGTCATAAATAATCAAATTATAATGCTTGCTCATCCACCATCAGAGCATGATATAAAAATAACATTAATTAGAATGAAGTTGCTTTAATAAATAAACTATATTACGCTTGATAAATAAAAGGAGAGTAATATGAAAAAATTATTTAAGTATACCGAAATTATAAAACATCTTGAGCGCCAAGGTTGGAAAAGAAAAAATATATTAAATCCAGAAACAGTTGCTTCGCATAGTTGGCATATGACGTTACTTGCGCTTTATCTATCTAAAGATTATGATAAAGAATATGATTTTAATAAAGTAATAAAATTATGTATATGTCATGATTTAGCAGAAAGTATTATCGGCGATATAACTCCTCATGATAAAGCTTATAAAACTAAAAATGAAATAGAAAAAGAAGCTATGAAAAAAATAAAAGAAGAATGTGGCTTTGATAAAGCTTATGAGCTATTTTTAGAATATGAAAAAAAAGAAACAAAAGAAGCCCAATTAGCTAATGATTTAGACCAAATAGATATGTATATCCAATCTATAGATTATGAAGAAAAATATAAAAACTTAGATTTGTCAGAATTTAAGATATCTGCTAAAAATAAGATTTTGACACCTTTGGGGCAAGAAATATTAGATTCGCTTGAATGAAAAATTAGTTGCTAATATTAAAAAATACATTATATTAAAAGCGCTCAAAGAAAGTAAAAACTTTGAATTTTTATATTTCTTTGGTGAAAATAGAATATAATTCACACAAAGGATAAACAAATGAAGGTACTTGTTGGTTTAAGCGGTGGTGTTGACTCATCTGTTGTAGCATGTCTCTTAAAGGAGCAGGGGCATGAAGTTATTGGCGCTACAATGTCAATATGGGATAAAGATAAATATTTTAATATAAATAGCTTAAAAGAAGGATGCTTTTCACCTCATGAAGAAGAGGATATAGCCTCAGCTAAAGAATTATGCAAAAAACTAGATATTGAATATCATGTAATTGATTGTACTTCAATATATCAAAAAATAGTACTAGAGAATTTCAAACAAGAATATTTAAATGGAAGAACCCCAAATCCTTGTGTGATTTGTAATTCAAAAATAAAATTTGAAGCCTTGCCACTTGGAGCAAAAAATCAAGGAATTGAGTTTGATAAGTTTGCAACAGGACATTATGCCCGCTTATCATATAATGACGAAATTAATCGTTATCAATTGCAAGCAGGAATTGATAATAAAAAAGACCAATCCTATTTCATATATAGATTAACTCAAGAGCAACTATCTAAAATCATGATGCCACTAGGGGGATTAACTAAAGAAGAAACAAGAGCTCTTGCAAAAAAATATAATTTAGCTGTAAGTGATAAAAAAGATAGCCAAGATTTTTATACAGGTGATGTAAATGATATCTTAAATACATCTCCAGTTAAAGGAAATATTGTTGATAAAAATGGCAAAATATTGGGTACGCATAATGGTATATGGAATTTTACCATAGGACAACGAAGAGGCTTAGGTGTTAGTGCAGATAGACCACTTTATGTGATAGACTTAAATAAGGAAAAAAATGAAGTCGTACTAGGATATGTTGAAGATGGAAGTACAACATCAATAAAAGCAACAGATATAAATTGGTTATCGGTTTCAAATATTTTAGCTAATTTGCTAATAAAAGTAAAAGTTCGCTCTTCTCAAGCGCCAACATTAGCAAAATTTGTACCCATAGATGAAAATAATGCATATATACATTTTATTGAACCTCAAAAAGCTATTGCATCAGGTCAATCGGTAGTATTTTATGATGATAATGATTTTGTTTTAGGTGGTGGTTTTATTGAAAAAGCTGTATAAAAGCATAACTAAAACAAGCCTATAAATAAAAAAAATCCTAAGAGCAAAAGCCTTAGGATTTTTTTAATTAAGCGAAAGTACTACTCTCTAAAGCATTAAATTCAATGCAACCTTTATCTGTAAGCTTCCACTCTTTTTTGCTAGAAGAGGTCACAACAATTAGCCCGTGATTTATAAACTTCTCATAAGTTTTATCACCAAATCTACGAACAAATCTTGATCTATGACCAAATTTTTCTTCAACAATATAGGTTAGAGCACTTTCATAGTTTTTGCGCTCTGCTAGCTTTGCTTTTTCATCAAGAACATCTTTGGGCAAGTTATCATTAAGATAAGAAGCTCTGATGTATGCCGCAAACAAAAAAATGGCAAGCACAACAATACCCTTTAGTAAACTCACAGCCTCAGCGGATTTGTTCATTGCAAAACAAAAAACTGACGATAAAAAAAGAACAGACATAGCAATGACTAAAATCCATTCGATTTTTAAGATTAAATCTAAACGTTTCATGGCAAAAAAATATTAAATTACACACAATAATTATTTTATGGCGCATAGAATATCACAATTTATTGATTTTTCAAGTGCTTTTAATTTGAAAATAAATTACAAAATATTACAATTATCGAGATGTATCTTTATTTAAAAAAGCATTTTTGCTCGCTTTGTTTTTATGTATATCTTGCATAGATGTTTCCATTTTTTCCAAAGTATGAATATCTAAGCCTAACGTTTTTGCTATATCTTCCATTTTTATGGATGTGGCTTTTGCAATATTTTTAAATGAAATCAAATGATTGGTTTCTTGTTGTAGTTCTATAGCAAGCATTTCCATCTTTTTTTCATCATGTTCTAATAATTTTGAAGCCAACGCCCAAGATGCTAAATATTCATGAGGATAGCGATAATCTTTCTTTGCATTTCTTCCATCTTCAAGTTTGTGAGCAGTATATCCTCTATTTCCATATGATTTTAAGGCCTCAAATAAAGGTACTTTTTTATATTCAGCCACTTCACCATTTTCTTGTTCGTTTGATCTTTTTATAATTGTATCAATTAACCCTGTGTCATCTTTATATGTATGGCAATAAGGGGTGATTGCATAACATTCCCCATTTCCATCCCAAATATTAATCATAAAGTTGTCATCTTTAACATTTGGCATAGAAGTTAGCTCCATCTTTGATGGATTTATAGTGATATCATTAATTCCAAGGTCTGCTAATTCTTCACTCATCTCACGCATAACATTGTTTTTTCTAATTATATCAATATCAAAAGTAAGCAAAGGAAAGTTATCAACCAAGATAACATCATCTTTTTTGCCAACAAGCTTTCTTCTTTCAGAAGATGAAAGCTCATTAAATTCCTCTAAAGATGTTCTTTCTGCAAGCCCACCTAGCGCACCTAAACCATCAAAATTTCCTTTTTTATTTTTTCTTTGAATTAGTCCAATATAAACATCACTTATAGCTTCTTTAATTGATGATGCTCCTTCTTTTATTTGCCCCTCATAAATAGTTACATTTGCACCACTACTTAAAACAAGATTTCTAAAATCGTCATCTTTAAGCAATTTAGCACGTTCACTTCCTTTAGGTGTTTTAGCAATTTTTGTTAATGCATCTTCTCTATTTGTTATCATGTTATATCCTCGCTAAACAATGTGAAATATCTTGAATATTTATTTGCATATTATTAAAATACCAAAAGTAAAGAATTTAAGCAACATAAAAGTAGTAAAATATTTATAAAGGATATCATAAAAATGTTTTCAACGGATAATTTATACGAAGTAGTTTCTTTCTCAACAGATACCACCAAAACTGGAAATAAAATGGGGCGTCTTCTATTAAAGGATACCACAACAGGCTCTATGTTAAATTGTATGCTTTGGGAAGAGCGCCTAAACCAGCATTCGCCAAAAACATTTAAGCCTGGAAATATTTTGCGTATAATTTCGGCAACTCAAAATCCAAATTATAATAATTGCACATTAGAAAATGTAAAACTTATAAAAGAAGCAAGATTAGGCTTGTCAGAAGAAGAAACAGCTTATTATTGGGATAAGTTGCAATCTTACATATCAAAAATTAAAGATGAAAAATTAAAAAACTTTGTTTTAGAGCAAATATCAAAGCATCAAGATAGCTTTAAGATAAAGCCTGCAGGGATTTCAATGCATCATAACTTTGCAGGCGGACTTCTCGTTCATACAGTAGAGTGTTTAGAATTTGCAGAGTTAAATATGTCAAAATTTGCATGTGAAATAAATGAAGATAATATTTATGCAGCAACCACACTCCACGATTTAGGTAAAATTTTTGAATATAATATAGACCTCGAAACAGGGGCTATCACTTATGTAGATACTTTTAAGACAGATTTTATTAGTCACTCACAATATGGATATTGTTTGTGTTTAACCAATGGTTTTAAAATGGTAGCAAGAATGATAGCAGCTCACCACGGACGTGCCGATTGGGGGGCAATTATAGACTTAGGCGAAAGAGATATTGAGCCAGAGCTCTATTTCTTGCACCTAATAGATAATATGTCAGCCAAGTATGGCAAAATAAATATCAAAATGTTTGATAATGAGTAATAACCTATTATAAGTTTTAATTAAAAAAGGGGGAAGAAAACATCCCCCTTCATCTACATTTATTTTTTGATTTTTTGTCTAATTATCCTCTTGACTTTTAAGTAAATAAACTTATAATATAAGTATCAAGAAGAGATAACTCTTCTTTTTTTTATTTAAACTCCCAATATCTAATCAAACAAATTATAAGTTTCTTTTAATAAAATATAACAATCTTTTGGGATAAAATTTATATATAGAGCAAAGTAATGATTAAAAATATTTAATCATTATACATAGCAATAAAATAAAAAAATTGCTGGATTGCAGATTTTATTTGTTTTATCATGACATCATTAAATTTGAATATATGAATAAAAACAAGGAGAAAATTATGAAAAAAATTTCCGTAATAGGTGCAGGGCTCGTTGGTGCAACATCTGTTTATTCCATGATGTTAAAAGAAATAGCCGACGAAATAGCACTCATAGATATTGATGATAAACGCTCAAATGCAGAAGTATGGGATATCCGCCATGGTTTTCCAGAACTAAGTAAAACAGTTGTCAAAAAAGGTACTTATGCTGATTGTAAAGATAGTGATGTTATTGTTATCACCGCAGGCGTTGCTCGTAAAGTTGGCGAAAGTCGTAATGATTTGCTCATGAAAAACTCTAAGATTATGGAAGCCATCTGTTCAGAAATCAAAGCCACAAACACTTCTGCGGTTGTTATTGTCGTTTCTAACCCTGTTGATGTGTTAGCAAATCATGCAGCAAAATTTTTAAACCTCCCCAAAGGAAGAGTTTTAGGAACAGGTTGCACACTTGATACCTCTCGTATGGTAGCTCTATTAGCTGAACGCTTAAACAAACCAGCTTCAAGCATAAACGCCCCAGTTGTTGGCGAACATGGTGATGAACAAATTGTGCTTTGGGATGAAGTAACTATTGATGGCAAGCCTGCAAATTTCTCTGATGCAGAAAGAATAGAACTAGCAGAAGCAGTAAAAAAAGCTGGTATGACCATTATTGAAGGTAAGGGCAAAACCTATTATGGAATTGCGACCACCGTTTGTGCCATAGCAACAGCCGTTTTGCTTGATAGACCAATGAAATATGCTGTTTCTGTTCCAAATGACACCGAAGAAAAAGCTTTAAGTATGCTTTGCACAATAGCAAAAGATGGTATTGTTGAAACTTTCCCATATAAATAGGAGCATAAAAATGGAAGATTTACAAAATAATTTTAGTCCTTTGGGCTCATTATCTCCCTCTGTTACATTATCTTTATCTGCTCGTGCTAAAGAACTCAAAAAACAAGGTCTAGATGTTTACTCAATGTCAGTTGGTGAGCCTGATTTTGATACACCAAAGGCAATCAAAGATGCTGCTATTCAAGCACTAAATGAGGGTAAAGTTAGATATATAGCCTCAAGCGGTTTACCAGAATTAAAAGACGAGATAGTTAAAAAAATGGCAACTCATGGGATAAAAACCACCTCAAACAATGTTGTTGTTACAACAGGAGCCAAATTAGCTTTGTTTGAAGCAATCACTGCGCTTTGCGGTAAAGGTGATGAGGTGATAGTATTAGCTCCTTATTGGGTGTCATATCCTGAGATGATAAAAGCATCTGGTGCTAAAATGGTTGTGGTTAATACAACTGCCCAAAACGATTTTGCCCCAACTAAGGAAGATTTAGAAAAAGCCATAACTCCAAATACAAAATTGATTATTGTCAACTCTCCAAGCAATCCAACAGGTGCAGTTTATTCAAAAGAAACATTGGAGATGATTGCAAACTTGGCAGTAGAACATAATTTTATGGTCTTATCAGATGAAATTTATGAAAAACTTATCTATGATAACAATACAAAGCACATTAGCATCGCTTCATTAAATGATAAAATTGCCGACTTAACAATAACCGTAAATGGTTTTTCTAAAGCTTATGCTATGACAGGATGGCGTTTGGGATATTTAGTAGCTCCAACTTGGTTGGCAAAACGTATATCAGCATTGCAGAGCCATGCAACAAGTAATGCGACAACTTTTGTACAATATGCTGCAATTGTTGCTTTGCAAGGAAAAGCAGACAAAGAACTTGATGATATGGTAAAAACCTTTGCTAGTCGTCGTGAATTGTTGTGTAAATTACTAAAAGAAATACCACAAATTAGCTTTATTGAGCCCAAAGGTGCTTTTTATGTTATGTGCAATATTGCAAAAACCGGCAAAAAAGCCGCAGATTTTGCAGAGGAGTTGTTAGAACAAAAGCTATTAACAATTATTCCTTGTGAATCATTTGGCGCGCCAGAATATGTGCGTTTGAGCTATGCTTGCTCCGAAGAACATATAAAAGAATCAATCAAACGCCTTAAAGAATTCTGTTCTAGCTTATAAAGAAAAAAGAGGAAGTTTGCACTTCCTCTTTTTTGTTAGCTTAAGTTCTAGATAAAATTTCCCCATCATTACAATAAAATTGTGAGGGGAAATTGTGCATGTTAATAAGTTTTTGGTTTTCGTCCGTGCATTTCTTCAAAAAGGCGTTCAAAGCCATTTATCCCACGTTCTAACTTTTCAACCTTGCGATAAGCCTCTGGATGTTCTTTAAAATCAACAAGGTTGATTATATCAGATTTCCATTTTTTCAAGGCAATAATTTCGCCTTCTTGATAATCTGCAGCCTCCCTATCCATTTGTTCTATTCTCTGGTGTTGAGAAATTATTACACCAAATTCAAACAACATACAAAAGAAAAGTAGCGCAATAATAATGTTTTTTTTGTTCATAATACAAAGTTTTTAACGGTTATTTACTTTTTTTGTTTTTCTTCTTTTTCTTCTTTTTAAGACCGCTTAATGCCAAAAGTGCTGCTGAACTGTATAGAATGATAACAAGCACAAAAAAAGACCATTACACATAATACATAAATTTAATAGTTAGACATCATAATTTTCAATAGTTGGTACATACTAACTTGTTTTATTTTAAAATCAAATATTATTATCTCTAATTTTATGAAAAGTATTGCTTTTTTCTAAAAAAACTCTACTATGACAGCAAAATAATATAATTGTATCACTTTAATTTTTATATCTTATGGAAAAGAAAAAAAACAACAGTTGGGTGTATATACTTTGTGATGCCTTTCCTTTGTTGGCATTTGCATGTATTATAGTAATATCTATGGTTATTGCACTTATACCCCCTAAGGTTTCTGAGTGGAAAGAGGCAACAGTAGTTTCAAGAAATGAATTGATTGTCCCTTGTGGATTTGGTTCTGAAACAGGGGTTTCATTGGTATTCTCAGATGGAACTACTTGGAAAGGTTATCCATCTTCTACAAAAACAAATGAACAACATCTCCTATATGCTCAAAAAGGTGATGTTGTGAGTTATAGGTATAACTCACATTACTTTACAGGAAAACAATGGAGATAATCTATGATGTAAAAAAAAGGAAGTTCTAAAAGACTTCCTTTTTTATTTTTTTATAAAAGCAAGTTTAGCATTTGCTTAACTAAAAAACTAAAGGGTTTAAGACCACTCTCAAACCCTTTGCGGTGTTGGTGAGCCCGACGGGATTCGAACCCATGACCCTTTGATTAAAAGTCAAATGCTCTACCGACTGAGCTACGGGCCCTCAACTCAACTGAAAACGACTTATAAAGTATATTTTTTTGATAGTCAATAAAAAAATGTAAAAAAAATGAAAATAACTATTTATTTGTTAACTATTATGTGGTAAAGGATATAACAACAACGTAATAACAATATCTTATGTGAGGGAAAAATGTCCACAAATAAATTAGAGCAAGAAGGCAGATATGACATTTTGCAAAATAAAGAAGGTGAGATTCTTATAATCATCAACTCAAGAGAGGGTGGTCCAGAAGAACCTCGTTTTGTTTATGATGGTGGCAAAACAGCTTTGTTGTATCGTACAAAAGAAATGGCTGTTGTTTTTAAAGATATAGCAGAAGGTGCTCGTAAACCATTGAAAATGGTGACATCAATGTTAATTGTAGAAGTTGAAGATGATGTTGTTTTACGTGAATATACAGTGCCTGTTCGTATAATTAAAGATGTTAATTCACTTATAAAATAACAATATTTACGATTCTTATTAATTAAATATAGTAATCTAAAGGAAAAATATGGTTATAAACACAATAGCATGTATGTTGTACATTAGTTTGCTAGGATTCTTTAGGGCAAGGTTGCGTACAGATAAAATTATTGCATGGTTTATGTTTGGAGCCATATCTTTTCTTTTTTATAATTATATAGAACAGATTCTGTTGGGGTTAAATCAAGGTTTTGGCTTTTTCTGGAATGAAACTAAAATAGGAAACATTACTATTGATTTTTATCCAAGTTCTATAAATAACGAGCAAATAGTTCCTTTGTTTTTTGTGACACTTTTTATTGTGTTAAATAATAACATATTTCGTTATGAAGAACGGCGAAGTTTGTTTAATTCATTGATTGTACTAAATTTTATATCTCTGTGTTTACTCATATGTGCTAAAAATTATGTTCAACTTATAACCTCTGTCTTTGCCTCTGATATTATTGGTTATATGGTATTAAAAGATGTAGATTCGTCTAGGCGCTATGTTATATATAATTTTATATCGGATATGTGCCTATTTATGATACTGTCGATGGTTAGTGGTAGGATACAAAGCCTAGAAATAAGTAAACTTTTTACATTTGATCAAGTAGGTCAACACAAAGATTTTGTTGGGTTAGTAACTTTAATTGCTATATTTATAAAAATAGGCGCTTTTTCTTTTCATAGTTATTTGTCGGATATTAGTAAAGCAAGATTCCAACGTGTAAGTACAATAAACATTATATTTTGCCCTATATATGGAATTTTACTTTTATTAAAATTACATAACTTACTAAATGTGTCAGATTTGTTTTTACCTTTATATAAAATTATAAGTGCATTAACATTTGTAACAGGTATTATATTTTTTATTCTAAAAGATGATGTGCGAAAAAAAATAGTATACTTTAATATGGCTGGCTTTGGTGCATTAATGATAATGCTTTATGAAAGGTCATTTGATTGGAATATACTATTTTCATATTACTATATTATCCTATACTTTTATAATGTGCTATTTTTCAAATTATATTTGTATCAAAATAGAACAGATAATGTAAGTGATATGATAAATGCAAAAGAAATAAATAAAGAGATAATGCTTTCAATCTTATTGACTATAGCAGTATTAACAAATTTACTTATAACCATTATGCTAAAAATAGCATTTATTGAAGGTAATACTTTAGCATTGTATCTAGGATCAATAATCTTTATATCATTGGCTATAGTTCTAAATCATATATATAGATCACCAAAATCAAGAAGATTAGACTATTTGAATAAAAACTCACTTAGGGCTTTTTCATTTATAATAAATTCGTTAATACTTGTTTTAGCTACGTGTCATTTTGAAGCATATAAAATATCTAATTTAATAATAGTAAGTTTGTTTATAATCTTGGTTGCAAATCCTTTATTCTTATATTTTCGTAGATTCTACAATAGCTCTATTATCCAAGAAACAGAATTAAGTCGTAATGTGTATTATCACCTTTTGGTATCACCAATAAAAAATATAAGTAGAATATTGTGGTTAATGGTTGATACTCTGTTTTCAGAAAAAATTATAACAATTATAATAAATCGTATAAATAAATGGGCAATAATGTTATTCTTCAAATTAAATAAAAGATCGTATCTTGCAATAATCGCATTTGTTGTTTTAGGTATACTTGCTTTTGTTGTACCATTTTATATAAGAGAAATGCCATGAGTACATATTTGTTATTACTTATAATATTGATACCTTTAACAGGTGCATTTTTTACCTTAAGTACAAAAAATGATAAAAATTACTCATCCGGCAATATTTATAATGTATCGATATGGACTATGTTACTAAATACATTTTTAATATTATATGTATTTTCGCTTATAGATATAAGTAAGCAAGGAATTAACATTGTAGAAAAATATTCTTGGTTATCAACGCCTAAAATAGATTTATTATTAGGAGTTGATGTTTTTTCATTGTTATTGTTGTTTAGCATAAATCTTTCATTCTTAATAGCAGAAATTTTTATTTATAGAAAATCAGAACGCTCCCAAACTCTTATAGCCTCTGAACTGTTATTTGTAAGTTTATTAAATGGATATTTTATTGCGGCAGACATTATTTCGTTTTATATCTTTTTTGCGGCAGTAAGTATTCCTCTTATAATTTTAATTAGTACGTATGCAAATATAAGCAAAAAAAATATTTTAGTACGTTTTAGCCTTTATAGTATAATTGGTGCATTATTGTTAATGGTTGCAACAATTATGATATTTATTCATAAAGAAAACAATATTCCTCTAAATATGGCAGGAAATGTTAATATAACTGGAACTCTAGAGTATTTTGTATGGTTAAGTATATTCTTTGCCTTTATTTCAAGACTTCCTGTTTGGCCATTCCATTATTGGATATCTGCAATTAGCTCAAGCATAAAAAATCCTTTAGTATTTCTTGTAAGCAACTTAATACCTTTAATGGGGCTATATGGTTTTATACGTTTTTGGCCTAATACTGTTCCAAAGACAATAGCTGTATATGCTCCTATTTTTGAAATTGTTTGCGTGATAACAATGCTCTTTATGGCTCTTGTTAGTTTAAGTAATAAAGATATGCGATATAAATTATTTGCATATACAACAGTTTATTATTTGATGTACTTAATAGGTATATTTATGCCAACAAATACTCTAAAACAAAATATTGGGTATTCTCTATTTTCTTATATAATAATTATAACCATTTTATCATTTCTTATAAGTCATATTGATGAACAAAAAAAGAAATTAGAACTATATAGTACATCTGGAATTTTATGTTATATGCCAAAAGTTTCGAAATGTATATCACTGTTCATATTAGCTAGTATCGGTCTTCCTATAACGCCATTATTTTGGAATAATTTTATTATAATTTCAGAAATATTTAATTATAATCTCATCTTAGGTATTTTTGTAATGCTATCTATAATGATAATAGGTATTTCTTTTCTAGAAGAGTTGTATAAGCAAAAAGACAAAACATATGCGACAACAAGCCTAACTCTTGGAGTTGATATGCCAAATCATCAGTTTGCAATATGTTTAATTTGTATGGTTATACTATGTATATCGTTTTTTAAGCCACTATGGTTTGTATTCTAGGAGATAAAAATGCTAAATGATATGTTATATAGTCTTCCAGAAATATCTCTTATATTCGGCATAATAAATTTAATAATGCTTCACTTTTTTTCAAATGAAAATCCTAAAATATATGCCAAGGTTGCAAGATTATGGATATTAGTATCTACTTTTTTTGTAATAACATTTTACAATAAAACATTCAATATGGCATATTTTGAAAACAATTCATATACGCTATTGTTTAAGTTATTAATTGCTTTTTTCTCGTATATTATGGTGATTTTATCTCCATCATGGTTTGTAACAGAAAACAAAACAGGATGTAAATATTTAATTTTAATACTTTGCTCTATTATAATAAATAATTTTTTAGTTTCTGCATCAGATATAATTGTATATGTTTGTTGTTATGCAATGACAATATATATTAATTATAGGTTGTTAAGTTTAAGTTATGATAAATATCCATCAGAAATATCAAGAAAATACTTAGCCATTTCAAGCATAATATTATTGTTAATGATAGTAGGATTTATATATTTGATAATAACCGGAGGCTATATAACAAACTTTAATCAAATAAAAGAACTTTTAACTCAATCAAAATCAGATATTAAATATTATATAGCAACAACCTTAATCATAATTCCTATATTTTATACTTTAGGCTTAGCTCCATTTCATTCTTTAATAGAAGACAAAATTGGTAAATCAATACTCCCAGTTAGCCATTATTTTTCAATAATTCTACCGATTACATTTTGGGGAGTTTTGCTAAAACTAAAACAAACATTACTTTTACCATTTGAAGAAAGCATATCACCTGTTTTAATTTTTATAGCTGTATTTTCAATTCTATTAGGAGCAATAGGCGCCAATGCAAGAATAAATTTATATCGTATTTTTGCATATGGTTCAATGTACCATTTTGGTGTATGCGTTTTAATGTTATCATTTTTTACTCATCAAGCAGATTTTGGAATGCTAATTTACCTGATTATGTATCTATTAGCCCTAAATGGTTCTTATACAGTTTTTTATAATCTAAAAAGTCGAGGAGAATTTTTAAGTGCGATAACCTCATTATCAGGATTAGCAAAAACAAGACCATTTACAACAAGAGCATTATTGATTAGTATTTTTTCGATAATAGGAATACCACCATTTGCCGGTTTCCTAGCCGAGTTCTATTTATTAAATGAATTAATATTACATAAAAAATATATTTTGCTTGCAATAACTTTATTATTCTTTTTAGTTCTCGCAAAATCATATCTAGAAATAATAAAAACAGCATATTTTGAGCAAAAATTGAAAAATTACGATACAGAAAATAAAGTAATATTATTAACAACTCTTGCAAGTATAACTTTAATTGCTATCATATCATTCAATCCATTTGGTATAATAGAAAAA
>JAZRAL010000036.1:0-18567 GCA_045634545.1 Alphaproteobacteria bacterium | reverse complement strand
GATGTGGAAAATCTGGAATATTTCTTATATGTGCTAAAATTTCATCATTTGTCATTTATCACTCTCCCATATGTTTTCTTTGGCTTATTTTAAATTATAAAAAAAAATACACAAAAAATAAAATTATTTTATTGACAACTAAAAAAGCTTGTTATATAAGTTTCTTCGTTGCCGACATAGCTCAGTTGGTAGAGCTACTGATTTGTAATCAGTGGGTCGGGAGTTCGAGTCTCTCTGTCGGCACCATTCTTTAATTAAGCCCCTCTAATGGGGTCTTTTTTTTTGCCTTGATATATAGGCGTTTTTTGAACTACCCGTCATTTAGTCCGTCAGTTATCCCGCACAAGACAAGCTATTACCATTACTCTTCCAATATTTTTTAAATTTTAACCCGAACGAATCTTAAATACACCCCATACTTTTACCCGAATGTAATGTTATTTTTTTTGAAACAGAATCTATATTTTTCCCCGAATGGATTTTCTTCAATAATTAACCAACCTTACTTTTTTATGACGATTGCTTTTTACACCCTAATACTCTCCACTGCATTTGAAAGCATTTGAGAATTATAGTTGAAGTAGCGTTGAGTTGTACCAATATTTCTATGATTGGAAAGTTTTTGAACCAAGCAGATATTTATAGCATTGTTAATAATCTTATATACATAACGAAAACATTTTACAACTTATTTGTATTTTTTTATATTAATTCTAATAAAAATATATAAAAACACTTGCAAATACATATTATAATTCCTATATGATAATTGATAGCGCTATCATTGTGTTAATTTTTATATGAAAGGAAATGAAATGCCAAGAAATACAAAGTCAAGGTATAATAACGATTGTACACCATTCGGTGTTGCTAAAAATTTTACAACCATAACCAAGGAAACAAAGATTCCGAAAACTATAAGTACAGGTTCATCGGTTTTAGATTTTATAGCACAATCAAAAATTACTAGCTCAATTCCATATGTAGGTAAAGTCGTAAAGGCAGCTAATTATGGACCTCAAATAGGCGCAAATGCAGCAAGAATACAAGCAGCATACAAAGAAAGTTGCGGTAATCGTAGAAAAAAATAGTTGCTTATTTTAGTAAAATGAACTAGTAATTTATCTAAAATATTGTGAAAGGAGATTAAAATTATGAAATTATGGTCAAAAGAAGCTCTATTGTTGGGAGGAATGTATGGAATTTTAGAAGCTCCTTTCACTTATCTTAAATGTGAATTTATTACAGACATTTTATTCTTTGTTTTTGTTTGTTGCGCAATAATGCTTTGTTTTAATAGAACTCCAAAGTTTATTTCAAAAACAATAGAAAATTATCCCAATATATCATATTATTTAGTTTCTATTGGTTGGATACCATATTTTGTAATATTAGGAACAATTTTATTTATTTTATCCGGCTTTATTATTGATTATTCTGAAGATTTTTTAGAATTAGTCTTTAACTCTTTATATTATATTTTGCCATTACTAATATTTGCATCATTAATTATTGCGTTCATTAAAAAACGAAAAAATACTACACCCTAATATTCTCCACCGCATTGGATAACATTTGTGAGTTATAGTTGAAGTATCGTTGAGTTGTGCCAATATTTCTATGATTGGAAAGCTTTTGAACCAAGCAGATGTTAATACCACTATTAACAAGCTTAGACACGAACATACAAACAACAAAAAGCATGGGGAAAAGAGCATTATCCTTGTTATCATTCTTTTTTGCCACCTGAATGTATCTGTAAATTAATAAAATCTGTTACAGACAAACCCTTTGATAATTGTTGGACTAGAAACTATGACAATGACGATTGGCCATTTTATCGTGACTATCCGGTAATGTTAAGAGATGGAGCTATGTTTATGGGTGATGGCAGTGAGGTTGCTCAAAATGTTTATGTGTCTTTAGTACTAACTAAAGAAGAATTCTTAAAAATTAATCCTAACATTCAATTAGTTGATTAAATTCTTACCCTCTTACTTAGTTAAGAGGGTTTATTTTTATTACATTAAATTACTTATCTTTTATATATTTTACCCTTAAACAACTGAGATTGTTAAAAAAAACTTGATTTTAAAAATAAAACTATCTATTGTTTGGCGTTTTTATTACAATTTTGTTGAACTTTATTATTATTTTTTATGAAAAGTAGACTGATAAAAATTTGTGGAAAGATTGCAACTCCACCTGTTGTTGTGAATTTAACAAATTCGATTGCTGTTTTAGTGTTAGTTAACACTGGTGATAAATTTAAGAAATTCTGCTACACGCAGTCAACTTTCCAGGCGACTGAAAATGAAAGCCAAGCCCTTTCTAACACTATGTTTTCTGACATTGCTGTATCTGGTGTTGGTGATGAGGTTGAAGTATTTGTTTCTATGGATAAACAAGGCGGACCTACCTCTAGCATCCAAAATTTCAACAACATCACCCGAAAATTAGGTCGTTTTTACTAAACTTAAAAATAGAACCTCTTACATTTTTATGTAGGAGGTTCTATTTTTATTATAGGTTTGAGATTTATTGCTTTTTATGATTAATAAATTTAAAATTTAGATTAAAAACTATTGCAGTATGCTAAATTTTATGTTACAATTGTTATATATAAAGGATATTTATGGAGAAAAGCCATGTCAAACGAAAGACAAACAAGATCTGAAGAAGAGAGAAAACAAGCTTTAGAAGAAGCTCTAAAAAGAGTGCGTCCTGTTGTTTTGGAAAAAAAGAATGAAACTGGTAACGTTTTAGGCAGACTTGAAAAATTGGCTAAAAAACCTGAAGAACAACAAAATGAACAGAAAAAAGACAAAAAACCTATGTCTATAGAAGATTTAGCTAAAGCGATGAATGAGAATGCTAAAAAATCTAAAGAAGCAGGATTAACACCAAATGAGCATGGTGGAAAAGATCCTCTTAAGAAAGATGAAAAAGATAAAGACAAAGATAAAGAAAAAGATAAGAATAAAGATGAAAAAGATTCTCCAACAAAACAAGAACAAAAAATGAAAGAGATGTTCTCAAAAATTAAACTTCCTAGTGGAATGGAGATACATCAAGAAGGGCCTCAATGGGTTCTTGTTAGTAAAGATGGTAAGCAACGCACAGATATAACTGATGTTATGAACACTATTGATAAATATAATCGTGATGTTGATGCGGCAAATCACCAAAATAAAATGCAAAATGAAGCTCAAGGTCACGTTGATAAAGCTGTTGATGTAAACAAAAAAGACGAAGGTCTTAAAGTTAATGAAACAAACGGCAATGTAAGAGTGGTTGGCGAAGCTTTACCTAATGTAAAAGATGTTGATGGCAATCAAGTTTTCAAACCAGAAGATATTAAAAAAGTTGCTGAAACTGCATTAAGTTTTTCTGATGAAAAAATGAAACTTGAAGCTCTAAAAGATCCTAAACATCTTGAAGAACTGCAAGAAAGAAAGCGTAAAAATGACGAAAAAGCTGATGATAAGAAGAAAGAAGCCATTCTTAAGCAGTTTATCGAACAGTCCAAAGGGCAAGAACGTAAATAGCATCAAAAAAAACGGAGAAAATTCTCCGTTTTTTATTAGAATATGATTGATGTTATGAGACCAAACGCAATGCTTATCAAATATATCAAGCAAATTATTCGCCCTACTTCTTTAGAGTTTTTATTTACTCTGTATAAAATCAATAAACCTAACCCAGAATTACTTAAAAGCCCGGTCATCATGGTTGGTAGAGATATTGTATTATCTGCATATAATTGCGATAATAAAACAGACGGATAACAACTAGGTATTAAACCAACAAGACCAGATATTAAGCCTCCTAATACAGGCATATTGGTTAATGCACTTTTTATATTATCATATCCTCCCAAAGAAAAAGCTGTATTTACAATTAGAGCAAAAATAAATATGAATATAATTATCTTTTCAGTATGATTAAATGCAGACTTATATATATTTTCTTTTTTATTTTCGCACTTACACTTTTCTTGTATACAAAAAGCGCTGATATTAGGTTCTTTTCTATGTTTAATAAAAGTTTCTGGTAAAAATTTATCTATTAATACCCCTGCTATAATTGCATATATTACTTTTACTATTAATATTTTTACAATTATATCGCCACTTATTCCTGAAGATAATAAAACAGGAATCATTTCATCTGATGTTGATAAAAACACTGTAAGCATTGTACCTAAAGATATTAAACCGGTTGCATACAAATTTGCTGCAGAAACAGAAAAACCACATTGAGGGATAACTCCTAATAGGCTCCCTACTATTGGTCCGTATTGTTTAGATTTGCGTATATATATTATACTTTGGCGAGATATTTTTTGTTCTAAGTACTCCATTAACAAATATGTTAAATAAAGATAAGGAAATAAAGATAAAGCTTCGTACATAGAATCTACTAAAACATCCATAAATACTCTTAACATTTTTAATCCTTTTTAGATTTTTAACTTATTTGTTATTTAACTTATAAAAAGATCTTTGGCAATATAAAAATATAAAACATAAAAAAAAGACCGAAAAAATCGGTCTTTTAAATCTAGTCTGTTATTTTGCTTGTTCGGATTTTTACTGGAACCGGACATGGCATAGTTTTGTTTATCTCCGGTTTAGGAGACATTGGAGATGGTTTTCCACAACTACTATTTATCACATTAGATTTTTCAACTCCTGCGCATGACATCACACAGACAATCAGCCCTAATAATAAAATTTTACGCTTCATAGTAACAAAATAATAAATTAAAGACTGTTCCGTATAGCAAATATTTTCTCTTTGTCAAATAAAAAATATTTAGAACTTAAATTATAAATATGTATTTACTTTTAAAAGAAATTGTATTAGTTTGTACGGAGCTTTAAAATAATTTAATAAATGGGGATTTTTTTAAGATGTTAAAAAGAACAAAAATTGTTGATTTACTAAAAAGTGAAACAGAACAACCTCTTGTGTTGGCTAAAGGTTGGGTTAAAACAAGACGCGATGCAAAAGATTTTTCTTTTGTTGAATTAAATGATGGTAGTTGTTTAAAAAATTTACAAATTATTGCTCAAAATAATCTCCCTAATTATAATGAAATTAAAGCTTTAAGCACAGGTTCTTCTATTGCTGTAAAAGGTAAACTAGTTGCATCTCAAGGTGGTAATCAAAAATTTGAAGTTGTTGCTGAAGATATTGAAATTTATAGTATTGCACCTGATGATTTTCCTATTCAAAAGAAAAAGCATACTGATGAATATTTAAGAACAATAGCACATCTTCGCCCTCGTGCAAATAAATATGCTGCAGCTTTTAGGGTTCGCTCAGCTCTTTCTTATGCTATACATAACTTCTTCCAAAGTCGTGGATTTAGTTATGTACACACACCAATTATCACAGGTTCTGATTGTGAAGGTGCAGGTGAAATGTTCCAAGTAACAACTTTGGATTTAAAAAATCCTCCTAAACTTCCAAATGGTGAAATTGATTATTCTCAAGACTTTTTTGGAAAACCTGCTCACCTTACAGTTTCTGGTCAATTAAATGGCGAAATGTATGCTTGTGCTTTAGGTGATATATATACATTTGGTCCTACATTTAGAGCAGAAAACTCAAATACTGCTCGTCATGCTGCAGAATTCTGGATGATTGAACCAGAAATGGCTTTTGCAGATATTTTTGATGACATGGATTTAGCCGAAGATATGGTTCGCTATTGTGTTACAGAAGTTATGGATAAATGCAAAGACGATATTGAACTTTTTGCTAAGTTTGTTGATCCAACTTTAATGGATACACTAAATAACATTAAAAACAATAGCTTTGCACGTATAACTTACACAGAAGCTATTGAAATAATGAAAAAATCTGGCAAAAAATTTGAATATGAACCAGAATATGGCATTGACATGCAAACTGAACATGAACGCTTTTTAGCTGAAGAGCACTTCAAACGTCCTGTTATTGTTCGAGATTATCCAAAAGAAATCAAAGCCTTTTATATGCGTATGAATGATGATAACAAAACAGTGGCTGCTATGGATGTTTTAGTTCCTAGAATCGGAGAATTAATTGGTGGTTCTCAAAGAGAGGAACGTTATGAACTTTTGCAACAACGTATTGTTGATTTAGGTATGCGCCTTGAAGATTATTCTTGGTACCTTGATTCTCGTAAATTTGGTTCTGTTCCACATGCGGGATTTGGTCTTGGATTTGAAAGAATGATGATGTTGCTTACAGGTATTGCAAATATCCGTGATGTTATTCCATTCCCAAGAACACCTAAATCACTTAACTTTTAGGAGTTATCAATGAATAAATTCTTTTGTTTTTTCATCTTTGCTGTTCTTTCTAGCCCAGTGTCTTATGCTGACGAAATTACATTGGAAACAAAAACTCAACAACCAGAAGTTATTGTTCGTAAAATTGAGAAGGATATTGAAGTTTTACCTACTTGTTCTGATGAAAAGTTAATAGAGAAGACAAAAGAATTTATTCTTGAATACTATAAAAAAGAACAACTATCTAATATTTACGATAGAAGAAGAAAACATTTTATTTTAAGTAATATAGATAACTATTCTTTGGAAAATATTGAAAATTATAAATCTGAAAAAACTAGACCCGTTTCTGACATTATTATAAATACAAAAATAAATAAGGGTGTTTTGGAAGAAAATATGAGACTTTGCAAAAATCTTAGCCATAACAAACATGCTTTGGATGTTTATTTGTTAATATATTCTGATAATAAAAACACTGTGGTCAGAATTATAAATTTGAAAAAGACTCAATCTATTGAAGATGATGGTACGTCTTTTGTTTATAAATAATATTTGCTTTTTTTAATATTTATTCCTATATAAAAGAAGATAACAAACAAGGAAATTATATGAGTGATAGTAAAGAATTAATCCTAGTTAATAAAAAACCTCAATTACCAATGGTTATTGAGGAAGCAGGGTTATATTCTTATTTAGAGCAAATAAAACAATTTCCAGTTTTAACTGAAGAGGAAGAAAAAAATCTCATTTACGATTTTCAAACTAATGGAAACTTAGCTTCAGCTCAAAAACTTATTACATCACATTTAAGACTTGCTGCAAAAATTGCCCTTACATACCGAAGATATGGACTTCCAATGTCCGATGTTATATCTGAAGCAAATTTAGGATTAATGCAAGCTGTTAAAAAATTTGACATGAATAAAAAAGTACGCTTAGCAACTTATGCCATTTGGTGGATAAAAGCGCAAGTAAATGATTATATTTTACGCTCATGGTCTTTAGTTAAAATCGGTACTATTGCTGCGCAAAAAAAATTGTTTTACAATTTAAGTCGTATTAAGGCTCGTCTTGGTTTATATGAAAACAAAGAACTTGCACCAACTGTTGTTAAACAAATCGCAAAAGAGCTTATGGTTGATGAGCAAGATGTAACTGAAATGAATAGACGAATTGGTGGAGATACATCTCTTAATGTTAGTGTTTCAGATGAAGAAGATAGCGTTGAGAAAATAGATATGCTAATTGATAAAAGAGAGAATATCGAAGACAGATTTGCCTCAAAAGAAGAACATGCTTATAGGGCAAAAATTTTATCAAAATGCTTACTAAAACTTGATGAAAGAGAGCAATTTATAATAAAAAATAGAATGCTCAAGGAGAACCCTTACACTCTTGATGATATTGGAGAAAAATTAAATATCAGCAGAGAACGTGTTCGCCAAATTGAAAAGAGAGCGTTCGAAAAATTATCTTTTGAAGTAAAAAAATCTATGGCTGCATAATTATGAATTTACGTGATAAATTAATCAAATCTCTTATTGAGGCTAGTATCCCCTCACCTAGACTTGAAGCTGATATAATTTTAAGGTATTGTGCACCTAATTTTCCTGAATACACAGACGAAGAATATAAAAAAATAAAAGATTTTTTAGAAAGACGAACCAATCATGAACCCATTGATAAAATTATTGGGATAAAAGAATTTTATAAATATGAATTTATAGTTAGCAGGGATGTTTTATCTCCTAGACCTGATACAGAAATTCTTGTTGAAAGTGCGTTAGAATTAGTTAATAAAAATAATAATTTCAAGATTATAGACTTAGGGACTGGTTCTGGATGTATATTACTTTCTATATTAAAAGAATGTACAAATGCAACAGGTGTAGGAATTGACATATCACCTAAAGCTCTTGATATAGCTAATCAAAATGCTAAAAAATTAGAAGTTACAAATAGAGTATATTTTTATAACAATAGCTGGCTTGAATTGGATAAATCTTTTGGATTGTTTGATATAGTTGTGTCAAATCCTCCATACATTCCTAAAAGCGAAATTGACAGCTTAGATATTGAAGTAAAAAAATACGACCCTCTTTGTGCTTTAACAGATGAGAATGATGGGCTAGATTGCTATAGGCAAATTGCCAATATTGCTCCTTTAATTTTAAAAGATGATGGGTTCTTGTTATTAGAAGTTGGATACAATCAGTCTGAAGAGGTTTGTAATATATTTTCTAAAAACAATTTCAAAACACATAAAATAGTACCTGATTTATCAGGGATAAACCGGTGCATTATATTAAAAAAATGAGTTGCAAAAAAAAAATATATTATATATTATTAAGATGTTTTTGGAACAGAATTTATGGTTAGTGTTCCTTATATTTTCTTTTTTTAATTTAATTGATTTTATAATGTAATTTTATTACAAAGTGTAGGAATGTATGAAAAAACAAAATAATAGATATCGTAATGGTAACAACAATAATGGTTACACATTAAATTATAAATTTGATAGCGTTAGTATTGCTGGAAAAATTAGTGGAACAGCTCTTGATTTAATCAGAAGATATAATGACTTAGCTAAAGAAGCTCAAAGTAGTGGCGATTATGTTGATATGGAAATTTATCGTCAATATGCAGAACATTATCGTAAAATTGTAACAGATATTAATGAGCGCAGACAGTCAAGAATAGAAAATAATCAAGCTAAAAATAATGAGGCAGACGCTCAAAACAATAACGAAGAGATAACAGAAGAAAATATACCTTCAGAAGAAACTAAAAACGAACCAGAAACTGCTCCTAATGGTTATGTAGAAACATTGCCAGCTGTTGAGCAACCTGTTAAATCATTTGAAGTTGTTGAAATATCTTCAGAAGAATCAGATAAAGACAATGTAAAACCCAAACGTACTTATCGCCGTAGAACTAGTGTAAATAAAGCAAATGAAGATTAATTATTTTTATTGGGAGATATTTTATGCCTATTTTTGTTGCATATCTAATTATAGCTATAGCTTGTACTGCAATAACTTATAAAACATATGTGGGATACGGAAGCTACCAATGGTATACCAAAGCACTATTTTTGTTATTTATTGTGCTTGGATGGTCTGTCCCTATTGTTATATTTTCTCTAAAAAATACAACAATGGATACATTTATAATACATGCAACAAAAGGTTTGTACTTTTTATTTGGTTTTGTTTTTTTACTATTTGTACTAACATTTATAAGAGACTTTTTCTGGATGATTTGGGATTTCATTCGTAAAACACCTATTGAGCAAATAAAAAACCCACCTCATCTTGAAAAAATAAATATTTACACTGCTGTTTTTACTCTTCTATTTTGTATATATGGTGTTTATGAAGCTGAAAAAATACCCAGTATAAAAAGCTTTAACATTCAATCTACAAAAATAAAAGAAAATACTAAAGTTGTTATGTTATCTGATCTTCATATTGATATAGATGTTTCAAAAGAGTATGTAAATAAAATTGTTAAAAAAGTAAATGAATTAAATCCTGATATTGTTGTTATTGCTGGAGACATAGTTGATTCTTCTCCTGATAAAATATTAGAACAGATAAAAGCTTTATCAAGAATCAAGGCTACAAATGGCATTTATTTATCATTTGGGAATCATGAAGTTTATAATGGTGAATTTGATTGGTTAATGACTTTGGGAAGATTACAATTTAATGTTTTTGTAAACTACGGTGAAAAGATTGGTAATACTGGAATTTATCTTACAGGAATTCCTGATATTAATGCTTCGGCTCATGGAAAAATTAAAGTTAATGTTGAAAATGCATTATATAATTCATCTAATGATGATTATGTAATAGTGTTATCACACACACCTAAAATTGCAGAAGGATTTACAAAGGATAATGTAGATTTAGTTCTTTCTGGGCATACACATGGAGGGCAAATTTTCCCATTCCATTTCTTTACAAAACAATCAAATGAAGGAAGGTTAGCTGGATTTTATGATATTAATGGAATAAAAATGTATGTTTCTCGAGGAACTAGATATTGGGGTCCACCTATGAGAATTGGTGCTCCATCAGAGATTACAGTATTTAACTTTAGCCCTAAAGTCAATAAGAATGCAACAGATAATCAATAAAGCTTTAGAGATTGCGACCTCTTTTGATGTTTCTACACCTATAAACGGTGCAGTTGTTTATAGTATTAGCTTTATGCCTGATGAAAAAAATAAAGAACTTGCTATAAAATACGTTAAAGAAAATCAAAATGCGATGATGCTTGATGACACACCCTGTGGAAGAGCTTTAATAGAATTAGGTCTTAATGGAAAAGTAGATAAAGTAGCAGATGAAATTACAAATATTTGGAAAATAGCATCCAAACGCTATATTGAAAGCGCTAGTGGTAATATAAATGCATTTGTAGATAGAGCTGATGAAAGAAGCACTTTTGTTTCAACTGAATTAAATAAAATTTTAGAAAATAACAAAATTTCTACAATTAATGGCATTGATAAATTTGAATTTGCTAGCACATTTAAATCTTATAGATATTAAAAAAAGACCAGCTAAAAGCTGGTCTTTTAATTTAGAGTTTTGTTTTACTTCACTTTACATATGGTATCTCATCAAGAGAAACCAACGCCTCGATATCAACATCATTGGCTTGCCTGAAGCGCTCAATAGCTGCCGAAGAGTGCGACACAAGGCAAATAACATGAACCTTGCATCCTTTACTTGCCAGGGTCATAATCTGGTCATGAAGACCTCGGCCACTCTTGAATGACTGCTTGATGATTATAACATCAGTTACGGGGCTACGCAGATCTCTAATCTTCTCTACGTCACCGGTGACCAATGTCTCAACAACGAGCGATAACGCTAGCTCGTTGATAAGCTTGCCTAGCGGATTGTTTGCGCAGTGCGGCTGATATGAAGGGAACAACACACAAGCATGTGGCGTTTGCTTCACTTTGCTTACAATGTTCTTTACTACTTCTTTTCTGAAGTTTTCATCCTTTGCCAATCTTAGCAAATCTACTCTAATCTCACCATCACCATTCTTGGAGATGTAATTTTTTACGATTTCGTTCATAAAAAACTTTTTTTAATAATTAAACATAAGGTTACTAATCGCGGCTACATTGACAGAATTATTTTGCTTTGTCAACTATTATTTTAAATAAAAAAAAGCAGGCTTGGAAACGGTTTGTTTTTCCTAGCCTGTTTTGAATACTTTAATAAAGCTTCCCTGTTGCTTTTTATTTCTTCTAATATTCAGAGATAAATCTCAGCCTCTTTATATCCTGATGTAAATCTTTAGAATCTACCCCGATATAATAACTAACTTTTAGCATGAGGAGTGCTAAAAAACCATTTAATATGCCATAAATGTATAACAATAATTCTTAATACTTCGTTAAATAAAAAAGCATAAAAAATCATTGTAGACAAGCAAAAATGTTACTTATTATATGTTATTTTTTTAAATGTTTTTAAATACTTGAAAAGATTCGTTATATCATTTGAACTTTTCCATTTCCGGTATGCAAAACATAAGAACGCTCATAAAAACTATAATGTTCTTTTGGAGAAATAATTACATGATCGGTTAAACCAATTCCAACACCTTCTAAACTTTGCTTTAAATTTAATGTCATTTCAATATCTGATTTTGATGGAGAACATTCACCACTTGGATGGTTGTGACACACAATCACAGATGCAGCATTACAAAGTAATGCATTGCGTGCAATTTGTTGAGGATTTATCATTACTGCAGATGTTGTCCCCGTTTGCTCAATACTATGTTTTATATATTTAAATTTGCTCCCCAAATATATAACTAACAGCTTTTCTTGTTTTTCATACCCGATATGACTTCTACAATATTCAACAACTTCTGTCATATTTCTTAGAATCGGCTCATTATTTTTTTCTAAATTTTCCCAACATATTTTATTTACACATGAGTGTATCAATGAAAATAAGGTTACGGCACTGCTTCCGAGCCCTGGAAAATCTGTTAAAGATGATTGATCTGCAGCTATTACTGCTGATAATGTCTTATATTCTTTTAATAGCGCTTTGGCCAAAGGTTTTACATCTTTTCTTGGAATCGCATACATTAAAACTAACTCTAATATTTCATAATCAGGCATGGAGCGCCCTAAATCTGATAGAAAACGAGCTTTTAATCTTTGACGATGTCCAACATAATCAGGCTCTTTTTTTACTTTATTTTCTTCTTTTTTATTCATTATTATCACCTTTTATAGTTTGATTATTTATATGGAGGCCTATCTAAACCTTTTAGAGAATATGTAAATACTTCACATCCATCTTTGGTTACACCAATTGAATGCTCAAACTGCGCTGACAAAGTTCTATCTTTTGTTACGGCTGTCCAGCCATTAGAAAGAATCGTACCATGTTTTTTACCAATGTTTATCATCGGTTCTATTGTGAAGAACATACCTTCTTTAATCAATGGACCAGTTCCTTTTTTACCAAAATGAAGAACATTTGGTTCATCATGAAATACTTTTCCTAAACCATGACCGCAAAACATTTCAACAACCGAATAACCATATTTATGAGCGTGTTCTTCAATAACAGCTCCGATATCGCCAAATCTTGCACCTGGCTTTACAACATCTATAGCACGCATCAAACATTCGTATGTTACGTCACATAAACGAGTTGCTTTTAATTTTGGCTTACCAACATAGTACATACGAGATGTATCACCATACCATCCATCGACAATTACGGTAACATCAATATTTACGATATCGCCCTCTTCTAATTCTCTGTCATCTGGAATTCCATGGCAAATAACGTGATTTATTGATGTACAAATTGTTTTAGGATATCCATGATAGCCAAGACATGCAGGAATCGCATTGTGTGATTTAATAAATTCTCTACACAAATCATCTAGATATTCAGTTGTTACACCAACATTTACATAGTCTGTAATATAATCTAGACACTCGGCAGCAAGACGCCCTGCTTTGCGCATTCCTTCAAAATCTTCTTTATCATAAATTTTTATGCCATTTTCATCTGTTGTTGCCAATTTTTTGCTCCTTTAATATTTTGTTCTACTTTTGTTTATAAACCAAATTATTTAAAATGCAAATTTTTTTATAATATTTTTTGGTATTTTTGATGTTTTTTTCATATTTTTGAATATATCGGGAGAAAATAATCTTAAAGGAGGCTCATATGGCGCTAAAAATCATTCAAGGACTCTATGCTTTTATTTTAGTTTTTATTACATTTTTAATATCAAAATACTTTACAGATATAGGACTTGAGAATTTTTATGAAACAATAAATGTATCTGATGCTACTCCTTCTAATAATTATTTTAGGCATATCTGGAAAGTCTTATATATACTTTTGTTTTTAAGCTTTTTTACAATCTTATTATCTAAAAAAACTATAGAACAATTTGATGATGCAAATGCTTTATTTATTTTTCAATTATTTCTACAAATATTATGGTGTTTTAGCTTCTTTTACATGGAGCAACTTTTCGCCTCTTCTTTTGTCATTCTTCTTTTAGTAATTGAGGCTTTTTTAATGGTTTATGTGTTTTATCCGATAAATAAATGGGCGGCATTAATTATTTTTCCTTATCTTATTTGGATTATGTTTGCCTCATATCTTAACTTTTATATTGTTTTTATAAATTAAGCACTACTAGAATCGACTTTTGCTTAAATTTAAACTAGACATACAAAAAAAAATGTTATACTTTCTTGAGGTTAAAAAGATTTAATTTAATTTTTGGGAAGAATAAAAATGTCTAGTGTTAACGAAATAAGAAAAACATTCTTAAATTATTTTGAAAGAAATGGGCATAAGATTGTGCCTGCTTCTTCTTTGGTTCCTGATAACGACCCTACTTTGATGTTTACTAACTCTGGTATGGTACAATTTAAAAACATTTTAGCTGGAAACGAAACAAGAGATTATACACGAGCCGCCACTTCCCAAAAATCTGTTCGTGCAGGCGGAAAGCATAATGACTTGGACAGCGTTGGATATGACGTTCGTCACCATACTTTTTTTGAAATGCTTGGTAACTTTTCTTTTGGTGATTACTTTAAGGAAGAAGCTATTTATTATGCTTGGGAATTACTTACAAAAGAATTTATGCTTCCAAAAGATAGGTTGGTAGTTACTCATTATCATACAGATGACGAAGCTCGTAATATTTGGAAAAAAGTTTCAGGTCTTTCTGATGATAGAATTATTAGCATTGCAACAAAAGATAACTTTTGGCAAATGGGCGATACTGGTCCTTGTGGTCCTTGCTCTGAGATTTTTTATGACCACGGCCCTGAAGTTTGGGGAGGTCTTCCAGGAACTCCTGAAGAAGATGGTGATAGATATATTGAAATTTGGAACTTGGTATTTGATCAATTTGAAGACTTACCAGATGGTAGCCGAGTAAACATAAAGAAACCATCTATTGATACGGGTATGGGATTAGAGAGAATCGCGGCTATTTTACAAGGAGTTCATTCTAACTTTGATATTGATACATTCAAGAACTTAATTGGCGCAATTACTAATATTACAGGAACTGATCCTAATGGTCCATTAAAAGCATCTCACAATGTAATAGCTGACCACTTAAGAGCTATGAGCTTTTTAATTGCTGATGGTGTTTTACCTTCTAATGAAGGAAGAGGATATGTTCTTCGCCGTATCATGAGAAGAGCTATGAGACATGCTTATTTATTAGGTGCAAAAGAACCTATGATGTATAAGCTACTTCCTCAACTTCAAAAAGAAATGGGTGATGCTTATCCAGAACTTTATCGTTTTGAAAAATTGATTGAAGAAACAATTCATACTGAAGAAAAGAGATTTGGTAAAACTTTAGACAAAGGTATGAAACTCTTAGATGAAGAAACCGCTTCTTTAAATAAAGGTGACACACTAAGTGGTGAGACTGCATTTAAGCTATATGATACTTATGGTTTTCCACTTGATTTAACACAAGATGCATTAAAACCAAGAGGAATTGAAGTTGATACAAATGGCTTTAATGATGCTATGGAAAAACAAAAGGCAGAAGCTCGCAAAAACTGGGCTGGTAGTGGTGATGCTGGTACTGAAAAAATTTGGTTTGAAGTAAAAGAAAATATCGGTGGAACTGAATTTTTGGGTTATAAAACACTAAAAGCTGATGGAATTATAAAAACTCTTGTTAAAGATGGTAAAGAGGTTAAATCAGTTAATAATGGTGAATTTTATTTAGTTGCTAACCAAACTCCTTTTTATGCAGAAAAAGGTGGACAAGTTGGTGACAAAGGTATCATTAAAGGAAAAAGTTTTACAATTGAGGTTAATGATACAAAATGCAAACTTGATAATGTTCATGTTCATTGTTGCAAGATGATTGATGGTGAGATTAAAGTTGAAGACTTTGCTTCTTTTGAAGTTGATGAAAATAATCGTCGTTCAATTTGTGCAAATCACTCTGTTACTCACCTTGTTCACAAAGCTTTAAGAGAAATATTGGGTGAACACGTTACACAAAAAGGCTCATTGGTTGCTGGTGATAGAATGAGATTTGATATTTCTCACCACAAACAAATCACAGCTGATGAACTCAAACTTGCAGAAAAAATGGTAAATGATGCCATTAGAGAAAACTATAAAGTTAATACTGTTTTGATGAGTCAAAATGAGGCTGTTGAAAGCGGTGCGATGGCTTTATTTGGTGAAAAGTATGGTGAAGAAGTTCGTGTTGTTTCTATGGAAAAAGACGGCGAAGTTTATTCTAGAGAGCTTTGTGGTGGTACTCATGTTTGTAACACTGGTGACATTGGTTATTTCAACATTATTGGAGAATCCGCTGTTGCTGCCGGCATACGCCGTATCGAATGTGTTACAGGTTGTAGTGCACATGAATATGTAATGGATATTGAAAACAAATTACATTTGGCTTGCGATATTCTTAAAACTAATGTTAATGACCTTAATGCTCGTATTAACAATCTTTTGAATGAGAAGAAGAAATTAGAGCAAGAAGTGTTTAACCTTAAAAAAGCTTTGGCAAGTGGTGGTGCAAATTCTCAAGATGAAGTAGAAGTTGTTAATGGCGTTAAATTCATTGGCAAAGTAATACCTGATGTTCATCCAAAAGAGTTAAAAGCTTTTATTGATGAAATGAGCGCTAAAATTGGTAGCGGTGTTATCGTGCTTGCAACTGATAAAGATGGTAAAGCTTCTATCGTGGTTGGTGTTACCAAAGATTTGGTTGGCAAGTATAATGCTGTTGATTTAGTTCGCATTGCATCTGCTCAAGTTGGCGGTCAAGGTGGTGGCGGAAGACCTGATATGGCACAAGCTGGCGGAAGTGATGCTAGCAAATTGCAAGATGCATTTAATGAAGTAAAAAAAGCATTGTAATTTGATTTTAGATAAACGAAGAGCACCGTAGTTGGCGCTCTTTTGTTTAGAGATTTTATTCATCTCCGTGCCATTGGTATCCACATTTTCGGCATCTATAACATTGTTCACCTAAACGGACATAGTCTTCTGAGTCACAATTAGGGCAATGTTCATCAAAGAGAAAGGCAAATAATTTTTTAATCATAAAATATTTGATTTAGTTTAACATAATTATTCAAAAGCTTTGTTAGTGTATTTCATATTGAGATATTGTCAATATATAAAAACACTTTTCTTGTTGTGATATTTCTTTTGTTATTAAGAAAATTTTATATTAAAAAATAGAAAAAAAGCCCCGAGCAATCGGGGCTTTATTGTTATCTGTAAATTAATGAGGAATGTTTGTTAAAGTATGCGCAAGATTTACCTCACTTGTTGAGTTATTTATTATTTTAATCAATTCTAGCTCATTTTTATCAGTTAATTCTGCGAGTGTTTTAATATATTCCCCGCTTTTATTTGATGAAGCCTCTTGCTTTAACATACTATAATTATATAAGCTAAAGCGTCTTGTTTTAGCTCCTGTTTCATCATTTTTTGAATATCTATCATAATAGCGTTGTTGGGTCTGAGGTTGATTATATTGTTGGTATCCACGATTATATCCATTACCATAACCACCTTGATTATAATAACCTCCTCCTGCTCTTTCCATTTCTATATACACACTATTTCTATTATACTGCCACATTCCACCACTTACAAAATCTGTAAACCAAGCCACTATTGATGTTAAATTTATTAACGACTTTTTACTTAATTCAGATTTTAATACAGAATATTGCTCTTCGTATCCTTCTTTTTTAGCAGTTATTGTTACTGTTGTTGGTGATCTATCTAAAGTATACAAACAAGGTGTCCTACAAGCTTTTAACCCATTAACATATATTTGAGTTCCTTTAACATTAGAATCAAATTGTATATCTTGGCTTCCCCCATTAAACAATGTTCCGCATGCACTTACACTTAAAATCAAACTTAAACTTAATACTAATTTCTTCATAATCTTTGCATCCTTTTTAAAAGTTCAAAATAAAAACCCGCTTTAGAAAAGCTAAAGGCGGGCGGATGCTAGAAAACCGTATACAAACTAAGACGGCTCGGCTTATTGGGGCAGAGCCTTATTCACCGACATCCACCCCTTAATGAGGTATGAAGTCGGCACAATTTTTAAAGTCGTGTGCTCACGACTAGTTTGTATTTTCAAAGGGTTTTCTAGGCCCTAAACATTATCCTTTTCTAGAGAATAATGCTTAAAATATATAATATGTTATATATTTTTGTTTGCAAGGATTATTTAAGAATAAAAAATTGAGATTATAATTTGCTATGAGCATAATCCCTTTTTATTATTAGAGGAAATTTATCTGTTCCGTAATAATTATTTTTTATATATTCCCCATTATAAATATAAAACTCTTTTTGGCTCCAACGTTTTACAAAATCTTCCTTACTTTCTTTATGTGTTGGAAATATTGGGTAAAGATCTTCTAATTCTTTTTCATAATTTTTATTGCCATTATGTTTGCTATTTCCCATAATTGCATTGTAATATATCTCATAATATACATACTTTGGTCTATATGATTGTATGTAAAAATCTGGAGTAAATAATTTTTTGTGGTTAAACAGATAATGAGCAAGTGGAGCCATATTTCCATAACCAAACCAGTAATATGACACATCTTTATTGTATATATTTATATAATTTATGGCATTTACAAAATAATCATTCTTATCTAGGTTTTCCATAACTTCTTTTACTGTTTGATAGTATTGTTTATATCTTTTATTAA
>JAZRAL010000035.1:0-3191 GCA_045634545.1 Alphaproteobacteria bacterium | reverse complement strand
GATATTGAGGCTAAGGATAATAGTGGATGGACAGCGCTTATGTTGGCTTCTAGATATGGTAAAAGTGAAGTTGTAAAATTGTTATTAGAAAATGGGGCGGATATTGAGGCTAAAAATAATAATGGAGAAACTTCGCTTATGTATGTTTCTTACAAAGGGCATAGTGAAGTTGTAAAATTGTTATTAGAAAAAGGGGCGGATATTGAGGCTAAGGATAATAGTGGATGGACAGCGCTTATGTTGGCTTCAGGAAATGGTCATAATGAAGTAGTAAAGTTGTTGCTAGAAAAAGGAGCTAATGTTGATGCAAAGTCTCTTTCTGGAAAAACAGCTCTTGATTGGGCTGATAATGATAAAATAAAGAAAATGTTAAAGGAAGCAAAAAATAAGAATAGTTTTCTTTATAAAATTAAAAGAGGTTTTGGAATGGGAGACTAAAATGAGCAAGGATATTTTAGAAAAGCAGTTGTTTGAGATAATTAACGATAAAAAGATGAGCGAGGAGATAAAACTAGCTAAGATTGATATGTTAATAAAGCTTGGTGTTGATGTTAATGCACTCTATGGGGCAAAATCGGCATTAATGCTCGCCAATGAAGTAAAAGAAGAAAAAATTGCTAAGTTTTTAGAGGAAAATGGAGCTAAAGAGTTTATTGATGAAAAAAGAGCTAAAGAATTAGGGGAAGAGTTGATTAAGGAATGTGGTCAGGAAGAAATAAATTTTGAAAAAGTAAAAGAGTTGATAAGTAAAGGGGCGGATATTGAAGCTAAAGATAATGATGGAAATACTTCGCTTATGTATGCTTCATTAAATAGTCATAGTGTTGTAGTTAAGGTATTATTAGAAAAAGGGGCGGATATTGAGGCTAAAAATGTATATGGAGATACTTCGCTTATGGGGGCTTCTAGATGGGGTTATAGTGAAGTTGTAAAATTGTTATTAGAAAAAGGGGCAGATATTGAGGCTAAAGATAAAAGCGGATGTACCTCACTTATATTGGCTTCAGGAAATGGTCATAGTGAAATTGTTAAGATGTTATTAGAAAAAGGGGCTAATATTGAGGCTAAAAATGTAGATGGAGAAACTTCGCTTATGTATGCTTCTTTGTCTGGGCATACTGAAGTTGTAAAAATGTTATTAGAAAAAGGGGCGGATATTGAGGCTAAGAATGAATTTGGTCGGACTTCGCTTATATGGGCTTCTAAATGGGGTTATAGTGATGTAGTAAAAATGTTATTAGAAAATAGGGCGGATATTGAAGCTAGGGATAAAAAAGGAAAAACAGCTCTTGATTGGGCAGATAATGATGAAATAAAGAAAATATTAGAGGATGCTAGAAATAAGAATAGTTTTCTTTATAAAATTAAAAGAGGTTTTGGAATGGGAGACTAAAATGAGATTCCTTGACGATTGCTAGTCGCAATCGAGGGATGACAGAGAAACGGAAAGCGTAAAACGAGGGATGACGCAGGGAGAGTGTGGCGAAGAAAACGAGGGATGACGTTTGAGGAGATATTTGTTGCAAAGTGGGTGATTTTGTGATAAAATAGGCTATGTTTTGAGAAAAAAGAGGTAAAAATGAGTGAAAATATCTTAGAAAAGCAGTTGTTTGAGATAATTCAAAATGAAGAGATGGCGGAACATATTAAGCTTGCTAAGATTGATATGTTAATAAAGCTTGGTGTTGATGTTAATGTTGAAAGTATGATTTGTCTAATGCCTTTAGGAATAACAGATAATGTTAAAATTTTAGAAAAACTTATTGAGGCAGGTGCAAATGTTAATCAAGTTAATAAGAAAGATATGACGCCTTTAGAAATGGCATTAAGATATGGTAATTTTCAAGGAGCAGAGTTTTTAATTGGGTGTGGCGCTGATGTTAATAGACGTGGGGAGCATGAGAGAACTCCTTTGATGAAGGTAAATACTGTTGATGGAGCTAAAATTTTATTGGAATACGGGGCAGACATTAACGCATGTGATGAATATAACCATGGTGTTGTTCATGAGGCATTTTGTGGTGAGCATTTAGATGTTGCTGAGTATTTTATAGAAAAAGGGGCTGATACTAGCAAAATGCGAGAGTTATTTTCTTATTGTTATACACAAGAACAAGCAAGATTTTTGGTAGAAAAAGGATTAAAACCAGAAGCGAAAAATTTGTCTTTTGTTGTTAGACATGACTTTGCTGAAGTTGCTTTGGTGTTTATTGAGCATGGAGAGAATTTAGGTTTTGAAAAAACAAATGAAAAAGGTAATAATATATTAGCTGAAGCATTAAGAGAGTTAGAGGAAGAAAGAGTTGCAATTGCACTCATTGATAAGGGGTGTAAGCTAATTTCTCAAGATAATGAAGATAGTATTTTACTTGAAGCAGCGTATAATGGGCGTTTGGAAGTTGTTAAAAAAATGCTAGAAAAAGGTGAAGATATTAATCAAAGGAACAGATATGGGCAGACACCGTTATATTTGGCTGTATTAAATGGTAAAGAAGAAGTTGTTGAATATTTATTAGAAGAAGGAGCTGATTATAATATTGCACGAGATAATGGTGATATACCTCTGATGTGTGCAGTAAAACATCAAAATTGTGATGTTTTGGAAAAACTTTTAGACCATATGAAAGAAGTTCCTGATAAATTTTCTATGGCGTGCAATCTTTGCCTTGATGGTTCTGATGAGCGTGAGTTGTTAATCAGTTTTATGGAAAGAATTACTGAAGATAAGCCTTCTCAAAGGAACAAAGTTATGCTTGATATTATAAAAGATAGGTATTGAGAAAAGTGCTAGATTTTAAAAAAAATGATTGAAAAAATGTTTTTTTAAGAGTATTATTGCAACGACTTTAAAAAAATAAAAATTTGTAATTACAAAATTATTCTACTTTATATAAAAGAGTTCGGGTAACCTATTGAAAGCAAACGCTTTTATTGGGTAAGAATTGACTCCGTATAAAACATTTAAACTTAAGTTTTAATTTAACCTTCTGCAATCGGGGTTGAGAAAACTGTAAGAATCGTCTCTATTTTAAAGAGAATCTTGTAGTTTATCATAAGAATTGTTGCAGAATCTAACCAGAAGGATTAAAAGTGATGAAAGAATCTTATACGAGCAAGAAACGTGTAAGAAAGAATTTTGGGCGAATCGATGCAATTATTGATATGCCTAGTTTATTAGAGGTTCAAACTGG
>JAZRAL010000034.1:0-33280 GCA_045634545.1 Alphaproteobacteria bacterium | reverse complement strand
CTTCTTTAACTAACTCTAGAAGCTTTGGTATATATCCATTTGCAATATCAATACACAATTTATCTACTTTGAAATTTTTATCAGACAACATTTTAAATAACTTTTCTTTATCGTCTTTTAGACCTGTAGATATAAAAGTATACGCATTACCATTACTGTTTGGATTTTCAAAATTATTATTTATGTAGTTATAGTTTTGGGTATCTTGAAAATCATAGTGCTTATGCAAACATGTAATCGCTTGATATTTTTGCAAAACATCATTTATCTCAAACGTTCCTGTTGTTGCCATATTTGCAGCCATTATACCACAAGATTTTAAGGTATAAGGATAATACTTAAACTTGTATTCTCTTATGACATCTGCTTCATTTCTTGAGTTTAGAGTTGTTCTTTTGGGCATAAATAAAACATCGCAAAAATCTAATTCTGTGGTATCTTTAATTTGTGTCATCTATATTTCCTTATACAAAAAATTAATTACGATATATACTAGCCTTTAAAACTTATCTCTGCAACAAATTACTTAAAATAATCCCATTACATTATAGGCAACAAAAAAAGGTATAAAAATTAATTTATACCTTTTTTTATTATCACTTACTTGATAAGATTATCTTCTTTTAAGAGGTTTCTTATAAACTCATAACCTTTCATTGTCCAATAAGTGTGAGCGCGAACATGGTCTTTTCCTTTTGGATCAGAGTTGTAGGAATAAAATTGCTCCCCAGTGTAGCCACAATTGGCATACTTTTGATACAACATCCAAATACCACTTTTAAAGTACTGAACCTTCTTTGTTTTTAGATAAGCATTCAGCTTTACAGCAGACCAGCCAAAACTTTTGGCAACAACACTAGTTGAAAACAAGCTTGTTGAACTCATCATTTCATCATAAGCATCGGCTTTGATTTTAGCATTTTCAAGTTCTTTCTTTAAGGACTTAATTTCATCCTTTAGCTGTTTGTTTTCTAACTTAAGACCTGTTTCTTTATTTTTTTTAGAAACAGCCTTTTTACTTTCACTCTTTTTCGGAAGAAGTTCTGGGAACAAATCTCCTTGCAGGGCATTGCCTTTTTTCTTCATAATTATATCTGAATTATAGATAAGCATTGCTATATAAAAACTTTATTTCATAAAAGTCAATCACTTATTAAAAAAAAACATTCTTTCTTGACAAAAAAAGAATAATCTATATATAGTTTTTCTGACATTTATTATTAACTTAATTCTATAATTATGGACTTAAAAACACTAAGAAAAGAAACAAAGCTTCCTTTATCTTTATTGAAGAAAGCTATTGAGTTAGCAGATGGAAAAGAAGAAAAATTCGAAACTTCTTTAATTGAGGCTACCAAAAGATATGCTTTTGGCTTTAAGAACAATGTTACCAGATTTAAGACATTTGGCTATTTTGTTTCAGAAGATAAGACAAAAGGGGTTGTTGTATCGTTGTTGTCAGAGACGAGATCTCATGAAACTTTGAGGGTTTTATCTGATTTTGCCAATGTTTTAGCACAAAACATTCATGATGGTATTTGTGTTGATGAAGATATTGATGAAATGCTTGATGGTGTTATTTGCTATCTTGGTGAAAATGTTACTCTTGGAGAGATATATCGCCTTGTTGACGAAGACAATCCATCAATACTGGCTGTTCAGGAGTATTACCTTGGTCAAGGACTTCTTGTTGCTCGCTTCAATATAGAAGACAAAACAAAAACCAAATCCCTTCTTCTTAAGATTTCAAACACTTATCCATTGTTTTTCAAAAACTATGAACAAGAAAGGAAATATGGCATTACAAAGTCTTCACTTGATGAGTATTGCTCTCAAAGAACTATCGAGCATGTAAGCCGGGCTTATCCTAAAGGATTTGTAAAGATATCTGATATCAAATTTTTAGGTATCTAAAATAAAAGGGCACAGAGTATTCTGTGCCTTTTTAAGTTGTACCTACTTTCTTACTTACTGTATCGTATCTCGTCTACATAAGAATTAGGTTTGATTTTTGTTCCATTGAACTTTGGATTACCATAAAAAATAAGCTCATGGAATTTTCCACTCTTTGTCTGCCCCTGTAACCACACCGTATTTTCTCTATCAACGACAACTCGCAAATTTCCAGCTTCATTTTGCCAAAGAGCAAAGGTGCTTGGAATAACGTAAGTATACGTGTCGCCATTCTTATAAGAGTATTTAACCTCAATTGGCTTCACATAGGGTGCTTTTTTGCTGTAATTTACAGCCACCGATGTAGCCGCCTCTTGAGCTGGGGAGTTAAAATAGGCATAAGTCTTTAAGCCTTTGAGTTCAACTGTTGTTGACTGATGCTTAGGAGTGTACACCTTTTCAACTGGCGCAGGAGGAGTTGGAATTTCTTCTGCTTTTTTCTCTTTCTTGCAGGCTGTAAATGAGCCGACAATTAACGCACATAGCGTTAGTAAAATAATAATTTTTTTCATTTTCAATGTTTGTTTAGGTTACACATAAAAATACTATATCGATTTTTTTATAACAGCCTTAACCCTACTTGTCAAATAATATTATATTTAAAATCTGTATGTTAAGCCTTTTTTATTGACTTTTTTTTGAAAACTTTTAATTTACTTTCCAGAGTTAATTATTATTTTGTTGTACTAAAATCATTATTATCATGAAACTAAAATGTGTTACTTGTTCTGGTGCAAATGAGCACACGAACATTGAGAAATTGGTTGACCTGTTTTATAACTACAATGATAAAGCTTGTATTGGAATACAGGTTTCAGGTCGAAAAGCTTCGTTTGCTTCTGCAAGATTTTGGTGGATTAAGGCTCTTTGCTATCACTTAAGAGAGCAAGAGGTTAATCTTAACATTTCGCTACATCTTAATCAAGATTGGGTTGAACGATTTTGCTCAGGAGATGTTCCTTTGGAAGTTGAGCATTTCTTGAGTCTTACCTTGGCTGATGGAACTCCTTTTATAAGTTCTGTTCAGCTCAACTTCATGATTGGTAGAGAAAAAGAACCCAAGGTCGATACCTTATTTCGAATGATGAAGAAGTATAGAGATCAGACATTCATTATTTCGTACAACGAAAAGAATGCTGATTTTGTTAAACGACTGCATGAAACAGGTGCAAAGTTTGAATTGTTATATGATTCATCTTTTGGTGAAGGCATCGCTCCTGAGAATCGTCTCCCTCCGGTATTTAATGATATTCCGCAAGGATATGCTGGCGGTCTATCTCCCGAGAATGTTGCATCGGAAATTGATAAAATTGACCAGGTTATACCTCTAAATGGCTCTTTTTCAATTGATGCAGAAGGAAGACTAAAAGGCGATGACGGACATCTTTCTTTGGAAAAGTGTAAAGCTTTTCTTGAAGAAGCATCGACAAGAGCTCTTCTTCACGAAAATAGAAGGCGTACTGGCATCTTGTAACATCAAACTCCACTTAAGGCTTATACCCTAAGTGGAGTTTGATTATTCTTTCATGTACACTAAAGCTGAAAATCCATCTTACTTAAATGCCAAATACGATATTTAACAAAGCAAAAACTTTGTTTGATTAAAATTATTAAAAATCCAATATAACACATATGAACATCTATTGATTTTTTTATTCATATCTCCACTAAAATATGATATATTTTATGTACAAATATAAATTTAGTATATGGAAAGAATTATTATTGATGCAGCACTCTCTATGTGTGTGTAAACAATGGTGCTCTGAAAAGGACTTGAACCTTCAAGGGAATTTCCCATAAGTACCTGAAACTTACGCGTCTACCAATTTCGCCACCAGAGCTTGTTTTGTTAAATCACCCCATAAGCATCTAACAATAACAATAATCCTAGAATTATACGATATATAACAAAAGGAAAAAATGTTTTAGTTCTTAGCCATTTCATCATAAACAAAATAGCGATGAAAGAAAAAGCAAAAGACCATATTATAGCATAGCCTCCCAATATGAGCTGATGTGTCTGACCTAATTCTAGCACACTTATTAATGCTACAATTCCAGCTGCTAATATTGAAGGAATTGATAATAACATCGAAAACTTCGCAACTTCACTTCTATTATATCCCAAAAAACGCCCCATTGTAATTGTAACTCCAGAACGACTTGTTCCAGGTAAAAATGCTAATGTTTGAGCAAAACCAATCAATATAGCATCTTTAAGTGTCATTGTTGTTAGATTTTTTGTGGTTTTAAATGATGTGTCCGCATACCATAATAAAATAGAGTAAAATATAAGCAAATAGCCAATTAATTTGGTATTTCTAGTCCATGATGTGCCAAAATATGATAGCATTCCACCAATTACAATAGCAGGAATTGTTGCCGCAATTATAAAATACCCTAAACGAACGTTACTATCCTTAAAATTTGGCTTTAACTTATTTTCCCAAAATGCTAGTAAGATTTCTTTTATAGTTTTCCAAAAATAAAGAACAACGGCGATTAATGACCCTAGATGTAGTGCTATATCTATTGCTTGTCCCTGATCTTCTAAACCTGAATATTTTGCAAATAATATCAAATGCCCCGAAGAGCTTACTGGCAAAAACTCTGTAAAACCTTGAATAAATGCTAACCAAAATATACGCATACCATCTCCTTTATTATCTATTGTAGTATATACAATAGTTATTAAAAATCAAATAATGATGATTGTTTTTCTTCTTTTTTTGTCTCTGGTGTTGCTTTAATTTTCCCATCTATAAATTCTATGGTTAATTTTGTCTGAGAATTCGCTTCTTTTAAGTTATAGATTGTTTGATTTTTATCACCTTTAACCCAAGCAAATCCTCTTTTTAATACAGAATCCACAGACACACCTTCTAAACGATAATAAAGAGATAACAATCTTTCTTTATATTTATCCATAATAGTTTTTATATAAATTGGCTTAATATCATTTATATTTAATAAGTTCTTCTTTATGGTTAAAAAGTTTTTCATAGCAATATCTAAACGCTCTATTCTATAATCTAGCTTTTGAGTATTTTCATTTAATATTTCTTTTAGATTAGGAATTCCTCTATTTAGGCCTTCTATTTTGCTTTTAAGCTCTGAAATATATCTATTTATAGAATTTTTAAGACGATTATCAAAAACATCCATTGAATATAATAGCTCACTTTGTACAGGGACTGCAAATTCTGCAGCTCCTGTTGGGGTTGGAGCTCGTTTATCTGCCACATAATCTATTAGCATAGTATCTGTTTCGTGACCAACTGCAGAAATAATTGGAATATCAGAATCGTATACAGCTCTTACAACACATTCTTCATTAAATGCCCATAAATCTTCCAAACTTCCACCGCCTCTTGCTACAATTATAACATCTGGTCTTTTTATTTTTCCGTTTTTGGGTAGATTATTAAAGCCTCTAATTGCTTGAGCTATTTTTTCTGCAGCACCTATGCCTTGGACAGGAGTTGGCCATAATAGAATATGGCTTGGAAAACGATCTTTAACTCTGTGAATAATATCCCTAATAACAGCTCCTGACTGACTTGTTACAACACCTATTGTTTCTGGTAAAAAAGGAAGTGGCTTTTTGTGTTCTTCTGAAAAGAGACCTTCTTTTAGGAATTGAAGTTTTCTTTCTTCTAATAATTTTAGTAAAGCACCCTCTCCTGCTGGCTTTAGGCTTTCTATCACTAATTGATATGAAGATTTCCCCATAAATGTCGTTATTTTACCTTTTGCAACAACCTCTAAGCCATCTTCTATTTTTAACTTTAACGTAGAAGCTGTACTTTTCCAACATACCGCAGATAAAACAGCATTTTCATCTTTTAACGATAAGTACCAATGCCCAGAATCTGCTCTTTTTGCACCAAATATTTCACCCTTTATGTAAACATTTCCAAAAACATCCTCAATAAAGCATTTAATATCTCTAGAAATTTCTGTAACCGTTTTAGGGACTATTTCTTTTGCTTTTTTAGGCTCTTTTGCAAACAATGCATCATAATTTTCAAAATCAAAACTCATCATAGCCCAAGCAACCCTTTTGCAAATTCTTTAGCATTGAATACATCCATATCATCAACTTTTTCACCAACCCCAATATAATGTATTGGTATATTTGTTTCTGAAGCGATTGCTAGTAAAATTCCGCCCTTTGACGTACCATCTAATTTAGTTACTATTATACCATTAACGTCAACAAGTTCTTTAAATGTTTTTACTTGATCTAGCCCATTTTGCCCAGTGGTTGCATCTATTGTAATTATTGTTTTATGAGGAGCAGAAGGTATTATTTTCTTTATTACTCTAATGATTTTTTGTAATTCTTCCATTAAGCCTTTTTTATTTTGCAAACGACCTGCTGTATCTATAAATACTATATCATCATCTTGTTTTATTGCCTCTTTAATACCATCGTAGCAAAGACCTGCGCTATCACACCCTGACGGACCTGAATAAACTCTAACCTGATTTAGCTCTCCCCATACAGATAATTGCTCAGCAGCAGCAGCTCTAAATGTATCTCCTGCAATAAATGAAACTTTATATCCTTGATTTTGAAATTTCTTAGCCATTTTTCCGATTGATGTTGTTTTACCTGCTCCATTTACACCAACCATTAAAACAATAAACGGAGCTTTTGTCTTATCGATAATAAGTTCTTTTTCTGATGGCTTTAATATTTCTTCTATATCAGCTTGAAGTTCTTGCTTTATTTTATTTATATCACTACCTTTATCAATTTTTTGCATAGAAAATTTTGATATGATTTCAGATGTTGCTTTAACTCCAACATCTGACATATATAACAATTCTTCTAGCTCTTCTAAGATATCACTTGAAATAGTCTCTTTTGTAAAGATATCTGTAATCCCTTTACTAATATTTTCTGATGTTTTTTTTAATCCAAGTCCTAGCTTTTGGAAGAAATTGCTCATTTTTATTCCTTTCTTAAATTTCTTAACATCTCTGCTCTTTTTTTACGAATTGGTACAGGAACTTGAGGCATTTTAAATGCTGGGGTTCCTGGACGCTCTGAGTATGGGAACACATGCAATTTATCAATTCCAGCCTCTTCTACTAATTTAAGAGTATTTTCAAAGTTTTCATCTGTTTCTGTTGGAAAACCGCAAATAAAATCAGCTCCAAACGTTGCTTCTTTTCTTATTTTTCTTATCTTCTCTGTTAAATTTATAACGGTTTCTCGACTATGACGTCTCCCCATTCTTTTTAATATTAGATTATCTCCAGATTGTATAGAAAAATGAAAATGAGGATGAATATTTTTATACTCTTTTACTAAACTTATAAACTTATCATCAATTGCTGCTGGATCTAATGAACCAAATTGGAGAGATGGAAGACTTGGAAATGTTTTTAAAATAGTTTCTACTAACCCACTAAAGCAAGGCTCATATGAGCAAGCATCTATTCCTGTTAAACAAATTTCTTTAAAACCTTCATCTAAGAGCAATCTAATCTGTTCTATAATTTTTTCTTGTTTTACAGACCTATTGGCGCCTCTGGCATAAGGAATAATACAATATGTACAACGATGATTACAACCTTGTTGAATTTCTACAAATGCACGTTCACGACCTTCAAACCCTGTTATCATATATGCATCATAACCCGAAAAATTAAAGATATCTCCAACAACAACCTTATCTTTAGAAATCAAATATTTTTCAATTTCAGTTTTTTCTTTATTACCTAGAACTAAATCAACTTCCGGCATATCTTTAAATCTTGCTGTACTAACTTGGGCTGCACATCCTGTTACAACAATCTTAGCATCTTTATTTTCTTTTTTTAATTTTCGAATTGTTTGACAACATTGGCGTTCAGCTTCTCTTGTTACGGCACATGTATTTACAACTATAAGATTATCATAATCTTTTAGTTTTTCTTTAAAAATCTCACTTTCATAGCTATTTATACGACAGCCAAACGAAACAACTTTTACCATTATATTACCCTTACAATATTTCGGCTCTAGTTGTAGCTTAAAAAATAATATTGTTCAAGTTAAATATTATATTTTGAAGATGCTTCTTTATGGTATTCAAACCATAATGGTTTTAAGTATGAATGAGTAAACCACTTAGTCCAAGGTTTATGTCCTGCAAAATGCAAAATTACAGCATTATCATAGTTTTCTCTTGATGTTTGATATACTTTTTCATTATAAAAATTACTCAAAAAATCAGCATCTTTTTCTTCAAAAAATGTGCTATTACAGTTATATCTATAAGAGATTGGGACTACTTTATCATTTGCTACAACATTTAAGATATCTTGATCACCAAAAACCTCATAATGTGTATTAAAATAAGTAATAGACTTTTCAATTATAGCATCTTGACGCATATTTTTTAGATTTAGCAACATGATTCCGCTATTAAAATAAAATTTTCGCCAATCTAGGCCTATTTCTGTTATATGTTCAGGAAATTGATACATCAAACCATCTTTAGTTGCTGCAATATAGCTATCTTTTATATCTGTCTGATAAACATCAGATAAATCTTTTTGAATAATAGTATCTGCATCTAAATATAAAACTTTATCAATATTTCCCAAATAGTCTGGTATAAAAATCTTTTGCATTGCTATTTTAAATGAAGAAAAACGCCCTAAATGCGAATAGTCTAGCGTTTTAGAGCGTGCTTTAACTATTTTTATATTTACATTAGGTTCTTTTATTTTCTTTATTTTTTCTATATTTTCTTTACTAAAATCTTTAGCTATTATATAAAAATTATATATACTTTTTTTATTTTTATTTTTTATTGCTGAATGCATTGAGGTAACCATATATGGAACATAATTATTATCTACCATATATGCTATATTTATAGTTTTTTTCCCTGATATGTAAAAATAACCCCCAATAAACAATATCAAGACAACAATTGCTATATAAATGTAGTTAATATATTTTTTTACCATAATGCTAACACCTCATTATAATATTTAAACCATAGCTCTTTTAAGTATAATGGAGAATAATTATCTAACCATGGCTTGTCACCCGCATAATGTATTATGGTCGAGTTTTCATAAATATAAAACGTTTCTTTAGGAAGTTCTTCTCCAAAATAAGTACTTAAGAAATTCAAATCATCAGCCTCAAAAAAAGTACTAATACAATTATAACGATAAGACATTAGTTTTAACTTATCTCCCATTACAACATTTAATACATCTTGGTCACCATAGAAATCATTATTTGTTTTAACATAATCGACTAGTTTTTTGACAATATTATCTTTTCTTTGCTCTGCTAGATTATGTAACATTACACCACTATTAAAATAAAACCCTCGTTTATCTAACCCCATTTCCTTCATTTCTTTTGGAAAACGATAATATATACCATCTTTTGCAACCGCAGCATAAACATTTGAAACATCTATATCAAATAAGCCCCTTAAATCTTTTAGAACAACCGTATCTCCATCCATATATATAATTTTATCAATACCATCTAATATTTCTGATAAATAGATTTTATGCATTCCAACCTTGTATTGTAAAAAGCGCTCCATATTCTCATAAGGTAAATCTGGCTCTTTTCTTGGTATAAGATTAATATTAACACTACTTGGAGCTAAATTTTTTAAACTTAATAGAAATTCATTATCTTTCGGGGTTGTATTTTCTGTTATAATATAAAAATTATAAATAGAAGTATCACATTTATTTTTTATTGCAGAATACATTGCAACAGCTGTTGGCAAAGTATATCTAGAATCGGTTATTAAGGTGATATTTATATTTCCTTTATCTTTAGCGCAATTATTTTCTTTAATTCTTATTGCAGAAGGCAGTTTTTTACTAACTTTTTCTTTTTCCAGACTTTTATTTTCTGTATCATTTATAAAAAACAAGCTTAATATACTAAAAATGGCAACAACAAGCACCACTAATATGCTAAAAAACACCTTTTTAGACATGAATATTCTCCTATTTGTTTGATTTTTTATACTACAAAATTATTAATTATTCGTGGATAAAATATTTTATATTTGAAAAAAAATCTTTTTTTAAGAATACTTACTTTCATATTGGAGGTAATTTTATGAATTTAAAAATTGCAAATATAATTGGAACATATTTAGGACTTGGTTTATCTAAATTTGCACCAGGAACTGTCGGCTCATTAGGCACGTTACCTTTGGCTTATCTTCTTATTAGGTTTGGTGGATTTTGGGCATTAGTGATTGCAAGTATTGTTATATTTTTTGTTGGAGTTAAAGCTGTTGATGTTATAACTAAAGAAAGTGGTGTTGAAGACCCATCAAAAGTTGTAATTGATGAGGTTGTAGGACAACTTTTAAGCTTTTCTATTGTTGTATATCTTGCTCCTGATTACTTATTAGATAAAGGAAGTATTATTTATTATATTGCCGGATTTGTATTTTTCCGTTTTTTTGACATCTTAAAAATGGGACCTGTTAAATACGCAGATAAAGAAATAAAAAATGCATATGGAGTTATGCTCGATGATGTATTTGCTGGAATTTTTGCAGCATGCATGCTTCTTGGTGTATTGTTCTTTATGGTAAACTCTTAAGATTTAACCATTTATTTCAAATTAAAAAGCTCTTTATTTTATAAAGAGCTTTTTAATATATCTATTTCCAACCATTTTGTTTCTTTTTCATCTTTTTCTTTTTTTAATTTTTCCAATTCTTTAAGCAAAAAATAAAATCTTTTTTCATCTCTTCCAAATAAATTAACATCAGATAATTCTTGTTCTATTTTTAAAATGTCTTCTTCTAGATTTTCTATTTCGCTTGGTAAAATCTCATAAAGACGCTGTTCTTTATAGCTTAATTTAGTCACAGCTTTAGGCTCTGCTACTTTTTTTACCTCTTTTTTCTTATCATTATCTTTAATTTGAGGTTGCTTATTGGCTATATATTTATTGTGCAATTCATCATAATCACCTATATGCTCTATTATAGTCCCATCACCTTTCATATAAAGCATTGATGTTGATATTTTATTTAAAAAATCTCTATCGTGGCTAATTAGAAGTATTGTTCCCTGATATTCATCTAGGACTTCTTGTAAAAGATCTAGTGTATCCATATCTAGGTCATTTGTTGGCTCATCTAAAACTAAAAAGTTTGATTCTTTAGCCAAAGACAAAGCTAACATTAAACGATTTTTTTCACCACCTGACAAACAAGAAACAGGACTTTTAGCCTGATCTGGTGTAAACAAGAAATCTTTTAAGTATGCCACAACATGCCTATAATGACCTCTAACATAAATATGATCCCCTTCTCCACACAATGTACGCCATAAAGTTTTTTCAGGATCTAACATTTCTCTATTTTGATCAAAATAGGCCATTTCTAAATTTTTTGCTAATCTAACAAATCCTTTATCGGGATCTAAATGTTTAGTTAGCATCTTAATTAAGGTTGTTTTTCCAGCACCATTTGGACCAACTATTCCAATACGATTCCCTTTTAGCATTCTTATAGAAAAATCATTAACAATACTTCTATTACCAAAACTTTTAGAAATATGCTTAGCTTCAAGAACTAATTTTGATTGAATTCCCGCATCTTTTATCTCTAAATCAACCGAACCAATCTTTTTTACTAATTCTCTTCTTTCTTGGCGAAGCTGAATAAGCCTTCTTAAGCGCCCTTGATTTCTTTTTCTTCTGGCGGTAACCCCTTTATGAAGCCATTCTGTTTCCTCTTCTATTTTTTTATTAAGGTTACGCTCTCTTATAATTTCTTCATTTAAAATTGCCTCTTGCCAAGCTTCAAACCCACTAAACCCTTCTTCATTTGTATAAACTATTCCTCTATCTAACCATAGAGTTTTATTTGAAATATGGTTTAAAAATGACCTATCATGGCTTATGACAATAACGGCACCTGTAAATTTTTTTATTCTTTCTTCTAGTTTTTCAATAGTTGTAATGTCTAAATGGTTTGTTGGCTCATCTAATAATAAAATATCTGGTTCGGATATTAATGCTTTGGCAAGAGCGGCTTTTTTTATTTCTCCCCCTGAGGCTGTTTTAGGAGAAATATCTCCTTTTATATCTAGTTCATCAATTAAAATATCCGCTTTATAACTTTGCTCTTTGCTATTATCTTCTAATCCTGATAATATAGCATCTTTTAGCGTATCATACCCCAAAAAAGATGTTTCTTGCTCCATATATGATACTTTTGTTCCTGGTTGAATAAATATCTCACCTCCATCTGGCGCAATTACTCCAGATACAACTTTCAAGAGGGTTGATTTCCCACACCCATTTCTCCCTACAAGACAGATTTTATCTCCTTTTAAAATATTAAGACTTACAGATGTAAAAAGAGGCTTAACTCCAAATGTTAAGCTAATATTTTTTAAGGTATATATAGGTGCCAATATTGTCATTTTCTTATAGGATATTTCTTGGGTTTTAATTTACTTTTTGTTTTTTATACTTTATTTTTTAATGAAAGCAATATTTTTTTACCATCTATTAGTTTTTTCATGATACGTTTAGCGTAGTAGGAGTTTAATAAATATGAGATACTTTTTATTCTTCTTTTGTGGTTTTTTGTTTACTGCATCCATAGTTCATGCTCAAATAGACCTAGGCATTGAAGATATCTCTGGCGATGCATCTCTTGCAAATAGTCAGCAAGAAAAAAATACATCAAAAGATAATTTAATAAATATCTTTACCAAGATCAGCGATGATGAAAAAAAAGAAGAGAAAATTATTTCTATTGATGAATTGAAAGAAAAAGCAGACAAGGGAGATATACAATCCTTACTAGATTTAGGCTATATGTTTTTGTACGGAGAAAATGGTGCAAATATAGATTACAAACAAGCTATTCATTATTATGAATTAGCTGCGAAAAGTAAAAATGCAGTAGCTCTTAACAATATGGGAAGCCTTTATTTTAATGGAATAGGAACAGATGTTGATTATAAAAAAGCAATTCAGTATTTTGAAGAAGCAGCTAGTCTTGGTAGTAATGATGCGGCGGTTAATCTTGCTATAATTTACCTAGGATCTGATAAAAAAAATAAAACAGCAGATGATTTGAAAAAAATTTATGATTTACTTAATCAAGCCCAAAAATCTAATTACACTGCCAAGTTTTTATTAGGTTATTCTTATTATACTGGTTTTCTTGTGCCTCAAGATTATATAAAAGCTTTTAAATTAATTAAAGAAGTTGCTGATAACTCATATGATGAAGCTCAATTTATTATTTCAGAATTTTATATCTCAGGAAATGGAACAACAAAAAATTATAATCAAGCTATAAAATATTTAAGAGCGGCTGTTGCTCAGGGACATAAGGAAGCTATTGTTAAACTTGCTGACATTCTCGCTGAGGGAAAAATGTATACAAGAAATATTATGAATGCTCATATTCTTTATAATGTAGCAGCTGTAATGGGAGCAGAAAATGCTGCAGCAAAACGAGATGCGCTCGAAAAACAATTAAAAATAGAAGATTTACTTGCAATTCAAGCAAATGCTGAAAATTATAAACCTGAACCATCTAATCAAACTCTATTTATAAGACAAACATTTGGAAATAGTCTAAAGGCATATATTGATATGAACTTAAGTAATATAGCAAATATTATAACAGATTTTGAATAATAGAAAGGAAATTTTAGTTGTGAAAAAATCATCTTTATTAAATAAAATTATTTCTTGGCTAGGACTATTCTTTTTTGTATTGGCTGTATATATGATTTATCGCCAACTTTCTAAGTATACTATGGAAGAACTTAAAAATGCCATTTTAGGTATTCCTCGTAAAAACTTAATTTATGCAGGAATTGCTTCTTTTACTGGATATGTAGCTTTATCTACATATGACTTTCTAGCTTTAAAATATGTAAGAAAAAAATTAAAAACGTGGAAATGGATTTTAACAGGATTTATTGGTTTTTCTGTAAGCAACAATGCAGGGCATGCTATTGTTTCAGGTGGCGCTGTTAGATATAGATTTTATTCTAGATGGGGGGTTAGCACAGGCGATATTGTAAAAATGATAACTTTTTCTGGCTTTACATATCTTGTTGCTTGCTTTTTTTTAATTATACTTGGTTATGTTTTGACACCAGAAAATGCTTTTGGTGAAAATAGTTCAACTAGATTTTCAACCATGATTACAGCAATTTTATCGGCCATAGGCCTTGCTATTTATTTTTGGGCCAGCCTTTATTATAGAAAGAGCGTAATAATTAAAGGTGTTAAGTTTAGAATGCCTAAATTTAGCCTCGCTGTTGAACAAACCTTAATTGGAAGTCTTGATATTGTTATGGCTTCTCTTGTTTTATATTCTGTTTTAATATGTTTTGTTGAAATAGATTTCATGGTATTTATGGGCGCATTTATTATAGCTCAAGTTTTAGGAGTTTATAGTCAAGTACCTGGTGGACTTGGTGTGTTTGAGCTCGTTTTCTCAAACATTCTACCAGGACAAGACAATCAAGCCATCTTATTTGGTGCGTTAATTGCATATAGAATTATTTATTACCTATTGCCTCTTTTAATTTCTGGAATTGTTTTATTTATATATGAATATATAAAAGCAGATGAAAAATTAGAAGAAGCTTAAGTCGATAATTATAATTACCCCTTGAATAAACTCAGGGGGATTTTTTATAATCTTTTATTTTTTCTTACGTAACTGCGTTATTTTGTAACATATTATTCACTTCCTCTAACATAGTTTTTTTTTTATAAAATGCAATAAAAATAGCCTCCCAAAAGGAGGCTATTTTATTTTCTATCTTACGCCTGTTTATTTTAGCTCAGAAGTACAATGTGGGCAACGAGTTGCTTTGATTGCTATTTCAGAACAACAATGAGGACATACCTTTGTTGTTGGTTCTACAGGAGCGGCTGGCTCTTCTTTACATGCTTTTTCTTGTAATTTATTGATAGCTTTAATCAAAATAAATACAGCTAATGCAACAATGATAAAGCTAATCAAAGCATTAATAAACAAACCATAATTAATTGATACAGAATTTTCACCTTCGGTTAAAACTATTTTTAGATCTGAAAAATCTACTTTACCTAGCAATAATCCGATTGGTGGCATCAAAACATCTTTCACTAAAGAGTCTACAATTTTACCAAAAGCCGCACCAATAATGATACCAACAGCCATATCGATAACATTACCACGCATTGCAAATTTTTTAAATTCAGAAATAAAATTCCTTATCATTTTAATCTCCTAAATAGGGGTTAGTCTTCATCTTTGCGATTTAAGTCTTGAGCGACTTTAGGATCTCGCAAAAGTCTTTCTATCCGGTCAACTTCAGCAAAAGATTCATCCATACGGAAGTTTAACTCTGGAGTATAGCGAAGCTTTAGTTTTGAAGCAATGAGTTTTTTCATTCCCCAACTTTCAGCATTCAAATCGTCTTCTATCTGACCTAAGTTTTGACCATTTAATGTCGTAAAATAAATAGTACAATATTTTAAGTCAGGAGAAATATCTACATCCGTAATTGTAACTAAATTATCTAGTATCAAAGGATTTCTAACATCTCCACGCTCTAAAGCACCTGCTACAATCTTCTTTATTTCTCTTGAAATACGAAGTTGGCGCTGAGATGGTTCTTTATAGTTAATTGTAGCCATAAACTATACTCCTTATAATTTAGCCGCAATTGTTTCGATTTCATAACATTCAATATAGTCGCCTACTTGAATATCATTGTAATTTTCAAAACTCATACCACATTCGTAGCCTTCTTTAACCTCTTTTACGTCTTCTTTGAAGCGTTTTAATTGAGCAAGACTACCATCATGAATAACAACGTTATCTCTTAACAAACGAACTTTGGCACCACGTTTAACCATACCTTCGGTTATCATACAACCACCAACACGGCCAACTCCTGTGATGTTGAATACATTACGAATTTCTGCATATCCAAGGAATTTCTCACGAAGTTCTGGAGAAAGCAATCCTTCTAAACCTTTCTTAACATCATCTGCCACATCATAAATAATTGAATAGTAGCGAATATCTATTCCATCACGACGAGCCATATCACGAGCTTGAGGAATTGCACGAACGTTAAATCCGATAATGAATGCATTTGATGCTTTTGCTAAAGTTACATCTGATTCAGAAATTGGACCAACTGCTGAGTGCAATACTTGAACAGATACTTCTTCATTTGAAAGTTTAGTAATTGTTCCTTCAATTGCTTCAATAGAACCTTGAACGTCAGCTTTAATAATTACTGATAAATGTTTAGATTCACCAGATTTAATCTTATCTAACATTTGTTCCATTGCAGATTTAGCACTCTTAACAAGTTTTGCTTCACGCTCTTTACGTATACGATAATTAGTAACTTCACGAGCTTGGTTTTCATCTTTTACTATGATGAAGTCATCTCCTGCTGATGGAGTTCCTTGTAAACCTAATACTTCAACAGGAGTTGCTGGACCAGCTTCAAACACTTTCTTACCATGTTCATTAAACATAGCTCTAACGTGTCCCCACTCTTTTCCTGCAATAATAACTTCACCTACTTTTAATGTACCTTTTTGAACAAGGACAGTTGCTACATTTCCACGTCCTTTTTCCATTTTTGCTTCGATAACAACGCCATCAGCAGAACGATTTGGGTTAGCTTTTAGGTCTAAGATTTCTGCTTGCAATAATATTGCTTCAACTAATTTATCAATATTAATGCGTTTCTTAGCAGAAACTTCTGCGCATAAACACTCACCACCCATTTCTTCAATAGCAATACCATGTTGCAACAATTCTGTTTTTACTTTCATTGGATCTGCTGCTGGTAAATCTATTTTATTTATAGCCACAACTATTGGCACATTTGCTGCTTGGGCATGACGAATAGCTTCAACTGTTTGTGGTTTAATACCATCATTTGCAGCTACAACTAATACAACAATATCTGTTACTTTTGCACCACGCGCACGCATTTCTGAAAATGCTTCGTGTCCTGGTGTATCAATAAATGTAATTTTTTGACCATCTTGTAAAGTAATTTGATAAGCACCAATATGCTGTGTAATACCACCTGCTTCACGAGCAACAACATTTGTTTCACGAAGAGCATCAAGAAGTGATGTTTTACCATGGTCTACGTGTCCCATTACTGTTACAACTGGAGCTCTAGGCAATAAATCATTTTCAGTATCTTCTGGACCTGTTAATCCTTCTTCAACATCACTTTCTGCAACACGCTTATATTTGTGTCCCATTTCTTCAACAATAATTTGAGCTGTATCAGCATCAATTGCTTGGTTAATTGTTGCCATAACACCTAAAGACATCAATTTTTTAATTACTTCAGAGCTCTTTTCAGCCATACGATTAGCAAGTTCTTGCACTGTGATAATCTCAGGAATAATAACTTCTTTAACGATTTTTTCTTGTGGCTGTGCTTGTTGTACAACTGGTTTTGGCGCTTTTTTCTTATAACGACGACGAGGTGCTCCATATCCGTAATCATCCTCATCATCGTCATCATTAAACATATAAGAATTTACATTTATTTTGTTATTACGCTTTGGTGTTTCAAAGCTACGTTTTTGTATTTTTTTACGTTCTTGTTCAAATGTTTCTTCTTTAGTTAAAGGTTTCGATGTCTCTGATGAGATATTCTTTTTACCTTTTTTGGAATAAAAATCATCTTCATCATCAAAATCTTCTTTTTTATCTTTGTGCTTATGATTTCTTGAATCATTTTCAACAACAGGTTCAAGAACAGGAGCTGGCTTTTCTTTTGCTTCTTTTTTAGCCGTTTCTTGTTTAATTTTTTCTTCCTCTTGTTTTTTCTTTAAAGCCTCTGCCTCTTGTCTTTCCTTTTCTTCTTTTTGTTTTTGACGAATTAAGGCTTTTTCTTCCTCTTCTTGTTTTCTTCTAGCATCGTGTTCTTTAGCCTTTGCTAATAACTCTAACTTTTGAGCTGTAGCTTGGTCTATTTCAACAGATTTATTTGTTTCTGCTGTCTGAGTAACAAATCTTTTCTTTCTAACTTCAACTTGAACCATTTTCTTACCATCTGGTTTAGTTGATAAGCTTGGCTTTTTCAAAGTTAAGGTTGATTTTCCTGATAATGTAAGTTTTTTGCCATTATCTTCTGTCATTGGTTACTATCTCCGTTTAACGATAAAAAGTTTTCATACTTTTTTAGATTATTATAAACCATACGTGACGTATCACTTTTTAAAATAGCAATATGTACTGTATTTTCTTTATTTAGAGTTATATCTAATTCATCTATACTAAATAAATTAAATATTTCAACACTTTTAGCAAGAAATGCAATTTTTTCTTTTCCATCTTTACCTGCATCTAGTGCTTGTATTATAAATTCTACCTTATTTTTCTTAATTTCCTCTTTTACTTTTTCAAATCCTGCAACTAATGCTCCAGCTTTACGAGCAATATTTAAACTATTTAAAGCCTGTGTTTTTATTATATTTTCTACGATATTTATAAAATCATCTTCTATTTTTAGGTTGTGGCGAGTTACTTTATTAAAAAGTTTTTTGGCTAGTGCTGTTTCTAAAGAGAACCGATTGTTCGTAACATAAATACCTTTTCCTGGAAGTTTTTTATTAAAATCAGGATAAAGAGTATTATCAATCATAACAAAACGCAAAAGTTCAGATGTTGGTTTTGTTATTCCATCGACGATACATTTACGAACAATCGGTTTACTTGTCATAAAACAACCTCTTTAGTTATTTTCTTCGTCTTTGAACCAATGTTCACGAGCAGCCATAATGATGCGATTAGCTTCGGCTTCTGTAATAATGCCTTCACCTAAAATTTCGATTAATTCATCAGATGCAAGATCTGCTAAATCATCAAGATTTTTAACATCATGTTCTGCAAGACTTAAAATCATCTCTTGATCTAACCCTGCAATTGTTTTTAAGCTATCATCAACACCTAGACTCTTTGTTTTTTCAACGAATTCTTTATTACGTTGTTCAACAAATGCTTTTGCTCTATTTTGAAGTTCTTTAGCAAGATCTTCATCAAAGCCATCAATTGATGACAATTCATCTAATTGAACTAAAGCAATTTCATCTACAGTTGAGAAACCTTCAGAGATTAAAACATGAGCAATCATTTCATCAACATCAAGAGCTGAAACAAAGCGTTCTGAACGGATTTTATTTTCTGTTGCTCTACGTTCGCGTTCTTGTTCTTCTGTTAATATATCAATATCAGCATTTACAAGCTGAGATGCTAATTTAACATTTTGACCACGACGTCCAATTGCTAAAGAATATTGTTCTTCTGTTACAACAACTTCAATACGATTACTTTCCTCATCAATTACAACCTTGCTAACTTCTGCAGGAGCTAAAGCACTAACAATGTATTGTGCTCTATCAGAAGAATAAGGAACGATATCAATTTTTTCACCTTGAAGTTCTGTAACAACAGCTTGTACACGAATACCACGCAAACCAACACAAGCTCCTACTGGATCAATAGATGTATCTCTTGCACGAACTGCAATTTTTGCTTTTGAACCTGGGTCACGAGAAACACCCATAATTTCTACAATACCATCATAAATTTCTGGAACTTCAGATGTAAATAATTTTGCCATAAATTCAGGACATGTACGAGATAAAAAGATTTGTGGACCACGTGTTTCACGTCTTACATCTAAAACATAAGCACGAACTCTGTCACCATTTTTGAAATTTTCTCTTGGAATTATCTCATCACGACGAAGAATTGCTTCTGTTTTACCCATATCAATAATGACATTACCAAATTCAATTCTCTTTACTGTACCATTGATAATTGTACCAACTTTTTCTTTATATTCTTCATATTGTTTATTACGCTCTGCATCACGAACTTTTTGTGTTATTACTTGTTTTGCTGTTTGTGCCGCAATACGTCCAAAATCAATTGGAGGAAGTTGATCAATAATAAACTCACCAACTTTAATGTCTGGATTTATTCTTTGAGCTTCTTTTAAGGTTAATTCTGTTGTTTCATTTTCTATAACATCAACAACTGCACGATAGCGAGCTAATGTTATTGCACCTGTTTTACGATTTATGCTAACACGGATATCATGTTCAAAACCGTATTTTGAGCGACCAGCTTTTTGAATTGCTTGTTCCATAGCATCAAAAACATCTTCACGGTCAATATTTTTCTCTCTAGCAACAGCATCTGCTACCATTAAGATTTCAGGTCTTGGCATATTAACAATATTTTCCATTACTTCCTCTTTTGTTTAAAGTTAAAGTTAGTTTTGATTATTTTTATGGGCCTTAAGGTATTGTTCCCATAATTCATCTGTTAAAACAATTTTTGCTTTTGATATATTATCATATGCAATTGTATAATCTGCTTCCTCCATATTAATAACAATATTATTGCCATTAACATCCTTTAATACACCCTTAAAACGTTTACGCTTATCAACAATCTCAAGAGTTTCAACCTTTATAACATAACCAATATAACGGCTAAAGTGCTCTAGCTTAGTTAAAGGTCTATCAAGCCCAGGCGAGCTTACCTCTAAAACATACTTATCGTCTATAGGATCTTTTTCATCCAATAAAACAGACAAAGCCTTACTTACTGTCGCACAGTCGTCTACTGTGATTTCTTTATTATAATCTTTATGTTCAATCATAATTTGAATCACAGGGTTTTTATCACCTATTGTTAAAACTCTAACAATTTCAAAACCCAAGTTTTTAATTGTTGGTTCTATAACATCTTCTAAATAATGCTTTTGCATTAAACTCTCCTATGTTTGGTAACAAAAAAGCGGGGCTTTTGGCCCCACTTTCAAGTTTTTATGAAAGGTTATGATTGTTTTATAACACAATATTTTTAAAAATAAAGCTTTTTTTACACTTAATTCTCATATTTTTTTATTAAGTTACCATTTTTATTTAAAATTTATAGCGCAAACCTAAGTCTACATTTAATGGATACTCATCTTCAAGATACTGCATTAACTCTCCATAAATACTAAAATCTTTATAATCATAGTTAATTTTTGCAGATATTACACCTCTATCTTTCGAATCTAAGATACTATTTTTCAATCTATAATGCCCCATATCACCTTTTAATCTACTCTTTAGGCCATTATGAGGTGTTGCAAACTCATGATAATATCCCAAACCAAGGGTTGCTGTTAGTTTAGAATCGTTATTAAACTCTATTTCTTTATCTAAATACAATCCTAAAGCACTTTCTAATGAGAATACATGTGAAGAAGCCAAGCTTAGCGCCAAATCATCCCCACTCTCATTTAGCCCGTCTTGATACCATCCGATTGCATTTAATCCAACAAATGGTGTTAACTTAACTCCTTTAATGTTTAAAGTATAACGTAATTCGTTTAGCAAGCCATAAGAAATAGATTTCGTATCAGCCTCATACAATTTATTGTTGTACCCATATCTTGTATATTCACCATCCTCATAACCAATTCTTGCCATAGTTACGGCTGTTAGAGCATTTGATATGTTATATGTAAATGGAACATAACCTTGCACCATAAAGTTTTTGCGACTAGAATTATTATCATAATCTGTATTTACATGCGTAAAACTTAATCCTAAACCTAATCTATAATTATTGCTAAGTTTTTTATCATACAATGCATATGATGTTTTTGCATCTAATTCATACCCTGTTAGGCTTGGCACACTATCTCGTCCGGTTAATACAACATCTCCTCCAACAAATTTTCTTATATTGCTTCCTTCTTTAAATAACTCAGAAACTAGGGCTTTATCTATGCTTCTTGATACTTTTAATTGTTCATCAATCATATTTGGCAATACTTGTTCACCTAGTATCTTACCTTCAACATCATCAAATTCTTTCTTAGTTTGAGCCGATTTTAATGCATTAAATAAGTTATGATTATTTTTATTTTCATAATTTAATTTATAATATTTAGCTTTATCATCAGATGTTAAGCTATTGAAATCTTTCATATTCATTTCAATATTATAATTATTGTTTTCATTATTTTTTAATTTAGCATCATACATATATGATTTTGAATTAATATTTAACCCTTCAATAGAAGCACTACTGATTGCATTTTCTAAAACAACTTTATCTTTAAAGGTATCTAAAATTGTTGAATTTGAAACATTTAAGTCACCACTAATATTATTATTTACAACAAAGCTTCCCCCCTTAGCTATCTCAATATTTCCACCCATTAAATTTAAATCTAAGTTTGAAGAACTAGTTGTAACCCCTTGATTTACATATGTTGCGCCATTTAGAACTATTGCACTTCCATTATTACATTCATCTCCTTTACATTGAGTAGTATCTTCTTCGCCATTTATATTAATTTGTCCTGAATTTTTAATAGTTACGCCTTCACCTGATGCGTAAATTCCCACATTATTTTTGGTTCCAGAAAGATTTATTATACCACTATTTTCTACACTTATTGTACCATTAGCACCTTCTTCTATATTTGCATACATTCCATAATTGTTTGCATTTCCACTAACATTTATTGTACCACTATTATACATAGCAACATTTGCTGTTGTATTCTTTTCTATTTTAGCATACATACCATAGTTATTATTATTTCCTGAAACATTTATTATTCCACCTGTATCATTTGTTGCTGTACCTTTTTCTATATACATACCATATGCATTACTTTTATTGTTTTCAGCTTGAGTAATAGAAGCATCAATTTTTCCGCTATTTCGCATTACTGAGCTTATCCCCTTCATTCCATAAGCATCAGCAACACCTGTATTTAAATTTAATCCTGTTGATTTTACAGTAATATGTGAACCAGATCCAATGTTGTATAATTTTGAATTCAAACCTCTCCCATACATACCAACAATTTCACCACCAAGACTTCCCCCTCTTGCTTCAACATTAATCAAACCCTTAATATCTACATTATCATTTGTTGTGTATGCATTATAAGCTACACTATCATCAACATAGATACCATAAAAGTTTGATTTTTCAGAACCACCCACTGTTGATTTAATATTTATTTCACCATAAACAGTTCCTTTATTATTATCCTGTGAATTGTTATAATATGCATTATATACCGTTTTTAGCTGCCCCTCTTCACCGCCTTTTTCTGTATAAATACCATATATTTCATTAGTTTTTCTATTTCCTTTTATATTAATTTGCCCCAAAACATTAGAGCTATCGTTTATAAGGGCTGCATTATATATACTAACACCATCTGAATTATTTGGCTTACTATTATATATACCATAAACTTTTGATGCTAAACCATTCTTTTCTATATCTATTGTCGCAACAGTTATGGATGCTGTATTTTTATTATTACCTTTAGCATAGGCATTAGCTATTGTATCTCCTCCTGCCTCAATACCCTTTAAGATTAAATTATTCGAATCACTTCTATCTATTAACTTTATCTCCCCTTGGGTTTCAAGTATTACATCAGAACCAGAATTAGTATATGCATTGAATACATCCCCTGCAGCATAAATACCTATTGCCTCTTGCGCTGTTTCTATACCACCCGTTATTTCAACATCTATACTGCCTTTAGCTAATGAATTGTCTCCTCCATATATTTCAGATGAGCGAAATGCATTATATACATTATTGTATACATAAATATTTTCCCCATCTTCATTAGTTATAGGATTACCCTCTTCGTCTGTTTCAATATATTTTTCTGCTTCTGAATATATTCCAAATGCAGAACCTCCTTTAGTATTCTTTACACTAATATTTCCTTTTGCATTATAACCTAAAGCATTTACTACTTCTGCTTTTTGCCCTTTTCCTCCTGTTGTATATATACCATAAGCAGCTTCACCTCTAAAGCTTGAGTTTCCTACAACATTAATATTGCCTACAGCACCAAAATTATTTATTATACTATAATTTTTGTTAAATTGTGTTTCGCTATTTACTACTGATCCATTTCCGAGTATACCATACACTCCATTATTTCCCGAAACATTAATATTTCCCGTAGCAACAACATCCGAAACTGCTGAATCTAAATATGAAAATGCATTATTTACTTTACCATTAATAGAGCCATTATTTACACCTATAACATTACCAGTACCTTTATTTTCAATAACAATCTCTGCCTGTGATTTAGAATTTGCTCCTGTTCCTCCTTGTGAGCCAGCATATGCATTATAAATGTTTCTTCCACCATTTACACCTATTATCTCACCACTACTATTTTCCTCTTTTAATATTCTTATACTAGCTATAGCCTGATTTAGACTATTCTCTTGACCTGTATTATATGAAAAAGCATTATATATATTGTGTTCACTTGTATTATATAATCCATAAATTCTAGAGAATGAATTTTCATCACTTATATTTATACTACCTTTTGCTGTAGTATTTCCATTTTCGCCTAGCGCTGATGTATTATAAATGGTTGATTGAGAGTATATACCATAAATTAAATTATTGCCTGAATTTTTATTAGAGATATTAATCTCTGCACCATTCATATTTAATGCATTATATACACTATCATAATATATTTCGTTACCCTCTTGATCTAATGATAACACTGGCTTCATTCCATAAATATCTCTAAATTCGCCATCGTTTTCTAAATTTATTGTATTATTATTTACATTGTTACTACTTAAACCAATTAATGGAGGTAATTTTAATTCACAAACACCATTTAGATTTAATGCGTAGCCATTGTCTTCATCACACATACAAACGCCATCTACTTTTATATACCCATTTACACCATCTTCGCATTCAGACTTTTTACATACATGTGATATTTTATCAACTTCATAACCATCTGCACACTCTGTACAGTCATTTGTTACTGGACTCATTTTATAATTACTAGCACATGTCAATCCACATCTTTTGTCACCATTTTTATCTTCTGTTATAGCATAATTTGAAGGACAAACATCACAATTTTTCCCCGACCATTTATCTCCATTTTTATTTTTCTCATCACAATTATATTCTATCTCTTTTTGAACACAGGTATCACTGGTAATGTCATATGAATATTCTTCAGGGCAATAGCATCCTCCATTTCCATCTGGTAAGAAATTTACTTTACATACACACGCCTCTTCCTTTGTATGCCCTGGATTTTGTTGCTTCATACCTAAACCACAATCCAAAATCTCTGTACACTCATTATTTATATTTATATATCCATCTTCGCACACGCATTTTGCATAACTTTGTTTTTCGTGTTTATCTTTGCTACAATAGATATTTTCGTAACATCTTTTATCAAATGGAATATATTTAGGCTCACCATTTTCGTCTAATTCTTGGCTACATGCCGAGCAATCTTTACCCGCATATCCTGCATAACATTGACACATCCCTGTATCTTTTTGATATATACCTTGTGAGCTACAATATTTTGCATTAACATCTTCCCATTCATCTCTATTACCATCACCTTCTTGATATTTTCCTTCGCTTGCTTGATAGCAACTTCCAGGTTCACCAACATATCCTCTTGATTTATCACAAACACACTCATCATTGATTGGAACCGTATTAGGATATGCAGAACAATAAGTTTTTAAGTAACATTTACCATCACCATGCGTTGTATATCCAGTTTTGCAATCAGAACAAGCTGTTCTATCTGCAGGATTATATGATATACAATTCTCGACATCTTTATAACATTTTGATGTATCACCATGCGTACCATAGCCATTTACGCATTCTGAACAGTCACCTTTTATTTGTATTCTACAGTGTTCTATGTCTTTGTAGCAATTTGTACCATCTCCTCCGTATATATCATAACCGCTATTACATTTCTCACAAATTCCACCATTTTGAATTTGGCATTGATTTATTTTAGCATAGCATTTGTTATCTTTTAATATATAATTTATTCCACATTCTCTACATTCATTTTTAACTTGCTTAGAACAGTCAGGTATTTTTGCATAGCACTGATCATCTGTTCCATAATTACCATATCCCGAATCACATACACATTTTCTACTTACTTTGTTATATGTACTATTAGGTGGACATTTGGTTTCAAGAACACATTGTCCTTTTTCGACCTTGTAACCAGTAACGCACTGCTTGCATTCATCTTTATTTTGTTTACTGCAATTATCTATTTTTCTATAGCAAGCATTGTTATCGCCATAATTACCATACCCTGCATCACACTCACACTTTTTGGCTTCTTCATTATATTTACTATTTTCAGGACACTCTTCTACAATAGGCTCATCTTCTATTCCACCCTCTTCATTTGGATCATCACTTTTTTTAGAGCCGTCAGTATTTCCTCTTAATGCATAAGCTGTAATTATTGCCCCACCGCCGAGGAGTGCTGCACCTGTCAAATAAGGTGCATCTGATTTATACTCAGGAGTTTCTGACACAACAGGTCTTGCTCCAAAAAAACGACGATATGCATCTTCTGGCACATCCTTCAAACATGAAGGATTTTTCTTAGCACCATACGACACCAATGTTCTATATGCAGATTTATCTTGTCTTACAACGGCCATACACACTGGATTATAACCATTTTCACCAACACTCTCTATTGAGTATCCTCGATGCATAAGGGCTTCAATTTTTTGTGTATTATTTTGACGAGCAAGCTCATAAAAAGCCCTTGCAACACTAATTGATGCTTCAGCTTCTTTTATTGCAAAAAACACCCCCATTGACATAGCAATAGATGCAAATAATATCTTTTTATTTATTTTCAACAAGTTACCCACAAGCACAGCCTTTTATTTAAATTTAGAATATTCTTTTGGTATGAATTTTAACTTAAAATGTTTAAAAAATCGGTTAAGAAATGAAAGGTTTTTTAAAATAGACTTGATTTTGTAACTTTTTTTAAGTAAGGTGTACGAAGTTTGTTTGTTTTAGGAAGAATTGATATGACTGAGAAGAAAAAATATTACCCAGAATTAAATGCAAAATTAAGTTTCCCACAAATGGAAGAAGAAATCCTAAAGTTTTGGGAAGAAGATAATACTTTTGAAAAATCTGTAAAAAATAGAAGTAGCGCAGAAGAATTTGTTTTTTATGATGGCCCTCCTTTTGCCAATGGCACACCTCACTATGGTCACATTATGGTGTCTTATGTTAAAGATGCGGTTGCTCGCTTCCAAACCATGAATGGAAAAAAAGTTGAACGTCGTTTAGGTTGGGACTGCCATGGTCTTCCTGCTGAAATGTCTGCAGAAAAACAATTAGGCGTTTCCGGTCGTAAACAAATTGAAGAATTTGGCGTTGAAAAATTCAACAATTTCTGTAGAACAGACGTTTTAAAATACTCTAATATTTGGGTTGATACTTTTAAGCGTATTGGTCGCTGGGTTGATTTTAATAATGATTACAAAACTATGAACCTTTCTTTTATGGAAAGTGTTATAAAGAACTTTAAAGATTTATATGACAAAGGCTTGGTATACGAAGATTATAGAGTTCTTCCATATTCTTGGGCTGCAGAAACTCCACTATCTAACTTTGAAGTAAACCAAGGCTACCAAGATAAAACAGATAACGCAATTACTGTTATGTTTAAGTTAGAAAATGGTCAAAAAATTCTTGTTTGGACAACAACTCCTTGGACTCTTCCTTCTAACTTAATGCTTGCTGTTAACAAAGATATTGACTATGTAGTTATGAGCGAAAATGGTCAAGAATACATTTTAGCAGAAGCTCGCTTAGGCGCATACAAAAAACAATTAGAAAACGCAACATTAGTTAATAAAATCAAAGGCTCTGATTTAATTGGCATGAACTACGAGCCAATGTTTAAATATTTTGAAAACCTAAAAACAAAAGGCGCTTTCAAAGTATTAAATGGTGAGTTTGTTTCTACCGAAGATGGTACTGGTGTTGTTCACATTGCGCCTGGTTTTGGTCAAGATGACTTTGAGGCTTGTAGAGCTTATGATGAAAACTTCCCTGTTGTTTGCCCTGTTGATGAAGCTGGTAAATTTACAAGCGAAGTTACTGATTATCAAGGAATCCAAGTTTTTGAAACAAATGAACCTATCATGCAATGGTTAAAAGCAAATGGACTTCTAGTTAAAAAAGAGCAATATACTCACTCTTATCCATTTTGCTGGAGAACAGACACTCCTTTGATGTATAAAGCTATGAGCTCTTGGTTTGTTAAGGTTACAGACTTTAGAGATGACATGGTAAAAAACAACCAAGAAATTAACTGGATACCAGGACATATTAAAGATGGTCGTTTCGGTAAATGGTTAGAAGGCGCTCGCGATTGGTCTATTTCAAGAAATAGATTTTGGGGAACACCTATTCCTGTATGGAAATCTGAGAATCCAAAATTCCCAAGAATTGACGTATTTGGCTCAATTGCTGAAATTAAAGAAAAAACAGGTATTGAAGTTACAGACCTTCATAAACCATATATTGATGATGTTGTATATCCAAACCCTGATGATCCAACAGGTCAAACAATGATGAGAAGAGTTAGTGACGTATTTGACTGCTGGTTTGAAAGTGGTTCTATGCCTTATGCTCAAGTGCACTACCCATTTGAAAACAAAGATTGGTTTGAAAGCCATTTCCCTGCAGACTTCATTGTAGAAGCTATGGATCAAACTCGTGGTTGGTTCTATACATTAACAGTACTCTCAACAGCTTTACATAATAAGCCTGCATTTAAAAACTGCATTTGTACAGGTTTATTAATGGCAGAAGGCGGTCAAAAACTATCTAAAAGATTAAAGAACTACCCTGATCCAAATGATGTTCTTAACTCAGTTGGTTCAGATGCTCTTCGCTGGTTTTTGATTTCTTCTCCTGTTTTAAAAGGTGGAAACTTGGCCGTTGATAAAGAAGGTAAAGAAATCGCCAAAGCTGCTCGTAAAGCTCTTATACCATTCTGGAATGCATATTACTTCTTTACATTATATGCAAATGCAGAAGGTATTAAAGCAAATGAAATTTCAAAATCTAATGATGTATTAGATACTTACATTTTAGCAAAATTAAAAACATTAGCTAACAATGTTAAACAACATATGGAAACATATGAAATTGCTCATGCATGCACAGAAATTGAAGACTTTTTAGAAATATTAAACAACTGGTACATTCGTCGTTCTCGTGCTCGTTTTTGGAGTGGTGATGATTTGAGTGCATTTAATACTCTTTACACCGTTCTTGTTAATGTTGCAAAATTGTCTGCACCATTAATGCCATTTATGAGTGAATTTGTTTATAAAGGTTTAACCGGCGAAGAATCTGTTCATCTTACAGATACTCCTAATCTTAACCTTATTGAAAACAATGATCAATTGATTGATCAAATGGATATGGTTAGAGCAATTTCTTCTGTTGCAAAAGCAATTCGTGAAGAAAACAAACTTCGCAACCGCCTTCCATTAAAATCTATGGTTATTGCTGGCGACAACGCTAACAGCTTAAAAGATTTCATAGAAGCTCTAAAAGACGAAGTTAACGTTAAAAACGTTGAGCTAAAATCAGAGATTGAAGATGTTGCTAGTCGTTTCTTATACTTAAAAACCCCTCTTATTGGTAAAAGACTTGGCTCATATATGAAAGACATTATGGCTAAATCTAAGACAAATGAATGGTCTCAAAATGAAGATGGTACATTATCTATTGCTGGACAAACTTTATTTAACGAAGAATACGAACTCCGTTTAGTAATCAAAGATGGCATGAGCGGTTCATCACTTCCTGACAACACTGCAGTTGTTATTTTAGATACTGAAATTGATGAAAACCTTGAAAAAGAAGGTATTGCTCGTGACTTTGTTCGTATGATTCAATCACTTCGCAAAACTAAAGACTTTGATATTACAGATAGAATTAAATTGGAATACAACTCAAACAATGCTACTGTTAAATCAGCTATTAGTGAATATGCTGAATACATCAAAGAACAAGTTTTAGCATTAGAGATTATTGAAAACCCAAGCATTCAAGATGCTAGCATCGAAGAACTTGGTGGTGACAAAGTAAACTTTGATGTAAAAAAAGTAGCTTAACAGCCTGTAAAACAACAAAAAAGACGACTTTTCTTAAGTCGTCTTTTTTTAATTTAAATATCAAAAGTTTATTATTTAATATTTACTAAAAAAGGAGCTTAAAGCTCACTTTTTTAACGCACATTCGCTCTTAAATTTTGCGATTTACATCTTACTTGCTTCTTTTGATAAGCACCCCTTTTACTTGTTAGTGTAATCATAGTTCTTTCTTTATAAATATTATTGCGAATATTTTGTTTTTTCAAATTTGCACTTAATTTTCTGTACTTTTCCCCGAAACTTACATCTTCTTTAATCAAAGAACAAACCTTCTCATTAAAATCTCTTTTTTCTTTCTCTGTCCAATTTTCCACATCAACGGTTCTGCAAAACTCTATAAATTCGCAAAAGTTACTAAAGTTCATCTTATTTGCCATAATCCATCTCCTCTTTTTACCACAATAGATAGATTGTATCACATTTTTATGACAAAATCAAGACAAAAAGACTTTCCTTATATTTCTATTGACTTATCTTTGCTTAATTTTTTGATTGTTTTTACCGGTTTACTTTTATTTTCTTTATGAACTTGTTTTAATTTCAAATAAGCTTTTGCGTATAAAGTATCTTCATTACTACCACCTATTTTAATTTTTACATACCTTGCTCTTTCTTTTAATTCTAATTTTTTAGACCAATCATCATATCGCTTTTTAAACTCTGGACTTTTTTCCATAAGCTCTGATACCCTATCGCAAAATGACTTGATTTTCTCTTCACTCCAATATTTCATCTCTTCATTATTTTGCTTAATATACACTAAAAACTCATCAAATGTCTTAAAATCATTTATCTTCATTTTCATACCCCAACATCTACATTTAGACATCAAACACTTTTAAGCATAAGAAAGAGCATCTAATACACCTTGCAGAATATATGCTGCAGCACTTGCATCTAAAACCTTTGCTCTTTTAGAACGAGATAAATCAACTTCTTTAATTAAAAACTTTTCAACAGCAGATGATGATAATCTTTCATCCCATAAAAGAATCGGCAAACCAAAACTTTCCTCCATAATTAGAGCAAATTTCTTTACTTCTTCTGTTATTTTGCCTTCCTGACCATTCATTTGTAACGGCAACCCCATTACAATTGCTCCAACTTCTTTTTCTTTGATTATTTTTCTTAATTCTTCAATATCTGTTTTTAAGTCTTTGCGATACAATATTTTATATGATGTTGCAATCGTTCTTAATAAATCTGAAACAGCAAGCCCCATGCGTTTAGAACCATAGTCTATACCTAATACAGCTTTATAGCTTGGAAGAGCTTGTTTAAATTCTTTTATATTCATATTTTCTCCTTTTTTTTCATAATACCATAAAAAAAAATGATGTAAATAGTTGAATGTTAGGAAAAAGTAAAGATATTTATATTTATACTGTATAGCATAAATGTTTTAGGTGAGATTTATGATAAAAAAACTTTTAATAATGTCTTTTTGTTTTATTTTATTTTCTAATGTTTCATTAGCAAAAGTACCTTCTATTGAAGAACAAAAAAAAGAATGGAACGAATGGCTCGAAGACCTTAAAGAAGAAATGATAGAAAAAGGCATCTCAAAAAAAACTATTAAAAGAGCATACCAAGACGATTATTTTCACGAAATTAAAGAAGTTGTTCTCCAAGATAAAAAACAGGCTGAATTTGTTTTAACTTCTGACAAATATATAAATCGTCTCGTTAATAAAAATAAAGTAAATTTAGCTAGAACACATTACAAAAACCTAAAACCCAAATATCAAGAAATTAGCGATAAATATGGAGTTCCTCTTCATTATTTAATTTCCTTTTGGGCTGTTGAAACACATTTCGGATACAATAAAGGTAAATACCACTTAATTGATGGTCTTACAAATCTTTCTTACAAAAACAGAAGAGCTACTTTTTTCAAACGTGAGTTATTTAATGTTTTGCAAATTATGGACACTTATGACTTAAATGGTGACAAAATAAAAGGTTCTTGGGCAGGCGCTATGGGACATTTTCAGTTTATGCCATCTACTTATAACGCATATGCTGTTGACCATGATGGTGATGGTGTTGCAGATATTTGGGACAGCTTTGATGATGCAATTGCCAGTGCTGCAAACTATTTATCTGAACTTGGCTGGAAAGCTGACGAACCGTGGGGACAAGAAGTTATACTTCCTTGGAATTTTGATTATAATTTAGTTGGACCTAAAAAATATAAAAAAGTTTCTGAGTGGAAAAAAATCGGTGTTATTGGAAGTAATGGCAAAAAACTTACACTTCCAAATGATGCTAGCGCTGTAATTACTCTTCCTGATGGCAGACGAGGAAGAGCTTACATTACACTTAGCAACTTTAGAAGAATCATGATATGGAATCGCTCTACAAACTATGCATTGGCCATTGTAAAACTTGCTGATTACATCAAAAACAACAATAATTTCACACCTCTTAAAGAAAAAACTCAATACAAATTAACAGATGAAGATATTTTAACAGTACAACGTTTTGCCAATAGAATTCTCAAAACAAAACTAAAAGAAGATGGCAGATTTGGTGCAAAAACTGCAAGTGCTGTTAAACAGCTCCAAAAAAAGTGGAAGCTCCCTCAAGATGGTATGCCTGATTATCAGCTTTTATATAGAATAAAAAACTTTAAATCTTGGAAAGATTTTAGAGTTAGCCCTCAACCTAAAAAACCAAGAATTCCTCAAAACAAACCTCAAATAGCTAAAAAATAGTTTTAAGATATTTTTTCTATAATTACAGGTGTATCTTTAGTCTTTCTTTCTGATATTGTAACAGAATCTAATATCAATTTTGATACTTCTTTAATTTTATCTTCATCTTCTGCATGAATATAGCAAATTGGTGTTTTGGCATCTACCTTATCACCTATTTGGCAAAAAGACGTAAATCCTGTTGTATAGTTTATGCTTTCTGCAGGAGAAGTCCTTCCTCCTCCTAGCATAATAACACCAAGCCCTACTTTTCTTGTATCAATTTCTTTTATATAACCTTCGGTTGTTGCAAATATTGGCTTTACATACTTTGCTTTGGGAAGTTTTGTTTCATAATTTTCTAAAACTTTTGCATCTGCACCCAAAGATACCGCCATTTTTATAAACTTCTCATAAGCATAGCCTTTTTCAATACTTTGATTTAGCATTTTTAATGCTGCATCTTTATTTTTTGCAACATTACAATTTATAAGAAGCTCGCAACAAA
>JAZRAL010000033.1:0-13909 GCA_045634545.1 Alphaproteobacteria bacterium | reverse complement strand
TTTTTGCACAAGCTAAAAAAATTTTTTTTATCATTTTTTTTTATCATTTTTTTAAATACAAAACAGCGCCCAAAAATCCATTTAAAATAACAACTTATCTTTTAAAAATAACATTTTATTTTCAATAATTTAAGCACCTTTAAAAAACATAAAAAAAACACTTCCAAAAACCAATTTTAAAGCTCAAAATTTTTTTTAAATTTACCCCTTTTTTTAATTTTTTTTTAACATATTTATGTATATAGAATACTTAAAATATAAATTCGATGAAAATCGTATTTACAAAAAAAAAATTATATTTATACTAAACAATGTTTTATAACAAAATTATTTGGAGAATTGAAATGACATTCAATGAAAATTTAATCAGAGAAGCTGCTTACTACAATTGGCAAAATGCTGGTTGCCCAATGGGTCAAGATGAAATGTTCTGGAACATGGCTATCGAACAAATCTATGGTTCAAAAGCTACTAAATCTTGCTGCAGCAAAGCTTCTTCTACAAAGAAAACAGCTGCTGCTAAAAAAGTTGCTACAAAAACAGCTTCTAAAGCAAAAGCAAAGAAATAATTCTTATTTCTACTGTAGATTAACAAAAACCACCTCAAATTAGCGGTGGTTTTTTTTATTTCTTATTTACTCAATATTAAACAAAACAAGTTAAAATCCTTTACATACAAAAATATTTAAGGCCAAAAAAATGAAACACTCAAACCCATTAAAAAGACTTGATTTTGCTTGTTTTTTACGTTCACAATTATACCTTGCTCCAGTCCTACTTTTGTTTTACCAACAAAATGGATTATCAATTGCTGACTTTGTAATGATACAAGGTCTCTTCCAATTAACTGGAATTATTTTTGAAATTCCCTGTGGCTACATAGCAGATATTACATCAAAGAAAAAAGTCTTAATTATTGCCTTTACATGCTTCTTTTTAAGAGCCTTTTTGTGGTTAAATTTTAGTGGTGTTTACATCATACTTTTAGGTGAACTATTTAATGCTCTTTCACGCGCCTTTTTATCTGGTGTATATGATAGCTACATTTTTGATTACTTAAAATCAAAAAACAAAACAAAACGCATGTTAAAAGAATGTGGTAGAACAAACTTCGCAATGTCTAGTGGAGCTATGTTTGCAGCCATTTTTAGTGCTATGTTATATAAAGAATATGGCACCTATATTTTGCTTACATTAGAGTTTGTTTTAACCCTTATAAGCATCATCATTCTAACAACTCTACCAAACCCACCGTCAGCACGTCCTCACGCTGTATCCCTAAAAGAAAAGTTTTTAGAAATAAAGCAAACAGCCATTTTCACTCTAAAGAATAAAAACATCAACTTATACATCATCTACTCAGCGCTTTTATTCTCAACAACATCGCTATTTTGCTGGTGTTTCCAACCACTTTTAAAAATATCATCCGCACCAGTATTTATGTTTAGTTTTGTATATGTAATCAATCACGCACTACGTGCCGGATTCTCATATTATGTAAACACATTAAAGAAATTTTTTGGCTTCAATCGTCTATTAGTTGTTACCACGTTTTTGTGCTTATATTCATTTGCCTGCATGATATTAAGTTTTTATTTCAAATTACCAAACGTTGCAATGCTAAGCCTAATTTTTGTATGCATTGGTATCGGATTCCAATTAGCATTTGCAATTGCCAACATCAACCATATTCACTCATATGCAATAGAAGAAACAAGAGCAACAATTTCATCTGTAAACAACATGTTGCAACAAACAATTTCCGGCTTATCGCTCATCACATTTAAGTTTGTAATAGCCCCATCTTCAACATCTCAAGGTTTGAGTTTTTCTAGTGCATTTACCATCTATGGTTTATTTTATATGATAATCTTTTCATTTTTGTTATATAAAATCTATGAACGAAATAAATTAGCCTAAAACAAAAAAAAGAGCACCTAAAAAGGTGCTCTAAATTTTAAAGAAAAATGCTTAAAGCAAAATTTCCGTACCAAAAGTAGATACATCAATTACTCTAAAAGACTTTTCATTCTCTCTATAGAGAATAGCATGCATACGAGAAACCTCTCTTGAAAAACGGAACTTTTCCTCACCATAGACATTATGGGATAAAGTTGCACCTTCAGACCTACCAACAGAGATAACACCCTCAATTGGCATTTCCCTCATCTGCTCTGCCGAAATGAACACTCTATCACCAGAAGCCCCCAGCAATAAAGTCAGATCTCTAGGCTCCGAAAATCTCGCAATAATGCGAATTTTGTTTTCGCTTTTTACCTTATCCAGAGCCTTCATCAACTCTGTATCATCTTCTGAAAACAAAATAGAGTTGTACTCTTCACCGTTTATCACCAGATAGGTTTTCGTCATACCAACATTAAGTCGCTCAAGCTGGTATTTTTCACCTTCTACCAAATTCTCGTGAGTACGATTTGCAACAACAGTTCTCTCAAGATTTAATACTTTAATATCCTTCATAAGATATTGTGGTTTTTAACGAGGTTTATTTTTCCACTCCTCAAATTAAAAAAATTACCTAACACAAGTTAATGTATTTTATGAAATAACTACCTCGTACCATTTATCATTAAAAGAATGAAAGATACACCAAATAATTATCACATAAAAATACAACAACAAAAGCATTATATCACAATTTAAGCCCAAATTCAAGCATTAAAAAAATCTTTTAAATTCATATCTTTAACCTAAATTTAATCTTTAAAACTTTAGAATCACATCAAAATGTAATAACTTATATAAGGATAAAACTATGGCTACTTGGCTTGTATTTTTAATTGTAGGTCTGCTATTTTTTATTGCAGAAATTTTCACCCCAACAATGTTTTTTCTAAACTTTTCAGCCGCTTCAGTTATATGCGCTTTTTTAGGAATATTTATTGACAACTACAATGTTTTAATACCAACATTTGCAATACTTTCAATTATATTTATTTTATTCTTAAGACCATTATTAAATATAAATCCTAGAAAACAAAAAGAAGATAAATTTGAATCTCAATATGTTGGCAAACTTGCAACCGCAACATCTGACATTTCTGCATTTTCTGGTCGTCTAAAAATATATGATGAAGATTGGGAAGCAAGAACTTTATCAGAGGATACTCCAGAAATAAAATCTGGCTCAAAAGTAAAAATCATCCGTCATAATGACTTAACCATGTTTGTTGAAAAGAAAGGGAAGAAATAATGTCTATATTTTTAACTCTATTAGTTTTAGCTGCAATTTTTATTGCTGTTAAAGGCTGTATCATTGTTGAACAACAAGAAGTAGTAATCATCCAACGCTTAGGTAAATACAAAGAGACTTTATCTGCAGGTTTAAATTTTATCGTTCCTTTTATTGATGAACCAAAAGCAATTGCACGTAAGGTTACTGTAAACTATCGTGATGGAGGCTCATCATCATACATGCAAAAAACAACACGCATAGATTTGCGTGAAACAGTATGTGACTTCCCTCGCCAAAGTGTTATTACAAAAGATAACGTTTCAATCTCAATTAATGCTGTATTATACTTCCAAATTTTCAACCCAGAAAAATCAGTTTATGGTGTAGAAAACCTATATGAAGCAATTGAGAAATTAACTCAAACAACTCTTCGTCAATTAATTGGTAAATTAGATCTTCAAGAGACATTAACTTCTCGTGATAAAATCAATACCGAACTTCGTGAAATCTTAGACCAAGCATCTGACAAATGGGGTGTAAAAGTAAATCGTATTGAATTACAAGATATCACACCTCCATCAGACATCCAATCTGCAATGGATAAACAAATGAAAGCAGAACGTGAAAAACGTGCTATGATTTATGAAGCTGAAGGTCAAAAAGAATCAGCAATACGTATTGCAGAAGGTGAAAAAGAAGCCGCAATTCGTGCAGCAGAAGGTCAAAAAGAAGCCGCTATCTTAAAAGCAGAAGGTATTGCTCAAGCTCGTATGGTTGAAGCAGAAGCTGAAAAAGAAGCTATTTCACGCATTATCGAAGCTTTACACACTAAAGGACAAGCAGATAAGTACTTAATTGCTATGAAATACCTAGAAACAATGAAAGAAATGACTTCAGGCAAAGACAACAAGATTGTTTACATGCCATATGAAGCATCTGCAGTGCTTAGTTCTGTTGATGGCATAAAAGAGATGTTATTAACTAAAAAAGGCGCTTAAAACCCAAAAAAAGCCCCGTTATCGGGGCTTTAATTTTATTCTCATCTAAAAACATCTTTAACCTTACCCAAAAATCCTTTTTTATCCTTTTCTTTTCTCAATTTTACAGCTTGCAAAATAATCTCTTTCATTTTTTTATCCGCAAGCCTTAAAGCCTTTTGTCCATCATCACCTTGACTATTAACATTTGCCCCATACTCAACCAACAAACTAGCACAATCATAAGATTTAGCCTCTGAAGCTCTAATTAAAGGAGTACAACCATTTTCATCAATCATATTAACGTTAGCCCCTCTATCTAGCAATAATTTAACCAAATCTTTATGTTGATAGCAAACAGCATCAAAAAGAGCTGTCTTCCCTGTATCATATCTTAATCTATCAAAATACCCATTATCTAAAAGCAAATCACCTATTCTACTTTCACCAAATTTCGGTGGAATTACTATTCTAAACTCATCAAGTTTAGCCCCATTATCAATCAATTTTTCAGCAACCTTTACATATCCATATCTTGAAGCATACATAAGTGGAGTACATCTGCATTCATCTTTGACTTCTATATTACAACCAAGTTTAATAAGCATATCAATTTTATGAAGTTTTAAATCTTCGTTCATATCTTTATTTTTGATTATCTCAAATAACTGTTCTTCTAACATAAAATTACTCATATCTGCCACCTTTATCATTTCACAATATTTTATCACAATAATCCATTATTTTCAACAAAAAAGCGCCCATTCATAGGCGCTCTTTCATCGATTAAATTATTATTGTTATTTTTTAGCTTCTGTTTTATTAGTTGCAGTCTTCTTAGGAGCTACAGCCTTTTTAACTTCAGCCTTCTTAGTCTCAACCTTTTTTGCTTCTACTTTCTTAGGAGCTACAACTTTTTTAACTTCAGCTTTTTTAGTCTCAACCTTTTTAGCTTCTACCTTCTTAGGTGCTGCAACCTTTTTAGCTTCAGCCTTTTTATTTTCTTTTGCTTTTTGAGCTGGCTTTTTATATACAAAAATCTTCTCTTTAACACCATAAATTGACGATTCTATTTGTTTTGTTTCTTCTAGCGCACTTAAAGGAAACATTTCAGAAATCACAACTGCTGTATCCTTAATTTCTTTAGCCAATTTTTTACCCAAAGGAACACCTGTAGTCTTAAGCACATAGCACATAACAAGGTCCATATCAGAGTGATTTGTTTTCATATAATCACCTTTAACAAAAGAAATATTTTTCAATCCCCTAGCCTTAATTTTTCCCATCATTAAAGGAACAATATCCCAATCTAAACCAACAAATTCATGTTCTGGAAATTCTCTTGCCAAAGGCAACAATAAAACACCACTACCACAACCAAGGTCTGTTACTTTCATCTTCTTTTTAGATTTTTTAAGAATAGCTCTTGCTTCATCTAAAATATCATCTTTAATTTTGCCATAAGATGACACAAAAGGACCATATTTACCACATCCACAACGAACAAAAGAATACAATTGATAACAAACATAAACAAACGCCATAAATCCAATAACTAGCGCCATAAAAACAAGAATTCCATTACAACACATAATTGTTCTCCACATATTAAAAATTATTGTCAAAATAATTGACTTAAACTATCTATAATATAAAATACTTAAGAAATACTTTAAGAGGCTGAAATGAATAAAAAATATCATAGAATTGTATTTTTAACTGGTGCAGGCATATCACAAGAATCAGGCATTCCTACTTTTCGCTCTGAAACAGGTCTTTGGAATAACCACAGAGTAGAAGATGTTGCAACCATTGAAGCCTTTTACAAAAATCCAGATTTTGTTCATGATTTCTATAATCAAATGCGCGAAGATCTTATAAATAAAACCCCAAATCCAGCCCACCTTGCTCTAACTGAACTCCAAAACAATTTTAATGGCGAGGTTTATATCATAACTCAAAATATCGACACATTACATGAAAAAGCAAACTCAAAAAATATCCTCCATATGCATGGTCAAATAAATGAACTTGTATGCTTAAATTGTGGCAAAACTCATTCAACTTGGAGTGATGCCTCATCAGAAACAATTTGCCCTTATTGTGAAACTGTGGGATTTATAAAACCCAACATAGTTTTCTTTGGAGAAATGCCTCTATACATGGATAAAATAGAAGCCCTACTTAAAACATGTGATTTATTTGTAAGCATTGGAACCTCAGGAGTCGTATACCCTGCAGCAGGCTTTGTTCAAACCGCCAAATACTATGGTGCAACAACTATTGAAATAAATTTAGATATGGCATCAAATAACTTTTTCTTTGATAAACATATTTACGGAAAAGCAGGCACTGAACTGCCAAAATTTATCAAAACTCTACTCTAATAATTTTTCTTAAAACTATCAATTTTGTTTGCAATTTGATTGAAGCAAATGCTCTTCAAAATCTTCTGTAAAAACACTCTTTTTAACAATCATCTTTACTTTTTCACACGCATCAGCATCATAAAACTTTTCAAAATTATCAGGTGAAAAATACTCACCAATTTTTTTCCTTATAACCTTATTACCTTCTTCAAAATCTTTTACATGATGCTTTACAGATAAAGGTTCTCTAACTAAAACATCATCTTCTATTGATGCAAATTTTGCACCACTAAATAGCATCTTAACCCAATAATCCCAATCCTCGGAAATCTTTAATTCTTCATCATAAAAAATTTTATGTTCTTTTGCAAAATCGCTTCTATACATAATATTTGCATTACCAACCACATTATGCTGAATTAAAAAAGATGCTATTGCATTATGATTTTGAGAAACTCTTGGAAAACCCTTTATCTGCCCAACCACAACATCAATTTGAGGATTAGCATCTAAAAATTCTACTTGTTTTTCCATACGATAATCTAAACTAAAATCATCATCATCCATTATCATAATATAAGGAGCTCTAGCAAGCTCAAAAGCTCTATTTCTAGAGTAAGTAATACCCATATTTTTAGGATTTTTATAATATCTTATGCGCTTATCTTTTGCTACAAATTTTTTAACAACTTTATCAGTATTATCTAAAGACCCATCATTTATAATAATAAATTCAAAATCTTTATACGTTTGTCCTAAAATACTCTCTATTGCCTCAGAAACAATATCACCACGCTCATACGTTAACATAACAACAGAAACTTTAGGCACATTAGGGCGATAAAATACCGCCCCAACTCCAGCAATTAAAAACAGTATAAATATTAAAAAATATTTTTTCATCTATTATTGAGCAATCACACGAGTTGGATTACCAAACAACACCATACAACGTTGTCCTACCCCAAGAGCACCATTTGTACCTTGAGTAACACTGATTACTTGCCCATTATCAAGTCTTAAAACATACTCAATAGCAGTTTGAGAGCTCAATCCTTGCTCTGTTGCATCACCAATCAAACCACCAAGCAACGCACCACCAACAGCGCCCAAAGTATGAGCAGTGCTTCCACCACCTATAGTAGAACCAGCAATACCACCAGCAACACTACCAACTAAAGTACCTGTCCCACTATCATTATTAACACCAACATAACGCACACTCATAACTGTACATTGTGAAACAGTAGAAACCTTACCTACTTGATTTGTTGAATAATGATCTGCATTAATGTTTGATTGGCAAGCGCTAAGCATTGCAGTTGATAAAACTAAAGCTAATAAACTTTTTTTCATTATAAAATCTCCTCAATTTTGTTTCCAACAATCTAGTATTTTTTTTGTCTCTTGTCAAGAATAAAGAAAACACCTAATTACCCCAAAAAACAAAACATTGACATCTTTTTAATTTTTTGCTAGGTTAATTCTCACTTTAAATATAATTAATATCTATTATGGAAAATGTTATTATTGGAACCTTCGCGATAGCTTTGTTGCTATGCGTTGCAGGAGTTATTGTTTCACTTCTGATTAGAAACGATCGTTTAAGGCGTTTGATTGACAAACAAAGAAAAGAACTAAACAATCTCAGAAGAGAAAACCGAAGTTTAAAATCCGACTTAGAGGGTACTTCGATTCACTAATTTCACCAATCAAAAAAAAGACTGCCATTAAAGACAGTCTTTTTTTATTTTTTATAATAAAAATTATCTCAAAGAATTAATTTTGTTCTGAAGATCATCAAAACTTCTACCATAGAATGGTTCACCATTAATAAACAACATAGGCACACCATTAATGCCAAGAACTTGAGACAAAGCATCAATATCTTGAACACCACGACGAATTTTCTTTTCTTCGATCATTGTTTTTACTTCATCAACATTCAAATCTTCATCTTCAAGAATTTGGTTGATTGTTTCTTCATTCATATTTGGTAAAGTCATAATCCCCTCAAACACAGGTAAGAAATTACCTTTTTCAAATGCCGCCAAAGAAACTTTTGCAGCATATTGAGAGTGTTCACTCATAAAGTATAGAGGATTAAATACAAACTTTACATCCTCATTTCTCTTAATTAATTCAGCCAAAACAGGAGCTAAAGCCTTACAATGTCCGCAAGCAAAATCAAAAAATTCAACCACTGTAATTTTTGCATCTTTAGGACCAACAAATGGCGCAACATCACCATTTGCCATCTTATCCCAATTATCTCTATATTTTTGATTTTCATCAACTTTGTTTTCTGCTTCTTCTACAACTTCTTCAGCCTTATTTTCCTCTTTAACATCACTACTTACTTTAAGATTCTTAAACTCCTCACTATCCATAACAATCTCTGCAATAAATGAAGAATTATTTCTAATATATTCTTCTATAACCTTAGGATTCTTTTCAAAATAGTTAGTAATTTGCTTTTCCATTTCTTCAACACCAATAGTTGAAAAAGATTTTATAGTTTCACCAAAATTCTCACTTTTAGCAATCTTTTCCAAAACAAGCTTTGGATTATTCTCAATATATTGAGCAACTTTTTCTTCAATTAACTTATCTTGCTTTGCTATTCTCTCAGGACACTTATCATACAAATAAATAGCCCCTCCAGCAATAGCACAAAAAGCAACTCCCATAAACAATGTTTTTAATACTGCTTTCATAAATCTAAATCCCTCAAAAAAAAATAATAAACTACACTAAAAATCTAGCAGATTCGTAAATCATTGCAACCAATTTTATTTTTCTTAAACAAAAAACTTGACTTTTAAAATATTTAATATAAAACAGAGCTACTTTTGAATTATTCATACATTATTATATATAGATATCTCGTTTGCCAAAATAAGATATACTCCGTTGACTTTTTATCACAACTCAAACATTTTTTTGTTTGATATTGTGCCATAAAAATGTGTCTTGAATGGTTAAGAGCAAAACAGTCCCCTTGTAAAAGGCGACTGTTTTTAAATTAGAGTAATACTATTTTTTTCCAATATATGTCTTACTAGATGTAAAACAGCTTGCTTGTGAAAGTAGGCTGTTTTCAAAAGAAACAAATCAACCAGCAATGGTTACTATATATTTTCTTACTCTTTCTTGTCACGTTTTTCTAGGTCGTGCGTTTTCATAGTAAAACAGTCCCCTTGTGAAAGGCGACTAATTTACCAATTTAATTTAGGCATTTTTGTTTGATGAAACAGCTTCTTTGTGAAAAGGGGCTGTTTTTTTATTTTAGCTTATTTTTTCATTTATAGTAACTACAACATCTTTCATTCTGCTAAAAAATGTTGCAGTATCTTTAAAGTATCTACTTTTCAAATTATTACTTTTATGAATTTCTTTAATTCCAGGAGCTCCATTATACATTCCAAGATAAAAAACTCCTGCAACTAAAAAAACAATAAGCCATCTTAATCTTTTTCCAAGCGCAAAAAACAATAGTGAAAAAAATGTTGTTACACCCAACATAAAATAAATACTATAAATAACACCATTGGCGCTACGAGTTAATTCTAAATCTTCCATAAAGAATAAACCCACAACGCCAACAGCCAAAAACTTTAAAAGAAAAAGAGTTATAGTAAGCAAAATAAACATATTATTTCTCCTTTTCTTTTAATCTATAAATTAAGATAACTTTGGAAGAGGGGTATAATACTTATACCACAATCTTTGCAACATATAAAAGAAATCATCTTTAGAAACTGTTGTACCCAAAGGTTTTTTAGAAGATGCAAAATGGATAATAGTAGCCCCACTAAACACTTCTTCGTAACTCTTCCAATTTTTGCCATAAAATTCAGCTAACTTATCAATTGGATTATGTGCAAAAAAGAAATTCATAGTATTAAATTTCACATCTATAAGTTGCACTTTATCACCAACCACAACATTAAGCGCATCTTGGTCCATATATGTGCGGAAGTTATTATTTGTATAATCTTCTAGCTTTTGGATTAACCCATCATTACGAATTTTTTCTAAATTCATAAGCATCACACCACTATTAAAATAAAAGCCTCTTTTTTCAAGATTTAACTCTAACACATGTTTATTTTCAAAAAACCAAGAAGGATCTTTAACAACAGCCAAATAATTATCACCAAGATTAGTCTTAAACAATTCATTCAAATCATGTAAAACCAAAATATCAGAATCAATATAAAGCGCCTTATCAAGCTCTGGTAATTGTTCTGCAATATAATACTTTAACAAAGATGCTTTAGAAACATGGGTATCTCTAATATAGAACAAATCAACTTGTTTTTGTTCCAAAACTCTAACATTAACATTTTCACCTCTAAGAGCCTCCAATGCTTCTTTATCTCCCTCTTGAAGAGCAATAGTCATCACATGAAAATTATAAACACTATTAGGACACTTAGTTTCCTTAGCAGAATTAATTGCAACTCTTGTAAAGTCCATATAGTTAGCATCAGTAATTAAAACCACATCAACTTCACCACTAACACCCTCACAATTTTGCGGAGTAATTTTCAAATCAAAATCATAATTTTTATAATCATCAAGCGAAGATATACTTTCTACTTTTTCTATATTATCAAGTTCTTCTTTTTTATTTTTACTTGCAATTTTCTCAAAATAAGAAGCCGTCAACAAAAGCCCCATAATTACCACAAACAAAACATTTGCAAAAATAACCCATTTCATACCTGGATCTTTTTTTTCTTCGCTCATAACAATCTCCTAAAACACACACATCAATATTAAATTACATCTTAAGCTTTAAATTACCCCAACCAGTCTTTGGTTTTTGAATTTCTTTAGCTTCTTTTTCTTCATTATTTACAGCTTCTTGTTTTTGTTGTTTTTCTAACAAATAAGCATCATCTTCATCTTTAGCTTCAGCATTAGCAACTGTTTGCTTAATAAGTGCTGGAGATAAAAATACCTCTCTTGTTTTATCAAACTGTCCAATAACATCATCCATAACAGCCTGTTTTACATTAAATGATTTATAGCGTCCACCATAAAATACTGTAAACGAAGGACATGGGCTAGATAACAATACATCAACAAAATCAACCCCTCTAACAAACCTTAAAATAACCTTTGGCTCAATTCTACAATTAGCCTTCGTTGTTATAATGTTCGGACTTCTAGTAAATAAAGCCTCATATGCTGTAGTAATAGCATTATAATCAAGTTCACCACAATAATCTACAACCTTGTAATTACCGATAGTATAATCTTTATCACCTTTTTCTCTTTTTTCTATATGATAACAAAAAACTTGCTCTGGATTATGTATATTATATGCAGCAATCTCTGGTATCGCCTCCACAATTTGTGGAATAATATTTTTTTGCATACTTCTTACGCTTTGTTCTTGCCTTTTACCTAATGAATTAAATTCATCTTCTGGCAATAATTCTTCCAAATACTCAAAACCTTGAAGTGCTGGAGGCACATCAGCATAAGTCCTTTTCGCTCCGATTAAAAGAGCTAACATCATTATCAAAACTTTTAGCATAAACATCTCCTTAAAAGTATATCGCACTATACTATGGTTAGAGTTAAAAAAACGTTTAAACTAAATGCTAAAAATTTTTCCTTATCTCCCTTAAAAATATTACCTTATCTTTCTTGATTAGGATAAAAAATTAACTTATCTTGCCAAAATTTTCTTTCTTATCGCAACATAAACCATATGATACAAAACGGAAACAAGCAAGGTTATGCCCAAAAATGTAAAATAAGTAATACTTTTAGCTCCATTTACTGGGAAATGATACAAAATAAACGAATGAAACATAAAAATCTCAAGCGTTATCCCATCAAATATCAAAAACAAACGCTTTGAAAATATTTTACTTACAATCCCATTATTATAAGCCAAAACCATAACAAGTCCCAAACCAAGACTTACAAAAAATATTCTATATCCTCCATTAAAAAAGTAACAACACACCCCATAAAGCAAAAACATCAAAACCTGAATTGCACTAATTTCAAACACTTTTGCCTTTTCTTTCAAATACTCATTAACCGAATTTTTTAAGCTAAATGAAACGCCCAATATATAAGCCATTGCATAATTTAAAGACTGGATAAAAGGATTGCAATGCAAATCCAAATACACATACCTTCTCTCATTAATAACTACATATTCAAAAAACAAACGCACAACAAAAATAACCATAAAAATCTTCCAAAGACTTTTAGTTTTTTTAACAATACCAGCCAAACCAGGAGTAATCAAATAGCAAAACAACAAAGCACTCAAAAACCAAGATACATTATTAAAACTAAACTCAGTATCAACAAACCATGCATGCAACAAAGAAAGGTTTAATGCCCCAATAGAAAGCTTAAACCCTAAAGGTTTTAACACCCAAAACTCAACAAAAAACAACTGCAATAAAAATGTTATCAAGTGCACTGGATAAAAACGCCAAAGCTTACCCCTAATCACCTTAAAACCACTTAAAAGCGAATAATCTTCAAACTTTTCATGATAATTATATGCCATCAAAAAGCCTGAAATAATAAACAATATTTCAACCATTCTCGCACAAGCATCAAACGCAGGTATCACTCCCATATGGCAAGCCAAAACCCCAAACACAGCCAACACTTTTAACCCCGATAATGATTGAATACGTCCCATTTTTATCCCCTAAACACTTTGCAAAATTAATCTACCAACGTATAAATTAAATATTTTTTACCGCTCCACTCTTTTTAATATCATCATAAGTTCTTTTATAATTTTTCTCTAAATACTCTAAAAGTTCATCAACCATATCACCCTCAATATAATTTTCACTCACAAAAAACTTTCTTTTTATAAATTGGTTTTGACATTTTTTTATATATTCCAAGGGATATATATTAGGATTTGCTAAAACATCTTTATCATCAATGTTACTAACCATTGGCAAATAGCTTTTATAATAATACCCCTTTGCTCTAAGATATTGGGTAAACATCATCTCATATTTTTTTACATAATCAATGTGTTCTTCTTGATGATTAATCGCTAAAATAAACTCCTCAAACCCTTTATCATTAAAAACATTTTTTCTAAACACCATAAAATAGCTTTGAATATGTGACACTCCATACATAGCCAAACTATTTCCCCAAAAACTAATGTTTTTATTGTTATTCATCTCTTCAAACATCGGCTTAAATGATGTTATTGGTGCATAAGTCGAATCATTTGCTAAAATAAGTTCATCTGCCTTGCTTAAATACCCATTATCTCTAAGCCATACATACCCACGTTTATAAGAGCCCCAGTCATATTCATTATGTCTTTTATGTTCCATATATAAGATATTTATGCC
>JAZRAL010000032.1:0-3526 GCA_045634545.1 Alphaproteobacteria bacterium | reverse complement strand
TATGTTTTTTATTATGGAAAATTCAATTTTATATCCGATTGATGTTTTGTTTAATACAAGTCTAGCAGTGTTTTTTATCTGCATTTTGAGTGGCTTTGCATTTTATAAATTAGGTAAAAAGTATTTAACACCCAAAAATTTTGAAGAAGAGAGAAATGTGCTTGCTGAATCTGAAAATAAAATACGTTTGCGTAGAAATATTTCGCTTTATGTAATATTTTCGTTTATGAGAGGGCTTCTTCTTACAATACCTGCAGCTTTAGTGATTGCATCACTTGAATACCCAGACTTTTTTGCTGATACTTCGAGCTTAGATTTTTACGCGCCTCTTTACTTGATTGGAGGTTGTTGTTCTATAGCTATTGGTATAAAAGCTTTATTACAATTACGAGAAGGAGTAATTTCACCGAATCTAGGTAGATTTGTTGATGGTAAAGTCCCTACATTGTTTAAAATTTTATTGGCTATAGTTTTTTATGTTTTATATTACATGTTCATACCTGGGCTGAATTATAACATATCTAAATACTCAGAATTTTATTCATATTTTATTCTTAGTGGATATCTTAGTTGTAGTTTATTTTGGTTTTATCAGATTTTCCGTAATAACCATATTCCCGACTTTTCTCAGATATACACAGAGGAATAAAAAAACATTAATTTACACACCGAGATTACATAATCTCGGTGTTTTTTTGTTTATTTTATAAATAACCACACTTCGATATATAGGTATTTTATTGTGTTTATTACATTATTTTACAAAACATTAATCAAGTAAAAAAAATATTGACAAATTTTTGAAATAAGATATATTTTGTACAGAACCTAAATTATTTTATTTTACTAACTAATTATTTTTTTTATTATGGGAAATTTACACAGTGATGATGCAGTTATTATTTTAACTGTGGTGAGTGGTATTTTGATTTTTGTGTGTGCAATTGGTGTTTTTTTCTACTGGAAATTCTACAAAAATAATTTAGAAAAGGAAAAAAACTATACTCAAAGACAGCAAGAGCTTGACCTTAAGTTTGAAGAGCTTATATCCAATATCACACAACTAGGAAGTGAAACCGACAATGCCAAAAAGTACAATATGGCAATGGGAAAACTTATGCTCGAAGAGCAAAGGTCTTACCTGTACTCTGTAGCATTGCAGATTGATGCTCTTGTTAAGAAGAACGAACTTTTGGTTATGCATGGTCTTATTGATAACAATTTGGGCATAAATCGTAACTCTCAGCTTTTGGTTTTGAAAGGTGGTTTGCAGCAATATGCTGATTCTCTTTCGTTTACCCCACAATAACTAACTTTTAATCATTAATTAAAATTAGGAATTATGGGATATAAGAATTTTTATTACGGAATAATTGCCGTTTTGGTGCTACTTATCGTTTTGGGTAGCTGGAGATTTTTGTTTGGTTTTGTTGTTGCTGGTGCAATTTTTTGGTACTTTGGCGAAGAAAGAGTTAAAAAAGCTGCAAAAGACGCCAGAGAAAAGACAATAGATCTAGCTAAAGACTTGCAAGACAAAATTATGCCCAAGGAAGAAACAGTTGAAGTTGCTATTAGTCAGTCTTCTATTTTCCCTTCTGAAATAAATGGTTTGTACCATATTGTAATTATTGCAGGTGGAAAAAGTTATCTTTTAAAACCATTAAACATTACAATGGTTCCTCAAGAATTATCTTGTGGTAGATCAATCAAGATTATTACGACATACAAACGTGATACTCTGCAACTTGAAAAGAAGCAAATCATTGAAGCAAATGGCGTAAAATTTGAAGTTTTGTGATAACAATTGAGGAAAGGTGAGTATTTTACTTATCTTTCCTTATAAGGTTTTATTTACTGATTAAAACAAATTATGACTACATACTGGTTTTTAGTGATAGCTGGAGGAATTGCTCTTATCTTTTTATTTTTAAAACTTTTAGAAGGAATATTCCCGATTAAAACAAAGAACAAACAGCTATCTAAATTGAGTTCGGATAATCCGCAGCTTAAGTACGAGATGGAAGTATATAGGGCCTTGGTGAATGATGGGCTGAGAGCAAATGATACAATGCTTGAAACTCAAAGAGAACATATTGCAGGTTTACAGAAACTTGATAGAGCTTTTCGTAATGAAAAAAGAGTCATTGAGGTACAGAACTTCAAAATGGTAAAGTCAATTGAGACTTTTAACCTTTGTTGTGAGCTCATTTCTAGAAATCCTATACTAATGGATATGCTTCTTAAACGTAGTGAGGATGAAGGTGTTGAAATTTTGCGACAAACAATAAACTTGAATGATATTGACTTTAATAATTGCAAAAATTCATTAAAGCAAATTGTCTGTTGCGTCAAAGAAGGAAAGCTTATACCCTTTAAGAATTATTGATAAAAAAACACCGAGGTCTAATGACTTCGGTGTTTTTTTGTATTGGAGTTTTTTTGTTTTTTATCTTAAGGTACTTATATGCCGTCTTATCCATCTCCTGGTATTCCAGTTGCTCCGAGTACCCAAAAAAACAGAAAAGCTAATCCTATACCTGCAAAAATATGTTTTGCTGTATAGCCTTCTTTTTTAACTTCCGGATCAACTTTCTTTTCAACGAGTTTTGCAATGTCTTTTTGGCTTGCTTCATCCAAAACAAAGTCATAAACAGATGCAGGAAGATCGCTAACACCAAAACAAGTTACCACTGTACCAGATTGAACTTTTGTCCAATTATGACCAAATTTGTTGCATACTAAATCATCATAGTAATATTCAGGATTTTGACCTAGCAAATTAGTACGCTTATCAAGCCTGTAGTGGGTGCCACCAATATCTGCGTAATAAACTCCATTATATTGAAAAACCTGTCCGGTTCCTCTTACAACAATACTTGCTTGCTCATTTGCAAACGAAACTGTACTCATAAAAATAAGTACAAACATCATAAATAATTTGTTTTTCATAAATTATACTGAGAGGTTAATAATATTTTTTCACCCCTTAGTTATATCTTTATTGCAATTTTGTCAACTTTTATTTTATCAAACATTACCCTACTATGTGAAGCTTGCCATTTTTGATGGTTGCTTTTCCACCAAGAGGAATTGTTAAAATTGGAGAGGTGTGTCCAAAATCAACATTTGCGATAACTGGCATATCTTTTAGTTCTTCTTTGGTACTTATCACAAACTCTAAACCTTCTCTTGTAATTTTTGAACCTTTTTGGAAACGACCTATCACTAGAGCTTTTACATGTTTAAAGTCTTCTTGATGGATAAGTGCTTGTAAGTCTCTATCAAAATCTTGTAGAGGTGTTGCTTCTGTATCCTCAATAAACAAAATTGTATCTTCTGTGAAATGATGGCGGAATGGAGTACCTAACAATAGGTTATATGTGCAGAGGTTTCCTCCTTCTATCACACCTTCGGCGTTACCTTCGTTTATTATCCAATAACCTTCATTTGCCTCAAAATCACGTTTATCTTGGTCTAAAAACCATAAATCATCACTCCAAATTGGGGCTGGCTCTATATCATCTAT
>JAZRAL010000031.1:0-14025 GCA_045634545.1 Alphaproteobacteria bacterium | reverse complement strand
GATAAACAAATGAAACTTGCCGAGATACTATTGCCGGTTGGTGGAATAAGCCCTAACGAAATCAGGGAAATGGTTGGACTTTCTCCTACTGAAGGAGGAGACGAAACTTTCGTTTCACTTAACTGGGTGCATAAATCAATTGCAGATGAATATCAATTGAGCAAGTTGTACGGTGAAAAAAACAGCAAAAGCGATAAACATACTCAAAATCAAAACTCTTTTACCCATACCAAACTCCTAAAATTAGCTCTATTAAATATAATTTAACCATAATATAATATAAGGTAAACAAAAATATTTGTTTATCAAACAAAACTATTGAGTTTTTGACAATTTTATGTTATACTTTTTCAAGTTGCACAATTATGGGGGATATTATGATTGTAAAAAATAACGAACAAGGTAATACCATGATTCAAACAATCATGTATATCTGTATATTAATAGCACTCAGCACCTCTATTGCTAAAAATGTTAGTGGTGTTTTTGGACGATACAAAACAGGACGTCTCTCCCAACAAGTTGTTGAATTAAAAAAAGCTATAATCCAATTTGGTGCAGTTGATGAAGATTACACCTCTCTTTCTGAAGAAGCTATGGATAGTTCAAACTCAATCCCCCTTGATATGAGAGATTTAAGACATGCTTTAGGCGGAAAAATAGAATTTGGCCCAGCAACAGAAATATCCTCATCAAATCCGCTCCGTCCAACCGATAGATACATGTATTATATTACTTTCAACGCTATTCATAAAAGCGCTTGCATTGAAGTTTTATCTCACGGACAATTCTTTACCAATGGCTCAGAATTAGACACCGTAATCATCAACGATAATATTGCATGGAACTATAGATTCTCGCAATTTGAAAGCGACCATATTCCTAGTATAAGACAACTAGAACAACAATTTTTGAGCATTCCTGAAGCAATATCTAGCTGCAACAGAAATGCTGATAACAAAATAACATGGATTTTCACATAAAAACAGTTGATTAAACATTTTTTTTACTTGATGTTTATAAATCTATTGCTATTTTATACAAAATTTTATCATTAATTGATAAAAAACAAACAAAACTAAATGGGAGATAAAAAAATGGTAAGCTCTGTAATACTTCCACCTGATTATAGACCAAATAAAAAAGAAGAATATATGAATGAGATGCAACTTGAATATTTCCGTTTAAAATTACTTAGCTGGAAAAAAGAGTTATTAGACCAATCAAGCGACACTTTAGAAGATTTGCGTCAAGGAGGATTAAACCAACCTGATGATATAGACAGAGCATCTCTAGAAACAGACAAATCTATTGACTTGCGCACCAAAGACAGAGCTCGTAAACTCATCTTAAAAATTGATGCAGCTATTGATAGAATTGAAGATGGCAGTTATGGTTATTGCGAAGAGACAGGTGAAGAAATTGGCATTGAACGCTTAATAGCTCGTCCAATTGCAACTCTTTGTGTTGAAGCACAAGAACGCCACGAAAGAAGAGAAAGAACATACGACGACGAGGCATAAAACCATTGACCGAATGTAGAGATTTCATATTAGCTTCAGGCTCTCCACAACGTCTAAATCTATTAAATCAAATAGGTTATACTCCAAAATTGATTTATCCTGCTAATATTGATGAAACTGTTCTAAACAATGAAAAACCTCTTCCATACATTCGCCGTATCGCTCGCTTAAAAGCCCAAACTGTAGCTATTGAAAAACCAAACGAAAACATCCTAAGTGCAGATACCATTATTGTTGTTGGGCAAAAAATAATTCAAAAATCTAAAACTAAAGAAGAACAAACCAAAGTAATGGAGCTATTATCCGGCAGAACTCATCGAGTTATTACTTCGGTTTGTTTAATTTCCAAAAGTGGCCATCTAAGCCAAAAAACTATCACCACTAAAATTTCAATGAAAAACCTTACAAATCAAGAAATAAAAGACTACATTGCGTCAAACGAATGGGTTGGTGTTGCAGGCTACAAAATTGAGGGGCTACTTGCAGGATTTGTAAAAAAGATAATCGGTTCATATTCAGGAGTTGTTGGGCTTCCTTTATATGAAACAAAAAACCTTTTAAACGGAGCTGGTATTTAATAAATAACCAGATACATAATAAAGCAACCTTAAGAAAAGGAGCAACCAAATGATAAAAGCAGATACTATTGTTTATGAAAAATCAGGTTCAGATGCATGTCTAGCAGTACTAGATGATGGAAAACTAAAAGAATTCGAATTATTTAATGAAACAGGAGCAACAGAAGGTAACGTATACCTTGGTCGCATCGTAAAAAAAGTAGATTTAAGCGAAGACAAATTTGGCTTTATGGTTAATATTGGGGACAACAAAGATGCATTCATGAGTTCTCAAGAAAGAGGCCTACTAGAAGTAAACATGACAGAAGGACAATGTGTAGTTGTTCAAGTATCTAAAGTTGCTCACTCCGATAAAGGCGCAAAGCTTGTTCGTGCAATTCAAATTCCTGGAACATATCTTGTATATCGTCCATTTGGTAGCTATGTTGATGTATCATTAAAAATCAACGACGAAGAAAAAGTAAAAGAACTTCAAGAAGCCGTATTAAAAAACGTTGGGGCAACTCAAGAAGGCTGGGTAGTAAGAACTGCTGCCGAAAATGTTGATATCAATGTTATTATTGAAGAAATGCAAACTCTTCGTGAAATTTATGAAAATATCCGTATAAAAGCTCGCTCAGCTTCTGCTCCAGCTCTATTATATGCAAAAGAAAATCCTTTATTTGATTTAATTCACCGTTATCAAAAAACCTTAAAAACGGTTGTTGTTAACGACCACAACTTAGAAGACAAATTAAAAGCTGTTTTTGATAAAGAAATTATTTATAACAAAGACCCAAGCGAAGAATATGGCATTCAAGACATGCTCCAACAGGCTCTTCAAAAAACAGTTAAACTTGCAAATGGTGGTGAAATTCATATTGAAGAAACAAGAGCTTTAGTTGCAATAGACGTAGACACCAAAGGTCTTGTTGCTCGTGGTCAAACAGACGCATTTAACAAAGAAGCTGCAATCGAAATCGCTCATCAAATAATATTGCGCAATCTAAGTGGCAAAATCATGATTGATTTCGCAGGCTCTAATGAATATCGTTTTATGCGCTCAGTTATTGATACTCTAGAAGAAGAATTAGTTGGTGACCCACAAGGTGCTAGAGTTTTAGGCTTGAGTAAAGCTGGTAATGTTGAAATTCTCCGCAGAAGAAAACGCCCAACTCTACTTGAAGAATTTTCTGTCGAATGTCCAACTTGTTCAGGAACTGGTCGTGTGGAGCCTTAATATCAATGGAAAACGATACTAAAACAGAAACACAAAAAGTAGTAAAGGTGCACAAATGCCCAATATGTGGTAAACTAACCGATAGCCTAAAATATCGTCCTTTCTGTTCTAAACGTTGTGCAGATGTGGATTTAGGTAATTGGTTTTGTCAATCTTATGTAATTGAGGGCAACACACCAACAACAAAAACCACTGACGAAGAATAAGGAAAAATAAAGAAAAAAGCGAGGGAGAAAACTCCCTCTTTTTTTTCCTTAAAAATTATAGTTGACAAAATGATTTTAATTCATTATATTCCCCGCTACATTTATATTATTAACCTATTTTTTTGTTTAACTAAATTTTTTTCAAATCATGGAAAAATTTCAATTGGAAAATGGCCTGTCTGTCATGTACGCAGGTCAAGCAAAAAAGTTCTCAGTGTGTGTGTCTATCAACGTTGGACACGTTAATGAACCCAAGCTCGGTATTGCAAACCTCTTCGAGCGCACTCTCCTCTTGCAGACCTGTGGCATTGTTCCGGTATTCGGTGGCACAATGACTGCCTACACAACTGGAGGTGAAGACTTGGACGAAGTTCTTGCTAAAGCTAGCAAGATTTTCAGCAACACCGTAGTGACCCCAGAGTATCTTGAACGTGCCAAAGAGCTAATTTGTGCTCAGACCTACGACATGGCGCCTATGACAATGCGTCGCATGAAGTTGGCATACAAGCACGTAGCCTTCGGTGCAGACCTTGTAAGAACAACCGAGGAATACCTTAGTGCAATCAACTCTTACACTGTTGATGATGTACGTGAGTTCGCAAATACTTACTACACCGCATCAAACATCGTTCTCGTTGTTTCCGGCCCAAAGATTTACGACACCGAGTTTGAGGTTCTCGCAGAAGAGTACTTCGGCGACATCCCTCGCGGTATCGAAGCACCCCGTGCTAAGAGCAACATCTACACCGGTGGTTTTGACAAGATTGATGTCACAAACAACACCACTCGCTTGATGTTCGGCTGGGATATGTCCGGTTTGTCAATTGATGACAGCGCTGCAACAAACGTAATGATGAGCATGTTCCTCCGTCGCCTTGAGCGTGCATACGCAGACGCAGGCATGGATGATGTTCAGGTAGACCTCAAGATTGCCGGATACTATGGTCTTCGCACCATGCGTACCTACATTTCTTCTCCAACTGTTGGAGCTAAGGAATTGACCGACATCTTTGTTAAGGCCGTTAATCGTATCGCAGACACCGAGGCATCAGACCGCCGTATGGAGCGCTCACGTAACGCCGCCATGGTTGAAAAGCTTGACAAGTACGAGAAGTCAGACGACCGTGCTCTTGAGACCGCTTGGCAGCTCATTGGACGTGGTTCCATGTATGACGTTGCCAACCGCATCAACTCGATTTTCGAGACCAGAGCAGAAGATGTTCGTGACATTGCTCATCGTGTATTCCGTGGCTCACGCCCAACTTACATTGTAGCCCTGCCCGAAACCGGCACTTGCTACACTCTCGATGAGGTAATGAAAGCCATGAAGATTGAAGAACTCTAAAAGAGCCTCTTCATTAAAAAACAAAAAACCAGATAACTCAATGTTATCTGGTTTTTTTGTTCTTAGTAATTGTCAATTCCAAGCGATGCCTGAATTTGATGCTTAATTTTAGCAAATGGATAAGTGTTCAAATCCAAAGCCTCTGTTTCAACACCCAACTTTGCAAGAAGTGTCCTCTTAGAACTCCGACTTGAAGCATTTTCACATTCATGGTAAAACTCCATTCTTTCCTCAAAAGGAAAATCAAGCGCTGTTTCAATTGCCATCTCGACGCTTGCATCAGCATACTCTTTCAAAGGTTTATTAATCACCTCATCAAGATCGCTTAAATCCATAAGCATCACATCGGCATTAAAGAATTTGACACCCAAACCGACAAGCACGTTTCGCCTACACGTTCTGTTCTTTTTGAAAACTTCAAGCTGAAGATGACGAAGCTCCGACAAAGAAAGCTTTTTGACTTTTTCAACAGCATCCGCATAAGTCCTCTTAAATTCACGAAGATTTTCTTCATTAGGACCAATGCGAAGAACATTTACATAAGCAATACCGAGCCTATTACCAAGAGCTCCACACATTCTGGCATACTCTTTGCGGTAAGTTGCTTCATCTTTCTCTTTTTGACGAGCCGAAGCATCAATTTCACTAGCAACAGCATCATACACATCCTTCAAAGGATTTTCAGAAATAAAAATGCAGTCATTCATTGGCATGTTCTTCTTCCAGACAGCATCCTTAAAGCACCCAATAAAATAGGTATAGTCACCTTCTTCAAATTCGCCAAAGCGTCCATCGGGGCGAGCTCTGAAAAACTCATCTTTACGAGCATAATACTCTTCTTTTGTTACTTCACGCAACGAAAAGGTCGAAACCTTGCCATTACGATTATACATATAAAAGAAGTACTTGTCTCCTAGCTTAAAGATTTCCTTATCAGAAATCTTCATCTTGTCAGCTGATCGGCACTGATAACGTACCGTTTCATCAACATTCGTATTAAAGTTGATGAAATGTTTCAAATAATTACACATAACATATTTTTTTGATTTTACATAATTCTACTTATAGCGGAGTTCAATATAACACACAAAATAGACAAAAACAAGAAAAAAATGCAAAAAAAATAAAAAAAAAGTACGTAAACCTAATTAACGCACTTTTTTTATCTTAAATTTAATTAAAATTAGATATCAGAAAACTTCATTTCATAAGACATTCTAGCATCTTCAATCAACTTTTTAGCTTCATCAGGACCTAAAAAGCTTTCAATTGTAACTTGCTTTTTCTCTAAAACCTTATAATCCTCAAAAAAGCGTTTAAGCATTTTCAAAATATGAGCAGGAAGCTCAGAAATATTAGTATAATCTCTATACTCTGGGTCATCTTCATGAACAGCAATAATCTTATCATCAGCCTCACCGCAGTCTATCATTTTCATAACCCCAATAGGTTTAGCTCTCATAATAGACAAAGGATAAATACTTTCTTGCCCCAATACTAAAATATCTAAAGGGTCATTATCTTCACAATATGTCTGAGGAATAAAACCATAGTTAGCAGGATAATGCACTGCAGAGTACAAAATTCTATCAACTTTAACTAAACCACTTTCTTTATCTAGCTCATATTTTACCTGAGAACCTTTAGGAACCTCAATAATTGCTGGAACAAGATTCGGAAATTCCAAATAATGTTTTACTTGATGCCAAGGATGCACGATATTTCCCCTTAAAAAAATTAATTTACCAAGGTTATATTCCATTGCCCCTCAAGTGTCAATATCGTTTTTATATAAAAATCTATTGCTATCTTGCAAAAAATATGTTACGATAACCAATATTTAAAAAAAAAGGATAAATATCATGAGCGAAAAAAAAGAAGTAATGAGAACATATTCTCTTGACCAATTTGCCAAGTTTGAATTTGCCCAAATTAATGATATTCAACGTTCCATAGATGAAGATGCTCTAGCTTATATAGATTCATTAATAGATGCTCTATCTCAAGTATTACCTCCCAAAAGCATTAAACGCCTTAAAGAATATTATACCAATACAATGGAAAAATATCGCTTAATCCATAAAGCAATTGTTTCTAATTTTGATACAGAAGAAAACCCAGGTTATCCTAAAGATATTTTCAATATCAACTTAAAAGATGGCTCTATTGAAACCAAAAAAGGTAGAAACCCTCCATACTTCGTACGACACTTAGCGCCTTGCAATTCCGCTATGTTGCACTACAAACATAGTAATAATGATATTTATGTTATCATTCCACCAATCAAAGGTATAGATAGAACTATTGAAAAAAGTATCTTAGAATGCACTGGAGAATATAGTGATTTTTGTAAAAAATTTTTTAGCTCTCTAAGATATGATCCTAATGCAAAAGCTGAGTTTTCACGAGCTCCACTTGCATACAAAGATCCATTAGAAGAGCTAGATTCTTATCGTTTACCTAAAGATATTTATCGCTTGAGTGTAACATCAAGATATAGATCTGATATTGAAAAACTAATCAAACAAATGGAAAAACGTTTTCCAGACTACATAAAGTTTGAAGATGGTGAAAGAAACCAATATAAAACAGACATTGATGAAAATCCACGTTGGTACTTTGACATTAAAAAAACTGCCAAAATCACCATTCCTGGCACCAACAAAAGTTTTTACATTGAATTTCAATTTAAACAGACTCACATGTTCTTTGCTCATATTAGATCACACTCAGCATATGAAGATTTTCGTGTTTTAGATGCAAAATATAAAGAACTAGAGAAAAAAGAAAGAACTCCTGAAAATAAAGCTAAACTCTTTAGCCTAAAAAAACAATGTAACGAAAAAAAGCAATTATGTATAGATATTCATAAATCTGCCGTACATCAAAGCAATCTTTACCTATTCCGTAGATTATTTTGGTTAAATGAAAATGCTAATGCTCTTCATGATCACAAAGAACGTGAAGCTTTTGCAGAGAATTTTTTGCGCGAAAATTATATTGTAGAAAGTAAAGAGCCATTTGATGGCGCAACTGCCTTTACAACTGATAAAAATGAATACCTAAATAAGTCATATTACTTAAAATGGTTAGGAGTACTTCCAGAAAACTTTAATGAATTTGGTAAAAATGCCAAATCTAAAATTCTTAAAGAATGGGAAGGCTTATCAGATACAGAGCTTGCTCAATTTGATAACATCACCAAAATGGCTATTAAATATCAACCAATTATTCGCTCAATCCAACAAAAGGAAAAATCTGAACACCTTGACACTAGTGCTATTTTGACAATGCACCAACAAAATTCTTTATAAGATTTTTATAAAACCACTAAAAACTGCAATTAATTTTGCAGTTTTTTTATTTTTATTTAAAACAACTCTTGCAAACAAATATATAATATGATACTTAAGAAAAACTAACTTATATAATTATGTCAAACTAAATTTTTTTGCTATGTCAAAGAAAAGAAGAAACTTTGCTCAAGTGCAAATGGTAAAAAGGGGTGTGTTAACAATGTACGGCTTCAAAGACAAACTTTGTCTTCCTGCCGAGATTGAACTAGTAAAGCAAAATCGTCCCAAGATGCTCGAGGCATATGGTCGAAAGCTATCTACAGAAGCAGAGCGTGTAATGATAGAAGAAGGCCATCACAAACTTCTAAGAGCCTATCACCACAAGTTGGATATAAGCAACCAAATCCTGCTTATTCAAACTAACAAGCATAAGCTAATTTCAGCTTACCGCTTTTCTTTCTGTCCAGAAGCAGAAAAGCACTTGCCCGCCAAAAGCAAAGTAAAAAAACAGTGTGGTAATACCGCAATTGCGTAAATTTCCACCCAACAATAAAAAAGGACCCTTCATCAGGGTCCTTTTTTACACTTTGTACAAAACACTACTGTACTTCGCTTTCTGACATCTCGCTTAAGATTTCGTCGTAACGCTTCTGCGCAGCGTCTGAAAAACACCACTTTGAAATGTAAAGTGATAACAATCCAACATCAAAGAACCTTGAAGACAGCATCAAGAGCTCTGCCTCACTGTGCAAATCCTCATGCTCAATGTAACGCTTTAGCATGCGCTTTCCACCAAACTCAATCATCAGCACCTCTGACGAAACATAGAGAATGTAGTGCGACACATAGAACATCGCAGCCTTCTCAAAACCAGCTGAAAACAACATGTTTTCAAACTTCTCGGGCAAATCATGATAGCGAACATACTCACATACTGCTTCAAGCGAGCCCTTCTCAAACAAGTACTTCAAGGCATCAACAGTCAACTCTCGTTCAGCAAACAAAGCCTCGAGATAGTCAATAGTGCCATTTTCAAGCACGTAAACGATGTTTTCGGTATTGAGCGAATACTTTCTCAAGTAGTACTTAATAGCCTGCATATCCGCCTTTTCACAAAACAATGGAAAATTCGAAGAATGAACAGGCTTTTTCTGAACATACAAAAACAAACCACTCCTACTTGCACCTTCGATAAACGAACGCTCTTCACTGATAGTTTTTTCAATAGTGTCCATAAAATATCAAAATTATATTAAACATAAAATAATAAATCTCTGGACAAAATTTGTAACACATTTTTTTTATATGTCAAATAAAAAAAAGACGAGGAAAATCCCCGCCTTTAAATAAAATAAATAATTTAAAACTTATTCTACTTCACCTGTGTCATCAATATCTCCAATAAGTTCACTTGTCAAATGACCAGCATCAGCTCTAATTTTTCTCTCAATTTCATCAGCAAGATCTGGATTATCACGCAAAACTTGTTTTGCATTTTCACGACCTTGACCAAGCTTTTCACCATTATAAGAGAACCAAGCACCAGCTTTTTCAACAATACCTGCTTTAACACCAAGGTCAATAAGTTCACCAACTTTTGAAATACCTTCGCCATACATGATATCAAAATCAACTGTCTTAAATGGAGGAGCAACTTTGTTTTTAACAATTTTCACTCTTGTTTGGCTACCAATAACATCTTCTTTATCTTTAATAGCACCAACTCTTCTAATATCCATACGAATAGAAGCATAAAATTTCAAAGCATTACCACCAGTTGTTGTTTCTGGGTTACCAAACATTACACCAATCTTCATACGAATTTGGTTAATAAAGATAATAAGTGTATTAGAACGAGAAACAGTAGAAGTTAGCTTGCGAAGAGCTTGGCTCATAAGACGAGCTTGAAGTCCCATATGGCTATCTCCCATTTCACCCTCAAGTTCTGCCTTAGGAACTAATGCTGCAACAGAGTCTACAACCAAAACATCAATAGCACCACTACGAACTAATGTATCTGCAATTTCTAAAGCTTGTTCACCGGCATCTGGCTGAGAAATAAGAAGATTATTAATATCTACACCAATTTTCTTTGCATAAGATGGATCAAGAGCATGCTCTGCATCAACAAACGCACATACACCGCCTTTTTTCTGAGCTTGCGCAATAACACTTAAGGCAAGAGTTGTTTTACCAGAGCTTTCAGGACCATAAATCTCAACAATTCTTCCCTTTGGAAGTCCACCAATACCAAGAGCTATATCTGTTCCTAAAGAACCAGTAGAAATAGCCTCAATGTCAACTTTGGTATCTTGTCCATAACGCATGATAGAACCTTTACCAAACGCTCTTTCAATTTGGCTAAGCGCCGCTTCTAAAGCTTTATCTTTTTCCATTTTACACCCCTAAAAATTAGTCCATTTTTTAATTCTGAAATGATTATGTTCTCTTTTTGTTCGTTTTGCAAGCATTTTTTTTATTTTTTTAGAATTATTTTGAAATAAACAATATTTTCAATATGTTACAATTATTTTTTTTGCTAGATTTTATTAAAAAAACTCAAACATACACATCAAAATAAAATAATTGTTTACAAAAATCAATTATTCAACTATTAAGAATGGCTAGTTATTAAAAATTATACTGTAACTATATAAAGAGGAAAAAAACTATGACTGTTGAACCTTTAATGGCAGGTAAAAGAGGTCTTATCATGGGCCTTGCTAATGATAAATCTATTGCATGGGGTATTGCACAAGCTTTGGATAGCCAAGGTGCAGAAATTGCAATATCATATCAAAATGAAGCATTAGAAAAAAGAGTTATTCCTTTAGCCGAACAACTATCTATCAAACCAACTTTGATTAAATGTGATGTTGGTGATTCTAAATCAGTTGAAGAATGCTTTAAAACTTTAGGCGATAAATGGGGAAAAATTGACTTTGTTGTTCACGCTATTGGTTTCTCAGATAAAGATCAATTAAAAGGTAGAACAATTGACACAACTTTAGACAACTTCTTAAACACAATGCATATTTCATGCTATTCATTTATTGAAGCTTGTCGTTGTGCATCACCATATATGAATGAAAATGGTTCTATTGTTACATTATCATATTTAGGCTCAGAAAGAGTATTACCAAACTACAACATTATGGGTGTAGCAAAAGCTGCTCTAGAAGCATCTGTTCGTTATGCAGCTATGGATATGGGTAAACAAAAAGTTAGAGTAAACGCAATCTCTGCTGGCCCAATCAAAACACTTGCAGCTTCTGGTATTGGTGATTTTAGAAAGATTTTACGTTGGAACGAGCTTAATGCTCCACTTCAAGCAAACGTTACACAAGAACAAGTTGGTCGTGCAACTCTAGCACTTCTTTCACCTCTTGGTGAAGCAATCACTGGTGAAGTTCTTCACGTAGATAATGGTTATAACATCATTTCTATGATTAATATGGCAAATGCCAAAGAATCAGGTGCCGTTTTATGTGATTTCTAATCATATATTACAAACAAAAAACACCACCAATTAGGTGGTGTTTTTTTAGTTTTCTGCTTCATCTTTCTCATCAATCAATTTACAAATTTTTTCAAGTTCTTTTACTTTTTTTCCAAGTTCTGCCAACTTATACAGCAGAAAAACAAAAATCAAAAAAATTGCAAACACCCACAAAACAGTAAAAATAAAATATTTCATAGGCTTAAGACATAATAGGTTAACAATTCGAAATATCATATTACATTTTTTATTAATGTCAAAATTAAAAAAAAGAAATTTTCAAACAACCATAACCTACTTAGAGCAAATGACTACTTCCATTTAGCGATTTGACAGTACTTTAGCACGCGCGCTAAAATGAGATAAAGTGCTGTGCTATCGTTAAATGTCCTGCATAAAAGCAGAGCGTACTTTAAGCGTACGTGAGCATTTTATGACAGGCATCCATTTAGCGATTTGACAGTACTTTAGCACATTTTAAAACTATGCAAGGTCTTTAAAATCCCCAGTATCCATATAACAAGCTTTTTTGTAACCGAGAGCAACAAGGCCATCCATCTGCTTACCAAGTTTTTTAGATCTAAACAAAACAGAAACTATCATTCCTTTTGCCATTAACTCATTTCTTTTTTTGTAAATTTCTACCATATCATCATCTTGATTTGAGATAAGAATAACCTTTTCTTTAGTAGGAATGCTAACTTTTTCTTCAAACATAATTGTTGTAATTCTTTCAAAACCAATAGAAAAACCTACAGCTGGCACCGATTCGCCTAAGAATTTACCAATCATTTCATCATATCTACCGCCACCAGCAACAGATGAGCCAAACTTAGGACTAACAATCTCAAATACCATACCGGTATAATATCCCATACCACGAACTAAAGACTTATCATAAACAGCATTAAACTTGCCATTAGAAATACTATTTGCAAATTCCAAAACTTTTCTTAAATCTGCAACAACTTCTTTATTAGAACAATACTTTTCAGCAGCACTTAGAGCATCACCTTCAACATCTTTGATAATATCCATAAATTTTGCTATAATATTTTTATCATAACCTTTTTCTAAAAGTTCTGCTTCAACTCCATCCATTCCAACTTTATCAAGTTTATCAAAAATAATGCATACCCTACCAACTTCATTTGCATCAAAGCCAGCACTTAAAATCATATCAGTTAAAATTCTTCTATCATTAATACGAACTGTAAAATCACTAAAACCAATATTATCAAGAGCAGAGGTAGTCGCTGCAATCAATTCCATTTCAGCATTAACAGACTTATCACCAATAATATCAATATCGCATTGATAAAACTCTCTAAATCTACCTTTTTGTGGGCGTTCAGCTCTAAACACCTTATCAATTTGAATAGCCTTAAAAGGCATTGTAAGATTTTGCCTATTATTAGCAAAATAACGAGATAAAGGCATAGTCAAATCATAACGAAGTCCACTATCAACTAAATCATCTTCTGTTAAATTTTCTTTTGTTAAATCTAGTTTTTGCCCACGTTTTAAGAGCTTAAAAATCATAGATAGATTTTCACCGCCATCACTTTTATTAAGGCGCTCAATATCTTCCATAATTGGGGTATTAATTTTATGAAAACCAAATGCTTTATATGTTGCTTCAATTTTTTCTCTAACATAATCTCTAATTTCTACCTCTAAAGGTAAAAAATCTTTAGTTCCTCTAACAGGTGTTGCATTCATTTTCATCTTAAAAATTCCTCTTTCTAATATAAACTAACATCTAACCTTTACAAACTCTAAACTAATCTTAAAAAAAATCAAACATTTTTTACTTTAAAGCTTTAAATTTGTATTTTTTTATGATATTATTATAAAAAGATTACAATTTAGAGGATTTTATCATGACAAAAGATTTAAGAAATGCAGACAATGTCTTAAACCAAACACATTTTGCATATAGAACAGACCACATTCCATGTACTATTCAATGCAATTATACAAAGTTTGGCAAAGAAGAGATTCTTACTAGTCGTGAATTAAAATTATTATCAGGCAAAACAATCCTTGGCATTGGATATGATAATCAAGGTAACCCTGTAGAAATGTACACATATGATACCAAAGGCAAAAAAGTACAATTAACAGCAGAAAAAGAAGAAAAAGCAAATACATTACCAAACTTGATTGAAGAACGCCTAAATTCTTTAACTAAAGCATTAGCAGAAAAAACTACTAAATCTATTATTGCTCCAACAGTTGAAAAAACTAATAAACCTAAAAAAGTTAAACCAACAACAAGAACCATTCAACCAACAAGAGAGCAACGTTCTGTCTAAAAAACTTTATTATTAACTATTAAAATCGTTTAAGTATTATG
>JAZRAL010000030.1:0-38927 GCA_045634545.1 Alphaproteobacteria bacterium | reverse complement strand
ATAGCTATGTGAAAGGTTGGATTGGTAATAAAATATCTTTAACTTACCAAAAAAAAGAGCTCCCGAAGGAGCTCAAAATCAAATTGACAGAAATTAAGCAATTTTTTTCTGTCTGAGCAGAGATTTTGGTGGGGTGAATGTTGCTTTCTGCACACTAACTGGCATAGCCAACGGTGCAGAGAAAAATTGAGTTCCACATGCACGGAAAAAGGCTAGCGCCACATGAGTTCCAACTGTTTGGTCATCTCCCCAAAAACGGATATAGTTACATCCGTAAACGTCCTTGGGATTATCAATCCTCAACATTGGAGTTGCCAAAAACTGAATACCCCCCCAAAGAGCAGCAAAAATATTGATCTCACAATATGTCCACTCCTGGATATCGCCGGTATATTCGTATACATCGCAAATTCCCTCAGAGCGAACCAAAGAATAATTTTCACTCAAATATTCTTTTGTCTGCACATAGAATTCGCCTCCGATAATGTTCTGCACAAGACAGGTATCCTCCGTCACTGTCAGACCAGCCGCCTCCTGTACTCCGTTGATGATACTCTTGATATCTGCCTCTGTTATAACTTTATAAACACGGATAGGCTGATTTTTACTACACTTCCAAACTCCGTGCTTTCTTGCCATCTTTTTTCCAAGCTCTTTCAAGTTAGAAATGTAGTAATAAGGTCTGCCTACCTCGTTATAAAGCACCTTCGGCACTCTAACTTTCACACCGTCCATAAAAGCAACTACTTTACCATCAATGTTGGTAATGAAACCACCTTCATTAGTTACCTCATCAGGATTCACCCAATGAAAACTTCTCTGTTCCTTGTCTGTAAAGACTTTGTTTAATACTGTTGACATAATTATTAATAGAGCAATTACTAACTTTCGGCCTCGCTCCGTTTAGAACCGAAAGGATTTATAATTATTATATGCTCCATTAATATAACATATTTTTGGCTATGTAGCAAGCACAAAATAGACAAAAACATTAAAATTTGATTTTTTTAATTTACAAATATCTCGAGGATTGCAAGTCGTTTCCAGCCAGAGTTAAAAAGTCGTCAGAAATGGCGACTTTTTTGCGTCGCTACGGAAGATTTTATCTTCCTACTTACGCGAACAACTAACCTTTGCTTTGGGTAAACCCTCGCAAAGCTAAGAGAAGTTTGTTATTTTACAAGTGCTTAAGCCTGTTCGAAGATGAATATATTTTGAAGGCTTGTTTTATAGCATCTTCGAACTTGTTTCTATATTTTTCAATAACTTAGCTAATTTCAGCCTTTTTTGAGCATAAAAAGAACCTATGCAAGAATTTGTAAAGGTTATTTGTTTTGCCAAATATTAACTTTTTACTTCTATTATACACTTTATCATGATAAAGCGTAACTTTCATATATTCAGATTTTACTACTTTTTTTGGAGATTTAAGCCTTTAGCAAGCTTGATGATTATTTATTTTACTCAAGTTATGAATTCTTATACGTCTGCTATGGCAATTTTTGCTATTTTTAATATATCTTATGCTTTTAGCAAAATCCCAAGCGGTTTGCTTTCCGATAAAATAGGAAGAAAACCGGTTTTAATTTTTTCAAATATTTTAATGACTGTAGCCTTTGTGTTATTAGCATTTTCAGGTCAATTTGAAATAGATTGGTTACTTTGTTTTTTTGCTGTTTTGTGGGGTATTGGCGAAGCCTTTTCAGCAGGAACTATTGATGCAATGATGTTTGAAACCTCTCAATCATTAGGAAAAGCTCATAAATTTAGTATATTATACTCAAAATCAATGTTCTATGATCAATTAGGATGTGCATTTGGAGCTTTTTGCGCTATGACAATAACTTACTTTTTTCCTTTACAATTTGTTGCTTGGCTTTCTACCCTTCCTCCTTTTATGCAACTAGTTGTATCTTGTTTTCTTATTGAACCTAATATTAAGAAAAAAAGCATGATTATATCTAAAAAGAGTATAATCAGCGCTTTTCAACAATTTATTAAAAATAAAACCCTAGCCTTTTATACCTTGGTTGATATTTACTTCAGTACGCTTGGAGATATCTCTCATCGTTTTGAAAGCGCTTATTTTAAGATTTTTACCAGTGATTGGATTATAAGTTTTGCCAGAATATTAAAGCATGTTTTTGGTATGATAGGTTTTGCTTGCATACCATATCTTAAAAAATTTTCAAAAAAACAAATATACTTCGCATCAATCTTTTGTAATATTTGGGTCAGAACAATAGCTCTTTTGGCCAATAATATCTTTACACCATTCATTCATATGTTTATAAACTTTTTTTACGCAACTGCTTCAACCGCAAAAACAGATATTTTACAACAAGAATTTTTACCGGAATACAGAGCTACAGCACAATCTATCCTACAATTCATAAAAGGAATTTATATGGCTGCTGTGATGTATTTATTGGGAATAGTTGCTGATATTTATGGAATATACACGGCTATGGTTATTTTGATTGTTTTGAGAATTATTGGTTTATACGGAGCTTATAAATTACAGCATTATTATCAAAAATAAACAACTCGAGAACAGCAAATCGTCTCCAGCCACATTGTAAAAAGGACGAGAAATCGTCCTTTTTTCTTTATAAATAAAACATTTGAGTTGGTCCGTGTGAGATGTTTTGAAAATAGCTCATTTCGGGCATTTACACGGACTAGTTTGAATGATTAACATACAAAAGAAATGCTTTTTATTAGCCTTTCTTCTTTTCTTGATATCACCTTTATTTTCCACTTAACATTTCAATGATTGGTAAATTTTCATTATTTAATGTAGGGATAGGATTTTCCATTCTATCTATAATATTCTTATAGAAATTAATAAGTGTTCTTACTCTTGGTATATCTTTTGTATATCTATTAACGTATAGATAATAACATAAAGAATTATCACATGGTATATTATCAAGGCTAACTAACCCTTGCGATGCAAAACTTAGTGGCATAATACCTATACCTGTACTATTTTCTATTGCATTGATTAGAGCTAAGTTATTATTTGTTTGAAAACAGATATGGGCTTGTTTTAATTTTTCTTCACCAATGGCATGCTTTAACATATTGTTATGTTTATGTACTAATCTATGATTTTTAACCAAATCATCTAGGTCTACTGGATAACCATGCTCTGATAAATAATTAGGTGAAGCAAAAAATCCACAATATACTGTTTTATTGGTTATTTCTACAATATCAAAACTATCTATCGGCTCACTACTTAATATAATATCCACATCTCTCATATTGAGTTGAGATGAATCGGTAGCTGAAATTGAATTAATTTTCAAATCTGGAAAAATATCAAATAATGCTGATAATTCATGTGGAACCATATACGAAGCATATCCTAAAGAGATAAAAACTCGTACTTCTCCTTTTATCTCTTTATTTTCTAATTTTATTGCTGAAATATCATCAAGTATTTCTTTAATTTTTGATGCTTTTTCAACAATGCGTTGTGCGACACTAGTTAGGTTTGATCCTTTACCACTACTTGAAATTAACTTTACACCTAAATCTTCTTCTAGATTTTCAATATATTTGCTAATTGTATCTATTGAAATAGATAATGCTTCAGAAGCCTTTCTTTTTCCTGAACATTGGTCAATTGCTTGTAAAAACAAAAGACTCTCTAACATTGAAATATCTTTTTTGCTAACCATCTGTTTATTATTCCTCTGATTGGAAAATGCATTAAGGTGGTCGGAGAGTTCAGAAATCAAATGCATAAAAATGATCCTTTAACCTTTAAAGTCTAAAAAGACTTCTGGACATTCGTTAAAGCTCCCCGGCCATAAATGGTATCGCTAGAAATCTTTTGCCCAAAAACGCGACTATGCATTAAGCTTCTGACGGCTCGAACAACATAAAACATTTTCTGTTGTTGTGTTTATGTTAAATTTATAATTACAAAGTAATCAATTCTTATTTTTAGATACACGGATACGAAAAATTAGTACACAATATTTTGTGCTTATATACATTTTATTAAATAAGGTTACCTGTACTAAAAATTAGAATATGCTGACACAAAAAGTTCATTATTACTATTTTTTCTTATATATAGTACTTTTTTTGATTATTGATTTTATATCTTTCATAAATGAATATTTTAGATGTCTTCTAACAGAAGTACACCTAAGTCTATATTTGTTAGGTTTATTGTTATTAATATTAATGGAGCAGACAATGAACAATAGTATTCATTTTGATAATTCGGACTTTTCAGAACAAACTAATATGATAAAGTATTTGCAAAGTATAAAACGTTATCCTATTTTATCAATTAACGAAGAATACGAATTAACTAAACAATATGCAAATACTCATGACGAAAAGTTAGCCCATAAACTCATAAACTCTCATTTAAGATTGGTAGTTAAAGTTGCTAGCGCTTATAAAGGATATGGGTTACCTATGAATGAAATTATTGCTGAAGGCAATATTGGTCTTTTAACCGCTGTAAAAAAATTTAACCCAGATAAAGGGTTTAGATTTTCCACATATTCATTATGGTGGATTAAAGCTTATATTCAAAAATATATTTTAAACTCTTGGTCTTTAGTAAAAATTGGTACTACATCTGCTCAAAAAAGATTGTTCTTTAATTTAAGAAAAATAAAAAACAAACTAAACTTAATTGATGATAGAGACATGGATGACATAACTATTGATAAAATTGCATCATTATTATCAGTTAGCTCTGCTGATGTGAAAGAAATGAATAATCGTATATCTGCTCAGGATACTTCTCTTAACATTAATATTAATAACGATTCTGATAATGGTGATGAATTTATTGATTTTATTGTAGATGGAACTATAAATCAAGAAGATAAACTTATAAACAATCAAATATATTCATATAGAAAGAAGCTATTTTATAGTGCTTTATCATGCTTAAATCCGCGTGAAAAAGATATTCTATTTAAACGTAGATTATATTCTATTCCGCAAACTTTAGATGCTTTAAGTATTACCTACAATATATCTAAAGAAAGAGTTAGACAAATTGAATTAAACTCCATAAAAAAGCTACAAAAGAATATTCCATCATTGCAATAAAATTTTATTTTAAAGTTATATGTTTTATATTAATAACTATAAATAAATCCCCCTTATCTTAATATGGGGGATTTATTTATTATAAAACGCAATTTAACGCTACGTTAAGGTTATTTATAAAGAAGATACAACTTTGCTTAATTTTGCTATTATATATCAATCATCATAAATTATTTTTTTCTATGGGAAGATCAAAATAATTACTATAGTCTAAGAATATATGTACTTTTTTTATATATAAATATATATTTTTTGCTCATCAAATATTTCACTGTTATAAATTTTATTACACACTTATATAAGAACTTGAAACATCATAAAAAAACTAACACTATTTACAAAATCTAGGAATTGATAAATGTAAATTGTAGTAATATATTTAGAGTGTAAATAATTTAATAACTTTTTTTGGAGGCTAAAATGTTACGCGGTACTGTTAAATGGTTTAATACTGTTAAAGGATATGGATTTATATCACCAGAAATAGGAGAAAAAGATGTTTTTGTTCATATCACTCAAGTTCAAAAATGTGGTTTAAAAAGATTGTTTCCAGGACAAAATATTAGTTTTGAAAAATATGATGATAGAGGTAGAGTTGCCGCGGGAAATTTACAGCTTTTATAATATATTGAAAAAACATATATATTTTTAAAGTCGTCAGAAATGGCGACTTTTTTGTTATTTTACAAGCAGTTAAACTGGTTAAAAGATGAATGTTTTTTGAAGGCTTGTTTTAGCCTTCTTCGAACTCACTTCCATATTTTTCAATAAGTTATATGTTTTTCGCCTTTTTAAGCATAAAAAATAACCTACTGACATTAGGGGCAGTAGGTTATAAATATTTAAATTAATTTCTACTCTACTTCGTGGGCTTCTAAAAATAAAGATTGACCCAAAGCATTAAAGAAATTTTGATATGGTATAGGATCATCTAAAGCATTTAACCCTACTTGTGCGTTAGCTCTGACAACTATTTGTTTTTTGTTGATAGCTCTAACTGATACGGTTAATTTAGATGCGTGAGTAAAAGATGTGCCACTAATTGTTCCTAACTTTTCATCTGCACGCTCTATAATAAATCCTAAATCTTGCATTGTAGATACAACAGCTCTTAAAACCAAAGCTTTGTCATTTGTATCAAATGACCTAGACTGATAATTTCGCATTTGTACCTGAGATTGTGATGTACCTAGAACATCGTGATGTGTTGATGCACATCCTGTTAACCCTAGTATAACAATCACAGATAATAAAAATCTTTTCATTTTTACTCCTATATATTATTTGCTGTTAAAAATACCGATTGACTTAATTTATCAAAAAAGTCTTTGTAAATTTCTTCGTCTTGTATTTTTTCCATTCTAGCCTGATTCATATTATTCCAAATTACACGAGCAAATTCTACTCTTATATTATATCCTTTATTATTGTAGCTTTTGGTAGAAACCAATGTCACATAAATCTTTTGATTTGTATCATAAATAGGCTGAGTTCCTGCTAATGCGGCAAGAAATATCATACCTATTTTTTGTCCAGTAGAACCGGCTTCACGGTCTTTATTTGCCGTAATTAGCCCCAACTTGATTTCACTTTCATCTAGTGTAAAGCCTAAATCTTGTAACACTTGTGCTGATGCAACCAATAAAGTTTCCTCATCATTAGTATCGTATCTTCTTGTTTCTAATTGTCTTCTAGCTAGATATTGTTCATCTAATTTGTAATAGTGATCATAAGAAACACATCCAGATACAACAAACGACACCATTAAAAATAAGATAAAAACTTTTTTCATATCTTATTCCTTAAAAAGTTGAAGTTCTGTAAGCAAAATCTCTAACTAAACCATTCTTGTCAAATTTAACAATAATAGTTAATGTTCTTTGGTTAGATGATGCTTTAACATCTTTACTTCCAGCTGCAAATAAGAGTAACCATACACCGCTTTTAGATGTTGAAGATTGAACATTAGTAGAAACTTTGTCATAAACCCAAGTTTCTCTACGTTCTGTGTCTGTTGTAACCATATTAGGTGAGCCTAAAACTTCAATAACAGCAGAAGATGGCATACCTACCTTAATTTCTGTTTGAGCTTTTGCAACAGTTAGTTTTTCCTCATTCAAACTATAATTAGTTGTTGAACAAGCTGAAATAAACGGTATTGTCGCAAATGCTATGGCTAATAAAATATTTTTATATTTCATAATATACCTCGCAATAACTAACTAGTCGCCCTGATGAGAGGCGACTGGAAGTTGAGAACAATACCACTAGTTATTGTGCGATATATTGACTTTAAAAGCGTATTTTACCGCCTTCCAGTCAAAAAACTGGTAGGCGAAAATATCGTCTTTCGCGACGCTAGTGGATATTAGGTTCTCACACCTAAGTCAGACCATCAACTCTGACAAATGAATTATAAAATTAAATAATTAAAAAATGCAAGAGATTATAATAACAAATTGCAAAAAATGTTACTTTACAACCAATAATAACTTACTCGAGGATTGCAAGTCGTCTCCAGCCAGAGTTCAAAAGTTGCTTAAGGTTGCGAGTTTTTGTTATATGGTTGTTTAATGAGCTAGTTTGAAGATTGATATATTTTGAAGGCTTATTTTATAGCACCTTCAAACTTCATTCCATATTTTCAATAACTTAACAAATTTCAGCCTTTTTTTGATCCTAAAAATGAATATAAATTCTCTGATAAACATAATAAGTTATTTAACATTCATCGCACCGATGTTTCTTTCTAAAAGTTTTAATCCTATATTATGAAATTCTTGGTTTACACTAAAGCAATAATCTTTCAAAACAATCGGTCTAACACCTATTTCAGCTAAATCCATTGCTGTTTTATAAACACATGCATCTGTATCAAATCCGCAAATATATATTTCATCAAATTGCTTCATTTCAGGTAAATAAGAAGAATAACCTGTTTTAGTATATATAATTGCATTATCCTTTGGCTTAAAGGCAAGCGTTTCATCGTCATAACCAGACCAATTAAGAAGTTTTAACAAAGGGGAATCTTGATTAGTAAATTTAGAAACAAAAACTACATCATACTCATATTGTAACTTCTCAATGTCTTGTGCTATCTCGGGTTTAATAACAGCAGATTTTTGAACATCAATAATTAATAGTGCTTTTTTCATAATATCCTCTTAAATTTTTTTGATATTATACAAGTAAAATCTTTATATTTATTAAACATTATTTCATCTTGAGGATCTCAGACTCATAAAAAAGTCTCCTTTATGGGGTTAAAAAAACTCAAAGATATTAAAGAAACAATAGCACTTAGTCATATAAACTAGTTCAAAACACGCACGTCGTTTCCTACCAGATTGGAGAGGATTAGCAAAGTTCTTCGCCCCTTGATTTTAAGGATTTCCGAGAGGTAACAAGATTTCATATACCAAGATTGCACTTTTCATTATCATTTCCTTGTAAGCCTTGATTTTCTATGATGTTGTAATTTGTTTGACAATAAGATGTTTTTTGGGATATATTAATGACACAAGGAAATTAAGATGGAGGAAAAATTATGATTAATATTGCACCAATTATTGCAGCTAATGCAGCGCTTAATGCTGCAACAGCGACAGCTAATTCTCGACAAAACATGAGAAATAGAAAAGCTCTTGAAATGTCTATGAAGTATGAAGCAGAGATGCGTCTAAAAGAGAGAAATAAAATCTTAGATTATTACTACGATCAAGTTTATGAAGAAATTTCAAAAAATATTGATCATTCTAAAACCGTGTTTAAAAAAGGTGATGGGTTTAAGTATAAATATTTTGATGCTAATGATAATCTTTTAATGGAGAAAAGCGGTTGGTGTCATTTAGATGAAGAGGATTTTACAACAACACTCTACTCAAAAGAAACAGGAGAAAAAGTTTTTTCAAAACATAGTTATGTTAATGGATATAATGTATCGGAAAGTATTGAGCATTATACAAATGGAGTTTGTGATACTGAAGATTTATTAAAAGAACATGCAAATAAGTTGAAGAAAAAAGAATTAGAAGCAAAGAAAGAAACGCATCGTGCAAAACGAAGATTAGCAAGAATGAAAGTGAAAAAGTTTTTAGGAATAACATCTTCTAGGTAATAAAATTTTATTTTAATAGGGCTGTAAGTTTAATTTACTGCCTGTTTATTCAATATTCATGATAATCTCGTTTTTTTGCCTTGAGGAGCGAATTTATAGCAGTAAATAACTTTTATTGCATAAATAAAAAACGTATAAATAGATCAAAAGTCGTCCAAAATAGATACTTTTTGCGTTGTTAAGGAAAACTATGTTTTCCTACTTACGCGAACAACAAACCTTTGCTTTGGACAACCCTCGCAAAACCAAAAAAAGTCCCCTTATTTTCAAATACTTACACCACTCAAAGATAAATATATTTTGTAGTCTTATTTTATGGCCCCTTCGAAACTTTTAGAGCTTATTTCTTTATTTTAAAAACATTGCAAAAAAAAACACATATGCTAATATGTTTTTATATTAATTATTACTATTTTATGGAGAGAAAATGACAAAGCGTCTCATAATTGGAAATATGACTGGAAATTCTATGGATGCAATAGATTTGGTTTTAACAGAATTTGACGGTGATATAATGCGAGACGTTTGTACATACACAAAACCTTATTCTAAAGATATGCAAAATAAAATTGAAAGGTTGCGTGCGAGCGTTTTTAATAAAACAACATCTGAAATAGAAGATCTACCTGAATTTCGTTTGATACATGATAACTATGTTAGTCAAATTGCCGAATGCATAAATGAAATGTGTGAAAACAATAATATTGATAAAAATACTATTGATGCAATAGGATTTCATGGTAAAACTTTAGACCATAATCCTCCGTCAAAGGCTTATACTGACGGAAGTCTTCCGTATACTTTGCAAATCGGTTCAGGACAAATGCTTGCAGATTTAACAGGGTTAAATGTTGTTTATGATTTTCGTTCCGACCCATTGATGGCTGGCTTTGATGGAGCACCGCTTGTTCCACCGCATAATGCTCACATTTCAGCAACAGAAGGCAATGGTTGTTATTACAATGGTGGCAACACATCAAACTTCACCTTGATAGTTAGTAGTACTGCATTAATTGGCGCAGATGCTGGACCTTTTAATGAATATACAGATAATTACATTCGTGACCATACTGATGAAGCTTTTGATAGAGATGGTATGTTTGGCAAAAAAGGAACTTTGAACAAAGGTTTATTGCAAGAATTATTTAATTTTGGTCGCCAATATTATGAAACCCCTCTACCAAAATCTGGTGATCCAGCTTATTACCATAAGGGACAAATTTTTCAATATATTGATAATAAAAAATTTAAGTTTGAAGACGTTGTTCATACTTTTGAATATTTTGCAGCCTATATAGCTGTACAGGCATTAAGTTTGATACCTGATGGTATAAACATTCCTAATAAAATGATTTTGTTTGGTGGAGGATGGAAAAATCCTGTAGTTAAAGAAACTTTTGAACAATTACTAAAAGGTAACGGTTATATTTTACCAGAACATCAAGAGCAATTTACCAAATTGCAAAATCGTTTTTCTAGTTTACCTGAAGTTTGTAACTCAAATTTTGGCGATTATATGGAAGCAAGATTGTTTGCAGATTTGGCCCGCTATAAATTAGATAATAAAGCTTGGGAAATTCCTGAGATTGTTAACTCAGGAAAATCGATAATATGCGGACGCATTGCTAGACCAAATAAAAATCGCAAAGAATATAATGATAGAGTTAATCGCGCAGCTAAAGGTTGGCAATTAGGGTGATTACCCCTATTTCCAACCGATTGTTTGAGATATTATAACATTCTCATCTTCGGGAAGGTTAAGTTCTTTGTGCACTTGTTCGTAATCAAAATATCCTCTAACCACATTGTTTAAACCTCTAGATGTGCAGTATAATCCCACGTTTTGATATGCTGAACCTGCGTGCATAGGGGAGTTTTTATCATCACTTCCGGTATAAAGTAATGTTAAAGGTGCTGTTTCAACAAAATCTTGGGTTGCAAATAGATTGCGCATATCTTTATTGTTTACTGGCTCAAGAGTGTTCTTTTCGGCATTATATAACCACACACCATCGGCTTTTATGGCATATACTTTGAGATTTTGTTTATTTCTGGAGGTTGGGATTGTGCGCTTATCTTCATGGCTTATTCCCCATGCTGACCAAAGGATTTCACTCAATGTTTGGCTATCAATAGTTTTTGAGCTATATGTGCGTTCTGTTTTGCGAGATGCTATAACTTCCATCAAAGGTTTTCCTCCTGTTATAACAGGTTGAGGAAGTTTTTGAGCTGTAAACTCAGAAGCTGTTGCTGTGCCCAATATCATTGTCATTATAAATACTCCACAAATAAGTTTATACATTGAAAGTCTCCCTTAATTATTAGTATATAAACATAATATATAAACATTTCTAAAAAATAAACAAATTATTCAAGATATTAAGAAGTGTTATTTTGGGTTTAATAATTAAGTTTTTGATGAAAATTTACTTGTATCACCTTCTTATTTCTTAATAATTTTTAAACACTAAATAGCTTATAAAGACATTGTTAGGGATATATTAAGTAAGGAGATTTGTTTTATCTATAAAATAAAAACACTTGTTACTATGAGGTTTATTTTATTGATGGATATATCGTTTTAATTATATCTTTTATGTGATAAGACATAATTCTATATTAGGAGGCTATATGATCGATATTTTATATGGAATTTCCACATTAGAACTCAGTGAACAATATGCAATATTTGGAGTTCTTGGTGTGGCTCTTATCGGATTATGGTATACTTGGTTTCTTAAAAAACAAGTTATGGCTAATGATTCCGGTTCGGGAAAAATGGTAGAAGTTTGGACCGCTATTAAAGAAGGTGCAGATACATACCTAAAAAAACAACTTAAATCAATTTTACCAATGATTGCAGTGTTAACAGTTTGCTTGTTCTTATCTGTTTACATTGTTCCTGTATCTCAAGAAGCAAAAATTAGATTTTCTGCTTATGATGATGAAACAATTAAATTAATTATCGCATTTGGTCGTGCTGGTTGTTTCATTTTGGGATCTTTATTCTCTTTGCTTGTTGGTCAAATTGGTATGCGTATTGCGGTTGCTGCAAATGTTCGTGTTACAGCTGCTTCTAAACGTTCATTTGGCGAAGCTTTGAAAATTGCTTATCGTGCAGGTACATGTACAGGTATGCTTACTGACGGTCTTGGATTAATGGGGGGGACACTTATTTTCATTATCTTTGGTATTGCTGCTCCTGATGCTTTGCTTGGTTTTGGTTTTGGTGGTACTTTGGTTGCATTGTTCATGCGTGTTGGTGGTGGTATTTATACTAAAGCTGCTGACGTTGGTGCTGACCTTGTTGGTAAAGTTGAAGCTGGTATTCCAGAAGATGATCCAAGAAACCCTGCTGTGGTAGCTGACCTTGTTGGTGACAATGTTGGTGACTGTGCTGGTATGGCTGCAGATATTTTTGAATCTTATGAAGTTACAATTGTATCTGGTTTGATTTTAGGTCTTGCTTTGTGGCACATTACAGGCATGTATGAATGGATTGTTTACCCACTCTTGGTTCGTGGTATTGGTGTATTCTGCTCTATTATCGGTACATATGCTGTTAGAGATAATGGCTTAGAAGGTAATGCTATGAAAGCTATCTTTAGAGGATATGTAACATCTGCAACAATTTCTATTATATTGTTTGCTACTGTTGCTTATTTCTATTTAGAAGGCTTACAAGGTGGATGGTGGAGACCATTTTTATCTGTTACTATTGGTGTATTTTTAGCTATGGCTATTGATAGAATTACAGAACACTTTACTGGCACAACTGGCGCTCCTGTTCAAGAGATTAAAAAATCAACAGATACAGGTTCTGCTACTACTATTTTAAGTGGTCTTGCTGTTGGTTTAGAAAGTTCTGTTTGGTCTGTTTTAGTTATTGCAATTACTATTTTTGCATCAGTATTAATCTTTGGTACTATTGATGGATTAACTGCTGCAGAAAAAGTAACATACATCTTATATGGTGTTGCGATGACTGGTATTGGTATGCTAACTTTAACAGGTAACAACGTTGCTATGGACTCTTTTGGACCTATTGCTGATAATGCAAATGGTATTGGTGAAATGGCATGGCATGATGACAAAGGCGCTAAGACTAAAAAAGCTCGCCAAATTATGGCTGACTTAGATGCTGTTGGTAATACTACAAAAGCTATTACTAAAGGTGTTGCTATTGGTTCTGCTGTTATTGCTGCTGTTAGCTTGTTTGGTTCTTACATGGTTGACGTAAGTAACGTTCAAACAGCATTAAATAACGCTTGGGCTAAAGAAGGATTAAACCAAAGTCTTGCTCTATTAAAAGATATTGGTATTGTTGTTTCTAACCCTGTAGTATTTGTTGGTATGCTTATTGGTGCTGCTGTACCATGGTTATTCTCATCATTTGCTATTAATGCAGTTAGACGTGCAGCAAGCTTGATTGTTAAAGAAGTACGTCGTCAATTTAAACGTGGTATTCTTGAAGGAAAAGCTAAACCAGACTATGGTACAACTGTTGCTATTTCAACATCTGCTGCACAAAAAGAACTTATCATTTTGGCTTTACTTGGTATAGTTTCTCCAATATTTGTTGGACTATCTCTTGGTGTTGAAGCTTTAGGTGGTTTCTTGGCTGGTATTATCGTTTCAGGACAACTACTTGCTGTGTTCATGTCTAATGCTGGTGGCGCATGGGATAATGCTAAGAAACTTATCGAAGATGAACCAAGCAGTATTGCAAAAAATACAGGTAAAGGTTCTGAACGTCATAAAGCAAGTGTTGTTGGTGATACTGTTGGTGACCCATTAAAAGATACTGCAGGTCCTGCTCTTAACCCAATGATTAAAGTGGTTAACATGGTTGCAGTTATTGTGGCTCCAATTGTGGTTGCTTATAACAATGAATATACTAAGCTCTCTATATGGGGCTGGGGTGTTGTTGTAGCATTACTTGCAATTTTGACTTTCGCTATTATGAAAAGCAAAAAACAAGCTTCTGAATAATAGTTTTAGTTAGTTATCAAAATCCCTCTATGTTGATATTATGCATAGAGGGATTTTTTTTATTTGTTGTAACATTTCGTAATGTTATTTTGTTTGATTTTTTTTATATTCTCTAAAAAAATAGTTATGTTTATTGGGAGAAATATAGTGAAACATGGAAAAAATTTTACATTAGGCGAATATGTTATTATAAAGAAACCTGAACTTGTTGAGATTGGTGATAATGTTCGCATTTCAGACTTTTGCAGAATATCATCTGCTTGTGTTATTGGCTCTGATTGCGAGATTGCTCCAGGAACATATATATCTGGTGGTGATGGGAAATTTTCTTTTAAGATGGGGGAATGCTCTAGTTTATCCTCTGGGGTTAGAATTTGGCTTAGTAGTAATGATTATGTAAACGAACTTGTTACTCACTCTTTGCCAGAGGTAAAAGAAATTCAAGGAAATGTTACTTTAGGAAAATATACTGGTGTTGGCGCTAATTCTGTTATTATGCCAAACAATGATATTCCGGAAGGTGTTTGTATTGGAGCTTTAAGCTTTGTACCATCAAACTATCAATTTGAACCATGGACTGTTTATGCTGGACGCCCTATTCGTCCCATAAAAAAGCGCAACAAAGAAAATGTGATGAAAACACTTAAAAAAATTGGCTATATAAGCTAAAAACAAAAAAGAAGCTATCTTGCTAGATAACTTCTTTTTTTGTTAGAACAATGGCTCTTTTGAAACTCTAGGTAAGATGTAATCAGGTGTTATGCCTTCTTTTTTGATGTACTCATCTAGAGTAATTCCACTCATAGAGACTTCATATTCTGTTACACCGCCTTCTAGAACTAAAAGACTATTAATGCCTGCATTGTGCGCCCCTTTGATATCTGTTCTTATCGTGTCTCCTACCATAAGAATAGCTTCTTTATCTATATTGGGACAGTACCTTTTGATAAGAGCCTCATAGATACGTGGATCTGGTTTACCGTACATGATTACAGTCCCATGATATTCTTGCCACAACTTAGCTATGGAGCCTTGACGAACGACGAATTGTCCACCTTCGTTTGCAGTCATATCTGGATTTGCACAAACAAGAGGTTTCTTCATCTTTACGAGACGTTCTACCTCGCAAACAAAATCTTCAATCTTTGTACTATCTTTGGGACCATCCTCTCCGATAATTTGAGGAATTCCACAGTAGATAAAATCTGCATCTTCAGCATCTTTTACCAGCTCATATGATGAGTTAGCAAAAATTGCCGGTACTGGATCTTGTTTTTTAAAGTTTGCAGTTCCAAAAACATAGAACTTTTTTCCATTAAGGGGCAGATTTCCAGCCTGAATATCCTCGTATGCGAACTGGCCTGAAGTTAAGATATCAGTATAGTGAGTTCCTTTTATCACTCCTTTTTTCTCATAACTTCTAATAGTTCCTTCATTTGTTGAGGTTGTATTACTCAGGATGTATACCTTTTTTCCCTCTTCAATCCATTTTTTGAAGGTCTCAATGACAGGTTTGGAAATTCCTTTTCCAAAATTAAAGACACCGTAGGCATCTACAATAATAATTTTAAATTTATCTATCATTTATTTAATCGCACCTTACCTCCTTTCGGATCTCGGTTCGATTTATTTTTTGAAATAACAAATCCCTCAGAACATCAATTCTTACATATTTGTCATTTGATTAATAATTACTATAAAGCTTAATAAACGCCTTCAACATACCTCATTTTAGACAAAATGTCAATGTTTTAATATTAAAAATAATTATTGCAAATATGGAGGGAAATTCCAAGGCAAAAGGTTAGTAAAACGAAAAATAAATTTATTTTTTAACCCATTTAATTCTAACATTAGATAATTCTCTATTATCATTTAGAGATATTATAGAATGAATTGTTTCTTCTTTATTTTGCTCGGTTGTAACTTGAATATCTTCACCTAAATGTCCTTCTTTTTTGAAAGATATTTCTATTTCTGATAGTAGATATTCATCTCTAAATTCACTACTTAAGGTTTCACTTGCCCATAATGGGTAAAGAGAGTTATTTACATGCATATTGATATCTATATCATCAAAACGTATAGAAAAAGTTTTTTTATAATCATCTTTTGACGGGGTTGGCAATTTTTCAAAATTTGAAATCAAAGAATGCTCATTAATTACTGTATATTCTGGAAGATGGTCTTTTAATGATATTGGGCGCTTACGCTTAAAATCTATTAAAATCCATTGGCTTGTTGCAGTAATTATCAAATTTCCATTATTATCATAAACGGCAAAATCACGTATTGCGCCTAGTTTTCTTTGTTCTGAAGGCCAGGTTATAATTTTAATGTATTCATGAGTTTTAGGCATTTGATTAATTTTTATATGATAATTAGCCCCTACCCAAGCAAATCCTTTGGATAAGCAATATTCCATACCAAGTCCTAAATCTGTAGCATGGCTATCTGCTATGTCTTGAAGAATATTAAATAATGTAACAATACGTAGATAGCCATTTTTATCACATTCATATGTGCGAAGATTATATTCTTTTACGTATTTTTCCATTATATAACTCCCTTAAACTTTTTTAGACAATACAATCCCCGATAACGTATTTATCAGGGATTATATTTGATACTAAAATTTTACTAACAAGCTTTCTTTGGTTCTTGTTTTTCTATTTCTTCTAGCACTTCTTTTTTCAAAGTGATATTATCTGTTTTACCTGTTGCAAATGTCGGTATGCTATCTCGATACATAATCATACGTGGCAAGAATAGCTCAGATAATCCATTGTTTTTAACATATTCATGTAAAACGCTTTGTTTTACTTGATTATTTGTTGTTACTAAAACAATTTGTTCACCTTTACTTTCGTGAGGGATTGCAACAACTCCATAGCCAAAGTCTGGTCCCATCCATTCATAGGCTTTAACAACCATATCAAGTACCGCTGTTAGAGAAACCATTTCTCCACCAATTTTTGCAAAACGTTTGATACGATCTCTGATGTATACGAAACCAATTTCATCAATTTCTACAACATCACCAGTTTTGTACCATCCCTCTTCTGGTGGAACTAAAACACCTGGATTTTCAGGTAAATAGTATCCTAACATAACATTTGGACCTTTAACCCAAAGTTCACCACCTTTTTCAATACCTGGTACTTGCTCAATTTTATGCTCTATTGCAGGTAATAATTTACCGATTGAACCGAATCTGTTAAATACACTATTGTTACCAGTAACAACAGGCGAACATTCTGTTGAACCGTAGGCTTCCATCATTCTAATACCCATACGTTCCATCCACATATTACGTGTATCTAATTTAACAGCTTCTGCGCCACCATACATGAAACGAATATTATGGAAGTCATATGGGTGAGCAATTTTACCATATCCTCTAAAGAATGTATCTGTACCAAACATTATAGTTGCGCCTAGTTCATATACGAGTTCAGCAATTATACGATAATGTAATGGTGAAGGATATAAGAATAAACGGCTACCTTCAAATAATGGGAATAAAGTACCAACAGTTAAACCAAAACTATGGAACATTGGTAAAGCGTTAAATACTAAATCCTTAGTATTAAGAGTTTCAATTGTTGCTAATTGTTTTATGTTAGAAATAATATTAGCATGACTTAAAACAACTGCTTTTGGAGCTCCCTCTGAACCAGAAGTAAATAAAATAACAGCCTTTTTATTACCACCTTGTTTGTGAGGAACTCTTTTTATTTTATAACGTAAGAATCCGGCTATTTTATCTAATAATCCAATTTTTTTAGCCAGAGACTCTAAATAAACAACCTCTATTCCGTTAGCTTTTAGTAATTCAATTACACTTTCTAGCTTTGCATTTCTAACAAAGGCTAGTGATGTAATTACTTTCTTTACTTCTGCGGTTTTGCACATTGATATTATATTTTTTGCACCAACTGAGAAGTTAAGCATAACAGGAATTCTCTCATAAGCTGATAAGCCAAAAAATGAACATACTGCTGCAATTGTGTTAGGTAACATTAAGCCGACATGCTCAAAATGAGTGGTTATTTTCTTTAGAGCTTTACCTAAAACAAAAGTTTTAACAACTAAATCTTTATAAGAGTTTTGTTTACGATTTATATCTTCAATTACTTTAGGACGCTTAAGTGAGAATCCTTCTTTTGCATGAACTTTTGCTGTTTTCATTAACTGTGCAAACAATGAAATCTTTGGATTATAGTTAATTTCAAACTGCATATCACGTAAAATTGTATAAACCTCATTACTAATATGGTCACGTTGACGACGTAATTCATCTTTTAATTTAAATGGTCTTGGTGCACCAACTGTAATGCGAATTTTAGGCATTGGTCGATGAGGTAATTTTCCTTTTGTTTTTGAAAAATAACCATATTGAGGACCATCAATCCATACTGGAATAATTGGAGATTTTGATTTATCAGCAAGCAATCCTGGAGCTTCATATATTTTCATTAAGCCACCATTTTCTGTGATGCGTCCTTCAGCAAAAACAACAACCAAACGACCACTTTCAACCTTTGCGATTAATTCTTTAAGGTCGGTTGGTTCAATAGGATTGAAAAGTACTGTATCTGCGTACTTCATTAGATTTCTAATCCAGCCACGACGATATAAGTGACCATTTAATGCAAAAACAGGATTTCCTGGTAAGAATGCATATAATAACAACGGATCTAAATAAGAAACGTGATTAGATACATATACACCACTTTTAGGAAGTTTTTTTAGGTCGAAACGAATTTTACATCTGCTTTTAAATAAAGTAAAAAATGTTCTTAAACAGAATTTTATAAAGTTATTCAAAGTCCATCTCCATCTGTTACAACATACGAATATCTATACAAAAAACTCATTTATTGTAAAGATAAAAAAAAGATGTAGTGGATTACTTAATAGTATCCCCAAGGTAACTATTTGTTTTTTCTTGGTAAATACATGTAATTTAATACTTTTATTCTTTGTTTATTGAATTTTAATTTTTTCTTTTGTATAAGGTCTTTGTAACGTATTATGTGGCATTACATAAAAAGTTGTGTAATTTTATTCACATAAGTTACTTTCGGATTAACAAAGAAAGTTATGATTAATGAAAAAAATTTTAACATTAACAGCATTGGGAACTGTTTTATTGTGTACAAATGCACAAGCCGCTGGTTTTCATTTGCGTGAACAATCTGCAGCTGCTCAAGGTAATGCTTTTGCAGGTGCTACAGCTGGTGCTGAGAACAATTCTTATGCTTATTTTAACGCTGCTGGTTTAACCAGACAAAAAGGAACTCAATTTAACATTGGTGGAACATATATTGCTCCTAAAGCGCAAGCAAAAAATGTTAAATTTAGCGACGGAACACGTGGCGCAGATATTAACAATATCGTTCATGCTGCTGTTGCTCCAAACATGACATATTCACATCAAATTGATGATAAAAAATATGTTGGTGTATCATTAAATGTTCCTTATGGAATGGTAACAAAATATGATCAAGATTGGGCTGGTTCTGACCACGGTATTACTTCTAAGGTTACTTCAGTTACAGTTACTCCAATGGGCGCATATAAGGTTAATGACAAACTATCACTTGGTGCAGGTTTGCAAATGCAATATGTAAAAGCTAAATTAACAAACTCCGCATCTGCTAACATGGTTGATAAAGCTAAAGTTAGCGGTGATACATTTGATATTGGTTACCAATTAGGTGCTATGTATGAACTAGATGATGATACTCGTTTTGGTTTAGCTTATCGTAGCCAAATTAAACATAAATTAAAAGGTGAAATTGAAGCTTCTCCAACAGCTGTGCCTGACACTCTTGGTGGAGGCATGATTAATGCTTTGCTTAATCAAGATATTAATGCTCGTTTAACAACACCAGCGATGTTATCTTTAGGTGCTTATCACCAAGTTAATGATAAATGGGCTGTTATGGCTGAATATCAACGAGTATTCTGGAGCTCTTTTGAAAACTTAACAATCAAAGGGGCCTCTATGAATCTTTCTAATCTTGGTAGAGATGAAAATTATATCTCTAATGTAAAAGAAAATTGGCGTGATACAAACTTCTATGCTGTTGGTGCAAATTATAAAATTGATAACCAATGGACATGGCGTTTAGGTTTAGCTTATGACCAAGCTGCTGCTCGCTATGCTAATAGAACTCCACGTATTCCAGACTCTGATCGTTTATGGTATTCTACAGGTCTTAGTTATAAATATAATGATAAGTTAACATTTGATTTGGCTTATACATATATTTATGCTCATAAGGCAAAAATGGATACAGCTGTTACAGGAAATAGTGGTGCACATGCATCTGCTGATTTCTCTAACTCTGTTCAGTTGTTTGGTTTCTCACTTAATTATAATTTCTAAATTAAGTGATATAATTAAAAAAAGTCCGGATGAAAATCCGGATTTTTTTTATAGTTTTATGTAAAATATCTTGATTTTTAATTTATACAGCAATAGTGTGTCATAAATTATTTTTTTTTATATGGGAGATACTATGTCGTACTATAATCCTTTTGAAATTGCTGATATTTTCGGCTCTTCATCAGAAGCAAAAGCTAAAATGCCTTTTGCTAAATTTGCAATTATTGCTATTATGGGGGGAATTTTTATTGCTCTTGGAGGACTTTTAACGGTTGTTGTTGCTGGTGGAATGACCGAAATTTCTCAAAACAATATTGGTTTAGTTAAATTTGTTGCTGGCGCTCTATTCCCAGTTGGTTTGATTATGGTTTCTGTTGCGGGAGCGGATTTATTTACTAGCGATTGTGCTGGAATGACTTTATCTACAATGCAAAAGAAAACTGTTTTTAGAGATTTAGTTAAAGTTTGGTTTTTATCTTATTTATTTAACTTTATTGGCTCTCAATTGGTGGCTTATTTTATGGCTTATAAGACAGGTATCTTAAACCAAGATGCAATTAGTTATTTATCTAATTTAGCCAATGGAAAGCTTAAATATCCTTTTGAAACTGTATTTATAAAAGGTATTGGGGCTAATGCTCTTGTATGCTTGGGTACATGGATGGGGTATGCTGGCAAGGACATTATAGGCAAGTCTATTGGTATTTGGGTTCCTGTTATGCTATTTGTAACATTAGGTTATGAACACTCTATTGCTAATATGTTTTTCATCCCTGCTGCTATTTATTGTGGCGCAGACATTAGTTGGGGACATTTCATATTCAATAACTTAATCCCTGCAACAATTGGCAATATTGTTGGTGGTGCTGGTGTTATTGGACTTGCTCTAGGTTTTGTTTACAATAAAAAATAATTATAGATAAAAAAGGATCATTTTTTAATCTTTGGAAACTTATCTCAAACATTAGAAAGTGATCCTTTTTTATACAATTTTACATTTAGCTTTTTCTTGGAAAAAAATAATATTTTATGATTATTAGCATGCAGATAAACGTGCTTAAAAAGTTATAAAACAATGGTGACGTTATCTCTGGCAAAATATATAAAATATTAAACAGCGCCCCTATAAGAAGTAATAAAACCATGGCTAAGCTAATATTATTTGTTTTGCCTTCTTTTATTGTTTTTATTACTTGAGGAATGGAATATATTGCATAGGACAACGAACCTATCCAACCGCATATTTCGATAATTGTGCTCATTTTTTTCCTCTTATTTTTGATAATTCTTTAGCTTTTATACCGCAAATAATTAGTGTACCAATTGCGCAAAAAACAAAATTTATTAGCAATATATATTTTGCATAAGCTATGGCATATATTGAGCTAAAAAATGCTCCGGAAAGCCACAATAAAATAAACCCCCAACTAATACCTGATGCGGTTTTGGTCCTTAGGCAAACATATACTTGAGGCCAAGAACTAATTGCAAAACACAATGACCCTAATAAACCTAGAATTTCTTGCATATATTCCTCGTTAAAAAAATTATTGCATACATCTATATCATCATAGGCAAAAAAAGCAAGTTTTTTAATTTTTCTTTTATTTTTAAACCTGCTATTTCCTATAATAAAAGTCTTTACATGTATTATTTTTCATACACATATTTAAGAATCTTACCCTTTGAAAAATAAAAAAATATTGAATATAAATTTATTTTTATATTGCTATAATATTTATTTTATTTGCAGGATATATATGAATTTTTATATACAAATGGATATATCCTGTGCACAAATTTTATACAGATAAACTCATGCGTTTTATACGCCATATTAAAAACTTAGTTTCCATAAGCTTGTTGTTCTTTTTCTATGCAAATAATTGTTTTGCAATAACTTCTGTTATTCAAAACAATTATAATTTTGGAACTTTTACTCAAACAAATAAGCAAGCTAGTTTTGTTTTAAGCTATGATGGAACTGTTTCTTTAATTTCTAATCTTTCTAGAGCTGGAAATCCTGTTGTAGGAACAGTTACATATTCTACCGAAAAAAACGGCGATAACGTCACATTTAATAATGGCTCTTCTGTTGTTGAACTAGATGGTTGTACCCTAACCTTTTCTAATATAACTCCATCTGCAACAGATATTGTTCTTAATCCTGGACAAGGAAAAACTAGAACTATTACCTTTGGTGTTAGCGTTAATATTAATGGATTTTGCGAAAAAGGCAGTTATGAAGTAAGTGGTGTTGCTATTAATGCAAATGCGTCTAAAACAGGTAGTAATACAACATATATTCCTTTTGTCATTGTTTTTAATGAGCATATAGAAATAATACAAACACAAGAAATGAATTTTGGAAGTTTTTGGCAATCCTCTAGTGGAGGAACTATAACTGTAAGCCCTGATAGCAGTTATTCTGTATCTAATATTTCTATGGCGGACGATAGTCGTATATCTGCAGGTAAATTTACACTTAGTGGGCTTATAAATAGAACTATACAACTATCCTTTAGTAATGCTGTTTTATCAAATGGTACAAGTACAATGACAGCAAATGGTTTGAATGCTGATGTTGGAAATAATTTTATTGTCGACGTGGATAATAAAGAAATTAATGTCGGAGCAACTCTTAGTATTCCTCCAAATCAGGCTACTGGCACCTATACTGGAACATATACTCTAACTATCACATATTAACTAATATCTTATTGATATCATACGTTTTTTACAAAAAACTTGACAATGTATTTTTTTTATTTTATTAAAGCCATACTTTTTTTTAAGAATATGTAAATAATTATAATAAAATATGGGCGTTTCTTTGTTTTGGAAACTTTCCTTACAATGCGAAAACTCTATTAAATCTTCTTATCTTTTAGTGGCTTATGAAATTTTATTGCGCATAACATTTGCCATATTTGATTTGAAGTTGAGGTTTGATTTTAGCTGATCACTAACTTTGGACCAAAAGCAGTTTTATTTGTGTTTTCAAGTTTTAGTCAAATTCGTTTTCTATCTGTTGGGGTTGAAATTAATAGATACAGCACCATTTGGCATTCAAAAAAGGAGACAAGAAGCAAGCACATTATTGGGCGAGATGCTCGCTTGGCAAAAGTGTAAGCAACGTTAAAAACCTTTTTAAAGCTTAAAAAACAACACTTAAAACTAACCGCCTTCCGTTGTATGGAAAGGCGGTTTTTGCTTTTTTTATACTATTAAAAACTTATTTACATTTGTTTTAATTTATGATAAAATTTTACTTATTATATGCTTTGGAGAAAGGCTATGAGTAGAATTATTGATGATAACTCGTTTGAATCTTTAAGATTATTTGATGAAAATTCAAATATAAATCATATTGTTTCTCCAGTATTAGAAAATGTTTTTGAAAAGTTATTTAACAACACTGAGGCTAATCCTAAAGACTTTTATTTTACTATATTTGATGATGAACATCCAAATGCTTTTTTTATTAACAAAGAGAATACTCTAGAAAAAAATAAACATATTATTGCGGTTTCTAGAGGTTTGATTAATGAATGCAATAATGAAGCAGAACTTGCTGGAATTTTAGGACATGAATGCGGACACTATCTTTGGGCGGAACTATTAAAAGGTGAAAACACTATATTTCAAGAGCATGCAGCAGATTTAAGAGCGGTGGATTTACTTATAAATGGTGGTTATAACCCCAGACATCATTTAGAAATTTGTACAAGAATTCTTGGTGATTATGGTCATGTGAGATATCAAGATATAAGTATTAATGTGCATGGTAATGGGCTTGCTCGTGTGGATGATATAAAAGACTATATGACTAAAATTGCTAACGAAAAAGGCGATTTTCCTCCATTAGAGGTTACTTCTGATGATAGTTATTTAGGTTTTAGAGATAAAGTAAAAAATATTTATGAAACAGAAGGCTTTGATACATATATCGAAAAATGCTTAAAAAGAGATTTTGGAACTAAAGACTTAAATAAAATTAATGTTAAAGACATTTTAAATATGTTTTTAAATGAAATGAATGAAGGAAACATCTCTATTGAAAAACATGTTCGTTTTAATGAAATGTATAACATAATTAGTAAATATTCGTCAAACAAAGCATTTGATGATAAATCAGAAGAACTAACAGTATTATGTCAGAATTTTTTCTTAAAAATGCATGAAATGGTTAAAAACACAGACTTTAAAAAAATTAGACATATAGATAGGTTTGAAGAGAAATGCCAAGATAGTACAAAAAGAGTATTATATATGTTCAAATTAAGAAAATTTGGCGACTTTGTTAAACAAACTGAAAATATTGAACATTTTGTAAATTACAAAGATACAGATGATGCTATATATTGGGCAAAAGAGATGTATAAACTTTCATGGACACTTCCTTATGCTCACAGCTTTACAGATGATGAATATCCAAGATTTACTCCTAAAAAAGAAGACAATGTAGGAAAAAGGCTACCATGGGACGAATTAATTGAATTAAATTCAGAACTTAAGTCAGAAGAATTACGTTGGGCGATTAGCACTCTTTATTACGACAATAGCTATTCTAATCAGAAACGCTATTCTAGTCAAGAATATGATTCTAAAGATTATTTTTTAGATAATAATAAAGTTGTTATAGCTTATGGCGAAGAAGCAAGAAAAATGCATGAAGATGCATCTTTATGCTCAAAAAAGAAAAGTTTTCTAAATGAATGTGATTATTGTTTTGAACGCTTTGAAGAAAAAATTGATTTTTGTGATTTACTGGCTGAATTTAGTATATCTGATGACATAGAAAAGAAGAAAGAACTTGCAGATAAAATAATTTTGTCATTAGAAAAAGATAAATCCTTTTCGTTAGATTCAATTACATACTTCGATTCTAGAAGAGATTACTCATTATATTGGTTAAAAAATCCACATATTGATAAAATCAAAGAAAGATATGAAAACTCACTTTTTAAAAAGCATTTTATTTCTCCTCTTGATGAAGGTTCAAGGGCTCTTGCTCATAATATCATAGATCAAGAAAAAAATGATAGACTTAACAAAGCTGGCGCGGATAATGTTGATGCTCAAAAATATATAGATGATTTGTTTTATATTAAAACACTTACCTCCGATACAACTATTACCTCTAATACAAATTTACAGCAATCTATTGGATATTCATTATTGAAACTTGGTGACTTTGTTCAAAAATATGATGAAGAAAAAGCATTTGTTATATTTGATAGCACGAATGGACTTTTATTTCATAAATTCTATCACCCAGCAAGATATTTAGATGGAGAAGATAAAAAAGCTTATAATCACCTTGAAACGAATTTTGAAATAAATCAAGATTTGTTACTTGATAACTATTATCGTGTAAGCATGGTTAATCCTGGTATAATTATTAAAAAAATGCTTAATAGCTATACAGGACGTTCAACTCTTGATCATTTAACTATGGGTGAATTTGAAATAAAGCATTTCAATTCTAGCCCTACACTTGAAAGAGCTATGAAAGTATTAGGATTTAATCCTGAAAATAGCTTTAGTGAAAATATGATGTTTCTAGATAAAACAATTGGCTCAAAAGTTAAAGTATTTGAATACTATGATCGTTATAGTGGTGATAATGTATACCAAGATAAAGAATTGAAAGGATCTTTATATAATGAGCCATCTGATGTATACCAGGCGCTTCGACTTGATAGTAAACAGCATAATGTTGTTGAATTTGTAAAGGATGCTGGATTTTTAATGCTTGCAAACACCATAAAAAAAGGCAACGATTATGATTTAAAAGAAGCTATGAAATATTTACACCATTCTCGCTATTGTTCATATTATGAACCTCTTATTAATGATATGCTTGCTTTAAGTATTCAAAAAGACAACAAATTTAGCAAAATGCCTTTAGAAGATAAAATTTATGTCTATGAAGTGATGGATGAAAAAGGTATGTTTTCTGAAAAATATGCTAATAAAATTGAATTTTTTAGAGAAATTGTAAACGACATCATAAATGAAAAAGATATTAAAAAAGCTGTAAAATATGCAGAATTATTATTAAGCCAGCAATACGTTGGAGAAAACCTTGATTATAATGATAATAGAAAACCACGAGATATAGAATTTCATAAAGAAAAAGATATTTTAATTGATTTTTATGCAAAAAGTAAATCTGATGAACTTGGTATTGATGATGGAAGTGACGATTTTTGTAAAAGATCCTCTTTAATTGCTGAAGAATTATGTGAAAGAATTGTTAATAAATATGGCCATAAATCAGATAAATTTTCAAGAGATACACTTAATGCAATTTTAGATAGAATTTCAACAAATGTTGTATCTCAAGAACTAACGGCTCAAATGCTTAGAGATAGAGGCAAAATTACTATCTCTGGTAGAGATGCTCAAAAATATGACTACCATGCAAGGGCAATGCTGGCAGTTGTTTCTGCTTTAGCTAAAAATCCAGATAATGCAAAAGTAGTTGTTGATTTTTTGAGTACAAAATGTACAGATGAGTCTGTAAATATTGTTTTTGAAAAAATTCCTGAAGAATATAATTTAAGAAAAGGAAAAGAAATATCTCTTGATTATGGAAGCGGGGTTTCTTTAAATACAAAACTTACATTTGATAAATCTACCTTAATTATGCTTCATGAAAACTTTTGGCATGCCAGCCTTCCTGCAAGAGCATATGTAATGAAAAGAATATTAAATGCTTATGCTTCTCATGAAAAAACACCTGAGGATAAGAAAAACAAAAAACTAGATTTAGTTGTAGATATGTTTTTTGATGAAAAATCAACGTACTACAAAGATGCTAAAAAAATAGTTCATGCAATTTATGATAACTTGCAAGACTATGAACAAGACTTAATTTTGGGTGCACTTGTATCTGCAAATCAAAAAGGAGAGGATAAAGATAAAAAATTAGGTGGAGAAGCTATTGGAGAAGGCTTAAAAATGTTTTTTGAAAATAAAGGTCCTGCTTTTGTTAAATTTGGTCAAATGCTTAGTTATTTACCCCAATTAGATCCTGAAATTAGAAAACCTCTAGCAAAACTTAGAGATAAAGCAGATATTCCATCTAGAGCTGAATTATTTGATTTATTAAAAGAAACTCTTCCAAATGAAGAATTAGGTAAAATTTCAAGAGTTGATAAAATTTTAGGTGCTGGTTCATTCTTTATTACTACAAAAATTAAATATGAGGGGAAAGATTGCGTTGTTGCAGTTATGAGACCGTTTGCTAAAGAGTTATCTCAATCTGGTATGAACATGATAAATAACACAATTGAGTGCTTGGCTAAACAAGATTCAAAATATGAACCTTTACGCAATATTGCTTACCAAGCTAAAATTTCTGCAGAAAGCGAAACAGATATTGATGCCGATTATAGCAAATATAGAGAAGCTATTAGAATCTATGATGACGTTAAAATTACAACACCAGTTGGGGAATTTACTCCCAATGTTCAAAAGTGGGAAAGTTATGGCGCTGGCAAAGATGGAAAAGTCTATAAAGTAATGGATATGGCTTCTGGACTAGCTCTTACATCTGATAAAATGACAGAACAGCAAAAACATGATATGGCTGTTGCTTACACTACTCTTGAATTATGCAATTTACTAAGTGGTCAAAGATGGGATACAGATAGACACCAAGGGCAACAAAACTTTATAGAAAAAGAAGCAAGAGAAGATGGATTTAAAAGATTTATAATTGGTATTTTTGATACAGGTGCTCAAATACAACATGACCCATCGAAAAGAGATAAAATTATGCTGGGTGAATTGCTTTATGGAATGGTAAGAGCTGCAAGAACTGGAAAAAATATTGCCGATTATATGATTGATAGAGTAAAGAAGATTGATAAAATTGGAAACCTATTAAATATTGATACGTTATATATTGATGAAGTTCAACGTGGTTTGACAGCCCTTTCTGATATTATAACATATCAAAAAGAGAAAAAAGACGAAAATGGTAACATTATTCAAGAAGAAAAAAGTTTAACCTCAAAAGAAATTGGTCAAATTGCTGGCGCTATTTTAGTATCAGGACTTGTTGATAAACATATAATGAGAACAATTAAAGCAAAAGCTATATTAAATAAATTACGCCCACTTAGAAAAGGTTGGATATCCTCTCTTGGTGAGGGGATAAGAAAGATATCATCTACAATAGAAATTAAAAAAAGAACAGATACAAATATAACATCTTATAGTATTGCGCGAAAAGATAAGCCTCAGAGCGAAATAGACACCTTAAATAAAGAAGAAAATAATACTAGAGTACTTGGTGTGAATGTTGCGCATTTAAGGTTAAAAGAAAAAGAAACATCTACTTTATCAAGAAACCGACTTGCAGCGTTTAGATAAAATAGAATGTCTTAGTATTTTGCTAACTTGTAGATGTCATACAAAAATGCTTAAAAGACTTTTGCTATATTTGATAATTAGCAAGAATATAGTGTTTTAATACCTTGATTTTCAAGAATTTCTACTAACTCCTGAATTGAGCTTTTAGTTGGTTCAGGGGTGTCTTTTAATTGATATGGAATATTTAATGCTTCCCATTTATAGATACCATTTTTATGGTATGGAAGAATTTCTACTAACTCAACATTTGGATATTTTTTAATTAACTCTGCAAATTTCTTCGCATATCCTACTGTATCATTTATACTTGGTACAACAACCCAACGAACCCATGTTCTTTTATTTTTGCTTGATAAAGCTTCTAAAAATGATAAGTTCATATCATTGGATAAACCTGTTAGGCGTTTATGCTCGTATGGAACAATATGTTTAACATCTAACATTACCAAATCTATTGTATCTATTATGGCTAAAGTTGTCTCATCTATATTAGTTGTACCTGCAGTATCAATGGCGATGTGAACACCTTGTTTTTTGAGTTCTTTTAGAAGAGGTAATAATGCTTTTTTTTGAACAAGTGGCTCACCACCTGAAAAAGTTACACCACCTTTAGAAAATTTCATAAATGAGGTATATTTTAATATCTCATCTAATAAATTTTTGGCACTCACTACTTTGCCTGCGTCAATTTTCCAAGTATCTGGATTGTGACAATATTGGCATCTTAAAGGACAACCTTGCATAAAAACAACAAAGCGAATACCTGGACCATCTACTGTTCCGGCACTCTCGTATGAATGTATTCTTATGTTTATTTCATTTAAGTTATCCATTTAGACCTCTTCATATAAAAGGCGACCTAGATCTAAAATCTAGATCGCCCTATTTTTGTTTTTATTTATTAAATTTTTTCGTGGAATGTTCTAGAAATAACATCTAGTTGTTGTTCACGAGTTAATTTAATAAAGTTTACAGCGTATCCAGATACACGAATTGTTAATTGTGGATATTCTTCAGGATGTTCCATAGCATCTTGTAATGTTTCACGGTTAAGAACGTTAACATTGATGTGTTGACCATCATTTCCACAATATCCGTCTAACAATCCAACAAGGTTATCTATTTGAATATCACGTGTTTTACCCAAAGAGTTTGGAATAATTGTGAATGTGTTAGATATACCATCTTGTGCATGTTGGAATGGTAATTTTGCTACAGAACAAAGTGATGCAATAGCACCATTTGTATCACGACCATGTAATGGGTTAGCACCTGGAGCAAAAGGAACACCTGCTGGACGACCATCAGGAGTTGCACCTGTTTTCTTACCATATACAACGTTTGATGTAATTGTTAGAATTGATTGTGTTGGAACAGCATTTCTATAAATTGGAAGACGACGAATCTTATCCATAAATTGTTTAACAACTCTTCTTGCTATAGCATCAACATCTTCGTTGTTGTTACCATATTTTGGATAATCGCCTTCAATTTCAAAGTTTGTAGCAAGTCCACGTTCATCACGAATGATTTTAACTTTTGCATTCTTTACAGCTGAAAGTGAGTCTACAACAATAGAGAATCCTGCAATACCACAACCTAATGTTCTTACAACATCTTTATCGTGTAAAGCCATCATAGATTTTTCGTAAGAATATTTATCATGCATGTAGTGGATGATATTTAATGCATTAACATATGTTTCTGCAAGCCAATCCATCATCTTATCAAATTTGCGTTCTAATTCGCCAATTTCTAAGTATTCTGATGTAATTGGTGCAAATTCTGGTCCTATTTGTTCGCCAGATTTTTCATCTTTACCACCATTTATTGCATATAATAAAGCTTTTGCTAAGTTTGCACGAGCACCAAAGAATTGCATTTGTTTACCAATACGCATTGGAGATACGCAACATGCAATACCATAGTCATCACCAAAGAAGCCACGCATTAAGTCATCATTTTCGTATTGAATTGATGATGTATCAATTGATACTTTTGCACAGAACTTCTTGAAACCTTCTGGAAGGTTGTTTGACCAGAATACTGTTAAGTTTGGTTCTGGAGCAGGTCCTAAGTTATACAATGTATGTAAAATACGGAAAGAGTTCTTTGTAACGAGTGTACGACCATCAATTCCCATACCACCAATTGATTCTGTTACCCATACTGGGTCACCAGAGAACAATTCATTGTATTCAGGAGTTCTTAAGAAACGAACCATTCTTAATTTAATTACTAAGTCATCCATCATTTCTTGAGCTTCAGACTCTGTGATAACACCATTTTTGATATCACGTTCAATATAAATATCTAAGAATGTAGAAATACGGCCGATTGACATAGCTGCACCATTTTGGTCTTTTACAGCTGCTAAGTAACCTAAATATGTCCATTGAATTGCTTCTCTTGCATTTGTTGCAGGTTTTGATATATCTAAACCATAGCTTTCAGCCATTTTCTTCATATCGTTTAATGCTTTAATTTGCTCTGCAATTTCTTCGCGTTCACGAATCACGTCAGCTGTCATGCTACTTAAATCAGAAATATTTTTTTGTTCATTTTTATCTGCAATTAAGCGATCGATACCATACAAAGCAATACGACGATAGTCACCAATAATACGACCACGACCATAAGCATCTGGAAGACCAGTAATAATACCACTCTTACGACAAGCTCTGATATCTGGTGTATAAGCATCAAACACACCATCATTGTGTGTTTTACGATATGTTGTGAATACCTCTGTTAATTTTGGATCTAATGGTAAATTGTATGCCTTACAAGATCCTTCTACCATGCGGTAACCACCATAAGGCATCAAAGCACGTTTAAGTGGTTTATCTGTTTGCAAACCAACGATAATTTCTTCATCTTTATCGATGTAACCTGCCGCATGAGATGTTATTGAAGATACAACGCTTGTATCAGCATCTAGCAAACCATTATTTTCACGCTCTTGCTTCATTAAATCTGCAACTTTTTTCCACATTCTATTTGTGCGGTCTGTTGCTGGAGCAAGGAATGAATCATCTCCTTCATAAGGGGTATAGTTCAAATTAATAAAGTCACGAACATTAATTTCTTCTTGCCATTTATTAGTTTTGAAACCATCCCAAGCTTTAACTTGATTATCCATTACGATTTCCCTTTTAATAAGTTAACACAAATTGTTTACCACATCTGCGGTAAATTTCGCCGATTATATTAGCATCTTTTTTTTATTTTTCTACTAAAATATCAACAAAAATAAAAAAAAATATATTATTTTAATATAAAAAAAAGCCCCGCTTATTACAACGGAGCTTTTTCTTACTAGTTTTTGTAATTATTTTACAAATTTACTTTATCAACAATGTGAAAATCATCATCATAAATATAACGTCTTTTCACATATTTACCAGAGATTATTTCCGGTAAAAAATCACGATCTGCTTCTCGCATTTTATCATAAGGGATACTATCTGCATCCTGCCAAAAAGCATCTACCTCTGATTTGTTTTCATTTATAGCACCAGAGAACTTTGTTGACTTGAAAACATGAACATAAAAGTTTTTTGTAGGAAATTCTACATATCCAACCTCTATTGGGTTTTCAATTCTTATCCCGGTTTCTTCAAAAGTTTCACGGATAACGCAATCGGTGATACTTTCGTTTGGTTCTTTTTTACCACCAGGAAAGTTGACACATCCTTCATTAATCCCTCGATGATGCTTTATCATCAAGTACTTATGATTTTTTAGATCTTCTACAATTGATAGGCTGGCAACTTTTTTCATTTTTCCCTCGTTTGAAATTACTGTTTTCTCCATAATAATATAGTAGTTTATTTAGATATAATTATTTTTTACAAGCTTTGTTTTACCATTATATTTTTTAAATTCAAGCATTTAATATTTAGCGAGTTTTATTTTGAATAATCTCAAATATTTGTTTTGTATTTTGTTTTTCTTTTTTTTCTCTTTTATTTATAAATACCACAACACTTTGAGGTTTTATCATATATTTACTACCGGCATTATACGTCTCTTTGTTTTTATTTGTTGTTGGCTTAGATGTATCAAAAACAACCTCCCAATTACCTTCATGAGGAGTTTTAGGTAGTGTTACTTCTATTTTATTATAAGGACACCCTGACATCATAACAAAGAAATCATCATCATATCTATATCCTTTTTTATCCTCACCATTTAACACATATGCTAAAAATCTATTAGGATAAAAATCCCAATCTTCTACTTGCATTGCATTTCCATCAATATTTACCCATTCCCATGCGGGTCTTTGATTTGGCATTATTTCACTTGAGGCATTTTCTGTTGTACTAAAAATGGGATGGTTTTGGCGAAAAGCATTTATTTTTCTTTCAAAAAGATACCTTTCTCTTTGTTGTTTTGATAACTTTTTCCACTCTATAGGAAAACTTTTGGCATAGCCATTATTGTTCCCATTTTGAGTTCTCCATAACTCATCTCCACTTAAGCTTAGCGGTACACCTCTTGCTAATGTATTTAACGCATGAGCAGACTTTGTTTTAATTAATTTTTCTTCATCTGTTTTAGAGGGGCTGTAATGGTTATCATTTGCTCCATCATTATTATTTTCGTTGTTTTCATAATTATTTTTTTCTGAATATGTCGCCCAATCATAACTTGTTGCGCCATCATGCTTGGTAAATATATTTATTTTATTAGTAACACCACCGCCTGCTAGATAATGCGCAAGCTCATTAATTTGCCCTTCTTCACCCCTTATAAATTTCTTTAACACCTTTTCGTGCTTATCATTCCACTCATTTATTGATGAAAGTTGCCCTAAAAAATATCCACCTGTTGCACTCCATGGCTCTCCACTCATTTTAGCACCGGTTTTCTCTTGAACCTCTTTTATTATTTTTATAAAGTTGCTATCAGGGGTAAAATTTAAGTTATTATCTAAACAACAATCACCAGCTAAATCAAATCTAAAGGCATCTACTCCACAAACATCTGCAAAAAACATTAAGCTATCTCTTATTATTTTAGCGCCCTCTTTGGTGTTAGGATTAAACCCATTTTTGCACCCTGTTGTATTTACAAAACTATGTCCATCATGCGGGCTATATCTATAGTAGGAATCGGCATCTAATCCTTTATAGGAAAGCAAAAATGCATCTTCACCAAATTCTCCTGTATGATTAAAGACCATATCAAGACTTACTTCTATTTCATTTTTATGTAACTTGTTTACTAAGCTTAAAAAATCATCTATATTTCCATATCTTGGGTCTATTGCTTGATGATTTATTGGGTTATACCCCCATTGGTCTGAAAGCCCCTTTTCTACATCTAACTGCCAATCTGCCATTGTAGGAGTTATTGGCATGAGTTCTATTTGATTATAATTTAAAGCCTTAAAATAAGGTATTGTATCACATAAAGCAATTAACCGTCCCCTATTTTCTAAAGGAATATCAGGATGATTTTGAGAAAAATTACCAACATGAAGCTCATAAATATGAGTTTTACCCCAATTGATGTTTGGTTTTTTATATAAATAAGGATATTTTTTTGCTAAAATTTCTTTGTTTAAGAATCTAACAACTGATTTTGGGGCAATTTTACTAGAATCTACATCATTAGCGCCTAGTAAAATTTCTTTTTCTTGATTAGTTAAATTATGTAAACTTCTTGTTATTTCTACAGCATAAGGATCTACTAGTAGTTTATTAGGATTAAAAAACATTCTTTCTTTTGGATTATATTTACCATAACTTCTTAATCCATATTTTTGACCTTCTAGGTTACCATCAATTTTTGTATACCAATACCCTTCATCATCTTTTTGCATTGGTATTTTATCTTCTTTGCTTTCATCTGATGAAAAAAGACATAGTTCTACTTTTTCTGCTTTGGGAGCATAAACACAAAATTGAGTTTTTCCGTTTATATAGCGTACGCCTTGAAATGTTTTTTTAGTCATTTTTTTCCTTTTTTTTATTATTTTATTTAATTTTATTAGACTTTCAATCTTTTTGTTATAGTTTTTAAACAAAGCTTTATTTTATTTATTTTGAAAAAAATAATTTAATACCTTGACATTTCTTTCTTTTAGTATCAAGTTTATTATAGTTTGAATAAACGAGAGGAAAGTATGTTTTATAATATAGCAAACATCTGTTGTTGTTGCACAAACTCCTAAGGGTTGCTCTGGAGATGTTTTGCTATACATAAACAAACGAAGGAGCAGCTTTTAAGCTGCTTTTTTTAACATTTGAAAAGGAAAAAATAATGAGCGTATATTTATATAACACAAAAACACGTAGCAAAGAAGAATTTAAACCTCTAAACGAAAAAGAGGTTACAATGTATTGTTGCGGACCTACGGTTTATTCTTATGCGCACATAGGTAATCTTCGCACATATATTTTTGAGGATTTAATTGCTAACACTTTAAGACTTCATGGCTATAAAGTGAAACATGTTATGAATGTTACTGATGTTGGTCACTTAACTAGTGATGGCGATGAAGGTGAAGATAAAATGCTTAAAGCTGCTGAGCAAGAAAAGAAAAGCGTAATGGAAATTGCAAAGCATTATGAAGACACCTTTTTTAGACATACATCAGAGTTAAAATTAAGACGTCCTACAATTGTATGTAGAGCAACAGAACATATCAAAGACATGATTGATTTTGTTAAAGACTTAGAAGATAAAGGCTTTGCATATTTTTCAAATGGAAATGTTTACTTTGATACAGCAAAATTCCCTAAATACGGCTGTTTATCTGGTCAGAATCGTGATGACTTAAAGCATGGCGCAAGAACTGAGCAAGATGATAACAAGAGAAATCCTTCTGACTTTGTTTTATGGTTCACTTCTTCTAAATTTGAAAACCAAATATTGCAATGGGATAGCCCTTGGGGAAGAGGATACCCTGGCTGGCATATCGAATGCTCTGCTATGTCTACAAAATATTTAGGTGAAAGAATCGACATCCATTGCGGAGGTATTGATCACATTCCTGTTCACCATGAAAATGAAATTGCTCAAAGTGAGGCAAAATTGGGGCATGAATGGGTAAATTATTGGCTTCATATGGAGTTTTTGAATACAAAAAATGGTAAAATGAGTAAATCTACAGGTGGAAAGACTACAATTGATACCTTAAAAGAACTTGGTTATGACCCAATGGTTTATAAATATTTTACCCTTACATCTCATTATAGAAGTGCAGCTGTATTTTCTGAAGAAGCTTTAGATGGTGCAAAAAAAGCATATGAAAATCTGTGTGAATATGTTGCTGAATTTAAGGCAAAAACAAATAACTCATCTTTATCAAGTGATGAAACTGAAGTATTAGAAAAGTTAAAAACTCAATTTAATGATTATTTGTTTGATGACTTCAAAACTCCTCTTGCAATTTCTCATATTTGGAGTGTTGTAAAAGACAATAAAAAAAGCGCAGATTTAAAATTAGCATATTTGATGCATATCGACAATGTGTTAAATCTTAATTTAAATTCTGTTGAAGCTAAAATTGTGGATAAAATTGAAATCACTCCTGAAATTGAAGAGCTTTTAGAACAAAGAAAAATAGCAAGAGCTGAAAAAAATTGGGCTAAATCTGATGAAATTAGAGATAAGCTTCTTAAACTTGGCATTGGTGTAAAAGACTTACCAAACAAAGAAATTGAACTTATCAAATTATAGGATAAAAAAATGAGTGAAAACATTAAAAACATCAACAATTTAAGCTTTGAAGAAGCTCTTGTTGAACTTGAAAATATTGTTAGAGAATTAGAAAGTGGAAAAATTAAACTTGATGATGCAGTTGAAGCTTATGAAAAGGCTGTAAAATTAAAAAAATTATGTACAGATAAGTTAAAAGCTGCTGAACTAAAGATAGAAAAAATTGAAATCAATAAAGATGGAAGTTTATCTACAAGTATACTTCATGATATTGAAGAGTAATTATTTTTATTTGGAGGACGAAAATGGCAACAATTGAGGAAATATTAAAGGAATACACAACAAAGTTTAATAGTGATTTGGAAAAATATTTTCCTCAATTAGATGGCGAACAATATAAGGCTTTTAAGGCAATGTATTATAGCTTATCAAATGGAGGAAAAAGGCTTAGACCATTCTTGCTACATGAAACTGCATCTTTATTTGGTGTTGATTATAAAACAGCTCTTCCTGTTGCCATCTCGCTTGAAATGTTACACACCTATTCTCTTATTCATGATGATTTACCAGCGATGGATAATGATGATTTAAGACGAGGAAAACCTACCTGCCATAAAGCCTTTGATGAGGCAACTGCTATTCTTGCAGGTGATGGGCTTTTAACATACGCTTTTGAAGTATTAAACAAGGCAGAAATTGCTGATGATAAAAAAGTTTTATTAAGCATCAAACTTGCAGAACTTGCTGGGGCAAAAAATGGTATGATTGCGGGGCAAGTTTTGGATATTTATGGAGAATCCCATCCAATTACAGACAAAAAAGAAGATTATATACGTTTAACCCAATCATTAAAAACTGGATGTTTGTTAAAATATCCTTGCATTGCTGGGGCAATTTTGGGAAATGCATCTGAAGATAAGAAAAATGTTTTAATAAAATTTGCAAATAATATCGGCCTTGCTTTTCAGATAACTGATGACATTTTAGATGTTACAGGAGATGAAAAACTCGTTGGTAAGACCTTGAAAAAAGATACAAAACAGAATAAATTAAATTTTGTTAGTATTTATGGAGTTGATAGAGCAAGAGAAATTGCCGAAGCACTAATATTAGAAGCAAATGAACTTCTTGATACATTTAACGATAAGGCAAGTACATTAAAATTGTTGTCAAGTTATATTTTAACTAGAAACCACTAAAATATTACAATTTTATTACAAAAAAAACTTGCCAAAGTGACAAAAATATGATATACTCCAATTATAGATAAAACAAATTATTATAGGAGGAGAGAACCATGACTGAAAGGAAAAAATTAGACGGCAAAGCATTTGTCAAATCTTTAGATGAATGCAAGACAAAAGAAGAAGTTTTTGTTTTATTAGGCAGAACATTAGGTCATGAAAAAATGCAAGACAGAGTAAAAAATGTTAGTGATTTGCCTCATGTTGTAAAATTAAAATCAAGAATTGCATTACTTAATGCTATGCAAGGAAAAGATACTTCTAATCAAGATTGTATGGATATGGCTGCTGATAAATATATCTCTCTTACCGGATGTGATGCAAAAAAATTCAAATTAGAAACAAATAAATATGCTACCCAATTAAAAATGAGAGAAGAAAAAGCAAGAGAAGAAAAAACAGATCAAATGAAAAAAGCAATTCAAAAGCATGGACGTCGTGCTACTGATGCGCTTGGTTATGTATTTGGAAGTTGACATTATAATAAAAATTTATTACACACCACCCCCTTTTGGGGGTGTTTTTTAGTTATCTATATAAATATTTTTACCATATTTATTATCACTTCTATCACCTGAAAAAATCGGCAAAAATATAAGAGGAATTACAAGTAAAGACCACCACGGGGACATATCAAAATCATGAAATCTTCGCCAAATTAGTGCACTTGTTGGGATTAAAACATATAATTCATAACATAGTTCAATAATATCAGCATAATCTGGATACAAAAACATAATTCCTGTTGTAGGAAGTGATAGAAATATAAACCCTAAAATAGATATAGCCCAAAATTCTCTTCTTGATGCTCTTCCGTTAAAATTAAAATAATTTCTACCAAAATACATTGATATAAAAAACTTTAACCATGAGCTATTTGCAGGTAAACTAAATTCTTTTTTTCTCATTTTAATCCCTCTTTTGATACATAGTGCTTATTACCATTTAATAGCAAATTTGTACAGAAAAAAAAATCAGCCAATATATTAAATTTATAACCAATAGATGAGCTTTATTGTTT
>JAZRAL010000029.1:0-16585 GCA_045634545.1 Alphaproteobacteria bacterium | reverse complement strand
AAGAAAATTGTTGCTGAACATTTAGGTGTTGAAGAAACAAAAGTAACAGAAAATGCAAACTTTATTGATGATTTGGGTGCTGATAGCTTGGATACTGTAGAATTAGTTATGGCATTCGAAGAAGAATTCGGTTGCGAAATTCCTGATGAAGCAGCAGAAAAAATTCTTACAGTTAAAGATGCTATTGACTATCTTTCAAAAGCTGCGTAAGTCTTTGGAATTATCTAAGTTAGAACTCGCTGAAAAGTTTTAAGCGAGTTTTTTCATATCAATTTTATCCGTTGTCAAAAACTACGGACGATAGTTAATGAGGTTATTAATGAGAAGAGTTGTAGTAACAGGTATGGGCGTAGTATCGCCACTTGGAAGAGGTGTAAAACATAACTGGGAATCATTACTTGAAGGTAAATCTGGTATTCGCCAAATTCAAGGAATAGATTTAAAAGACATTCCAGTAACAATTGCAGGACAAGTTCCATTTGGTGAAGAAGAACCAAATTTCAATCCAGATACAGTTATTGCTCCAAAAGATCAAAAGAAAAATGATAAATTTATTTTGTTTGGAATGGCAGCAGCTGATGATGCAATCAAAGATGCAGGCTGGAATGTAGAAACTGCAACAGAAGAAGAAAAATATCGTGCTGGTGTTATGATGGGCGCTGGTATTGGTGGTCTTCAAGGAATTTACGAAAATTCAATATCATTTAATGAATTTGGTATGAAAAAGATTTCACCATTCTTCATTCCTTCCGTATTGATTAACCTAATTTCTGGTAATGTATCTATTAAGCATGGCTTAAAAGGTCCAAACCACGCATGCGTAACAGCATGTTCAACAGGTACTCATGCTATTGGTGATGCAGCCGCTATGATTGCACGTGGTGATGCTGATTTCATGGTAGCAGGTGGTGCAGAATCTGCCGTAAACGTTCTTGGTTTATCAGGTTTTGCTCGCATGAAAGCTATTACTGCAGAATACAATGAAACACCTTCAAAAGCTTCTCGTCCTTGGGACCAAGGCCGTAGCGGTTTCGTTATGGGTGAAGGCGCTGGTGCAGTAGTACTTGAAGAATTAGAACATGCAAAAAAACGTGGTGCCAAAATCTATGCCGAAGTTGTAGGATATGGTATGTCAGGTGATGCTTATCACATCACAGCACCTTCAGGTGATGGCGCATATCGTGCAATGAAAATGGCAACAGACCACGCCAAAGAACATGGTGTTGAATTAACAGACATTGGTTATATCAATGCTCATGGTACATCAACTCCAGCTGGTGACGTTGGTGAAGCTCTTGCTGTAAAACGTTTATTTGGTGATGAAAACATTAAAAATGTATCAATGTCATCAACAAAATCTGCAATAGGTCACTTACTTGGTGCCGCAGGTGCTGTTGAAGCCGTTTACACAATTATGGCATTAAACGAGCAAACATGCCCACCAACATTAAACTTAGAAAATCCTGCAGAAGAACTTTCTGATTTCGACTTGGTTCCATTAAAACCAAAGAAAAGAGAGATTAAAGCTGCTATGTCAAACTCATTTGGCTTTGGCGGAACAAACTCTTCTGTAATTTTCAAAAAATATAATGGATAATTACTAGGTTAAAAAATGAAAATATTAAAGTGCCTCCTTATTTTAGCTTTTATTGGTTTAATAATAGGAGGCACTTTTTTATACTTCATACACAAAGAATTTACAAAAACATCAACGCTTACAACCCCAATTGAAATAAATATTTCCAAAGGCTCATCACTTAATCAAATTGCCTATTTATTAGAAAAAAAAGGCATCATCAAAGATGCAAGATTATTTATCCTATATTCAAGAATAAATAAACTATCCTCAAACCTAAAAGCTGGTGAATATCGCTTTGAAAATCAAGTATCATTCTCATCAATTGCGCAAAAGATAACCTTAGGAGATGTAATAAAAAGAACTATCACTATCCCCGAGGGTAAAGCTTTAAGTGAAATTATTGATATAATCAATAACGAACCCAACCTAAAAGGAGAGATAACCACCACCTTAAAAGAAGGCGACATTCTACCTGAAACATATCAATTTACCACCGATACCACCAAAGATGATATTATAAAAAATGCCAAACTTGCTATGGAAAAAGCCCTAAATGAGGCGATGCAAAAAATCTCCCCCAATTCCCCCATAAAAACCAAAGAAGATTTGCTTATCCTTGCAAGTATTGTAGAAAAAGAAACCGGTCTTGCAAATGAGCGAGATGTAGTTGCATCAGTCTTCATAAATCGCCTAAAAATTGGCATGCGTTTACAAACAGACCCAACCATAATCTATGCCGTAACTGGTGGTAAAATGAACTTAAATCGCCCAATCTACAAAAAGGATTTGGCTTATGATTCCCCATACAATACTTACTTATATAGCGGACTACCACCAACCCCAATTTGTAGCCCAGGAATAGATGCCATAAATGCTGTAGCAACCCCTAAAGAAACAAAATTTCTATATTTTGTAGCAGATGGTCTAACAGGTGGCCACCGCTTTGCAACAAGCCTTTCAGAGCACAATAAAAACGTATCAAACTACCGCCGTAACCTAAAAAAATAATTTTCTCTCCTATTCTCTAATCCCCCTCGATTACTTTAGCCTTTTTGTCATCCCTCGATTGCGCCCGCAACACACACCTTACCCGTCATCACTCGATTGCTTTAGCAATCGTCAAGGGATCTACAAATTAAAACCTTTATTCTCGCTCAAACCCTTGAACAATCACATTCTCTCCAGTCTTCTCATGTTTTTTCTTTACAGCTTCAATTATTGCTTTTTTTGTTTTATCATCCTTTGCAATTATCAAAGCCGTCCGGCCGTTATTATCTTTTTGATTAACATCCGCTCCTTTTTCTATTAATAACTCTACAATTTCCTTATGACCACTTTGTGAAGCCTCCATCAAAGCAATCCAACCATATTTATCTTGCAGATTAACATCAGCCCCTTTTTGAATTAATAATTCCACAATTTCTTTATGACCTCTTTTTGAAGTCTCCATCAAAGCTGTCTCACCATCATTATTTTTTTGATTAACATCCGCTCCTTTTTGAATTAAAACTTCTGCGACTTCTTTATCCCCTCGTCTCGAAGCCAACATCAAAGCTGTCCGACCATTGTTATCTTTTTGATGAACATCAGCCCCATTTTGAATTAATAAATCTACAATCTTCGCACGCCTCTTCAATGAAGCCTCCATCAAAGCTGTCTTTCCATAATCATCCTTTTGATTAACATCAGCCCCATTTTGAATTAAGACCTCTGCAACATCAGTATACCCATCACGAGAAGCCCACATCAAAGCTGTACTACCATCATTAGCTTTAGCATTAATATCCGCTCCTTTTTCTATTAATAACTCTACAATTTCCTTATGACCACTTTGTGAAGCCTCCATCAAAGCAGTACTACCATCATTAGTTTTAGCATTAACATCCGCTCCTGCTTTTATTAATAACTTTGCAATTTCCGTATAACCTCTACATGAAGCTCTCATCAAAGCAGTCCACTCACTCCCATATTCATCCTCATCTTTTTGATTAACATCAGCTCCCATATCTATTAATTCTTCAACGTCTTTTTTTTCTCCATTTGCACAAACTTCTATTAATTTTTCACCAAGTTCTTTGGCAATTTTTTCATCAAAAATATCTTTTCCACCTTTTTCTTCTAAAAACTCTATAACTTTTTGATTATTTATCTCATTTGCAAGCTTTAAGAGAGACTTCGCCCCATACATAGCATTAACATCAACCCCAAGCCTAACTAGCATATCAAGTTTTGCAAGCTTGATATGTTCTGCCATTTCTTTATTTTTGATAATCTCAATCAATTGACTTTCTAACGTTACTTCGCTCATTTTTGCCTCATTTTTCCCTAAATATAGCCTATTTTATCACAAAACACCCTTATTTTCAATAAAAAACATACAACTCCCGTCATCCCTAGATTGCTTTAGCAATCGTCAAGGGATCTCTAAAAAAGCACAAAAAAAGGAGCAGGTTTTTACCTACTCCTTTGCATTGTAGCATAAATAAATTATGCAGCTGTTTCAGCTTCTGCAGCTTCCATTGCAGCTTTTTCAGCTTTAACACGTTCAATGTCTTTTTTACCTTTAGCATTAACATCTCTGTCAACGAGTTCGATAATAGCCATTGGAGCGCAGTCACCATAACGGAAACCAGCTTTAAGAACGCGTGTATAACCACCGTTACGTTCTTTGTAACGTTCAGCCAAAACAGAAAAAAGCTTAGAAACAACTTCTTTATCTCTTAAGAAAGACAAAGCCAAACGACGAGAATTTAAATCACCTTTTTTAGCATAAGTAATCATGCTATCAGCAAAAGTTCTTAATTCTTTAGCTCTTGGCAAAGTAATAGTAATTTGTTCGTGAGTTAATAAAGCATTTGTTAAGTTAGCAAACAAAGCTCTTCTTTGGCTCTTTGGCATATTAAAACGTCTATGTGCGTCACCGTGTCTCATTTTAAGTTCCTTTCTATTTTTCTGATGCTTCGGCTCCCGAAGCGGATAAAAACCAACGTTTGCACCACCTTCATGCATGCAAACACAACAGGAATCAACGATTCCTATCATTCAAGCAAGGCTTTTACACCATTTTATTTTAAATTTCAAGGATTTTCTTTAAATATTAATCACAAAAACAAAAGCCAAATACATTGTCCAATAATGCAATCTTAAATCCGTATGATAATATTTGTAGCTCCCCCTATATCATCCCTCGTTTTGCGCCAGCCTTTTTTCTGTCATCCCTCGTTTTGCTTTAGCAAAACGTCAAGGGATCTCCGAATTAAAACCTCTAATCTCTAAATAGTTGAATAACAACATTCTCTCCAGTCTTCACATTTCTTTTCTTAACAGCTTCAATTATTGCTTTTTTTATTTTCTCATTATCTGCACACATCATTGCACTTTGACCCTCATTATTTTTTTGATTAACATCAGCCCCTTTTTGAATTAAAAGTTCTACAATTTCTTTACGCCCCATAAATGAAGCTTCCATCAAAGCTGTCATACCATTATTAGCTTTTTGATTAATATCCACCCCTTGTTGAATTAATAACTCAACAACTTCCTTATAACCATATATTGAAGCTCCCATCAAAGCTGTCCTACCACCATTAGCTTTAGCATTAACCTCTGCCCCATTTTGAATTAAAAGTTCTACAAATTCCTTCTGTCCTTTATCTGAAGCATGCATCAAAGCAGTCTTCCCATCCTCATCTTTTTGATTTACATCAGCCCCATTTTGAATTAATAACTCCACAACTTCCTTATGACCACTTCGTGAAGCCCCCATTAAAGCTGTCATTCCCTCCTCATCTTTTTGATTAACCTCAGCCCCTTTTTCTATCAAAAGTTCAGCAACATCCTTATGACCATATCCAGAAGCTCCCATCAAAGCTGTACTACCACCATTATCTTTTTGATTAACATCCGCTCCTTTTTCTATTAATAACTCAACAACTTCTTTATGACCACTTCGTGAAGCCCCCATTAAAGCTGTCATTCCCTCCTCATCTTTTTGATTAACATCAGCTCCCATATCTATTAATTCTTCAACGTCTTTTTTTTCTCCATTTGCACAAACTTCTATTAATTTTTTACCAAGTTCTTTGGCTGTTTCTTCAGCAAAAATATTTTTTCCCCCATTATTTTCCAAAAGCTCGGCAACTTTTTCTAAATTATTATCTTTTGCAAACCTAAAAGGTGACTTCGCACCATACATAGCATTAACATCAACGCCAAGTATAATTAACATATCAATCTTGGCAAGTTTGATATGCTCTGCCATTTCTTTATTTTTGATTATCTCAAATAACTGCTTTTCTAAGATATTTTCACTCATTTTGCCCTCGTTTTTCTAAAAAACATAGCCCATTTTATCATAATTTTACCTCATTTTCAATAAAAAACATACAACTCCCGTCATCCATTAATTACACTCGCAACACTCACCTTACCCGTCATCCCTCGTTTTACGACCAGCAAAACGTCAAGGGATCTCCGAATTAAAAAAATCATGACAGTATTTATACAAATCTCCATTTAAAACCGAAAGCCGAAGGCTTTGCAATGGCTTGATAGAATGCCTGTGCTGGAAGTTCAAAAGCGACCGCGGTGTACTAAAAAAAGCGTACATAAGGGAGATTTTGAACAATCATGACAGGTATTATATCAAGCCCCCAAAAATTTAAAACAGAACGGCGTTATCTCTAACGCCGTTACCAAGGGTTTGGAAAAGTGCTGTGCTGGAAGTAAATTTTAAAACGCGGTGTACAAAATAGGTACATAAGTTTTAAAATTTACAATCATGACAGTACTTATACAAAGCCCCCCCTACTTACCACATAGAGTTGCCCACTCAACCTGCTTATGCTCATACATTTCTTTGTTCTCACCATTTAAGCCTTGAAACTTGCGAGCCACCACATAACAAGGAAGAAGCTTCTTAATTTCATTAATATCCCTACCCCAAGCTTCTGGACGAATACGGATTTTTTTACCCTGACCTGCAGAAACTTTTTCAGTTATTTCGCCAGTTAGAGCATCTTCAAATTTATCAAACTTAACTTTAATGTTTTGAAGACCACCAGGGATTAAAAACTCAATTTCTTCACCCTTAGCCACGTAGTTACGAAGTTCAAAAATAGCACAATCGCCATCCCATTCAACAATAGAACCAGCAAAGAGCCATTCGCCAAGAGTTCTTGTATATTCATAATTTTGACTAATATTTGTTAATTTACCATCATGAAATCCCAAGCAATAGCCACGATTTTGAAGCGTCATAATCTCGCTCATATATTTTTTATAATCCCAAGTTTCCGGATTTTGATAATAATCATCTATTGCTTTTCTATAAACTCTAGCAACAACACCTGCATAATATTCAGTCTTGTTTCTACCTTCAACTTTAAGGGAATCCATACCAATGCGGAGCAAATCATCTAGCCTTGGCATCATGCACATATCTTTAGAGTTTAATAAATAACTACCATGCTCATCTTCAACTACTTCATAGAGCTCACCTGGTCTAAAATCTTCTTCTAAAAGATACTCAAAATTATCTTTATTTGTATCATCAATCACAAGTTCTTTAACACTTCCGTCTTTCATCTTAATATGGAGTTTATAGTGCCATCTACAACAATGCGCACATTTACCTCTATTTGCACTTCTATCAGCCATAAAGTTAGAGATTAAACATCTACCAGAATAAGACATACACATAGCACCATGCATAAAGCACTCTAATTCAACATCAGGACACTCTTTTCTTATTTCTTCCATTTCACTAAAAGTAACTTCACGACCCAAAACACAAAGTTTTGCACCCATACTTTGCCAAAACTTAACTGTTTGAGAAGAGCAAATATTAGCTTGAGTTGAAACAAATCTATTTAATTCTGGCGCATGTTCTTTTAAATAATAAAATACACCAGGGTCTGCCATCAATACACCATCTGGTTTTAATCTTCTTAAAGTTTCAACAAACTGAGGTAATTTTTTACCCTCTTCATTATGAATATAAAGATTTAAGGTAAGATAAATTTTCTTTCCAGCCTCATGAACAATTCTAATTCCCTCTTCTAATTCTTCTAATGAGAATTTAGATTGTGTTCTAAGGCTCATATCAGGAGTACCGGCATACACTGCATCAGCCCCATACAAAAGAGCTGTTTTAAGTTTAACCAAAGAGCCCGCTGGCAAAAGAAGTTCTGCTTTTTTCATTTTCAAATCCTTATTTAATTCTTGGAGTTACTTGGAGTTACTTGTACCGCACCCAAAGGTGTAGAGTCAATCTTTATTTCTAAAATTTTTGGCAAATTATCCTTTTTATTTATACCAAACCACAAATTAATCGGTGTTTCTGCACTAATATCCCATAAAATATTATCATTATTTTCTTTTAAATTCTCAATATACAAAGAGCATTTATATGCGTTATTGCTTGTTTTTAAATAATCAAACCACCGATTCTCAACTCCCTCATTTTTTGCAACAATTCTATAATGTTTTTTGCCATCATAAATTTCTCTATCTAACGTACAATTACGATTTTCTATAACATTTTTAAACATTTCAGCAAAAACTGTTTGCAAATCAGATGCATTAGCCGTTACTGGAACATTTTCTATAGCTACCTCATTTTTTCTTTCATCTTTTGTAGAAATTCTTTTATAAGCAACCCCATCATCATTATAAAAAATAGTTTTAGTACGTACGTGATTGCGAGACTTTGTTTTATTTTTATAAACAATAGGTTTAACACCATCTTTTACATTCTCACCCAAAGCCTCATAGCTTCCAAAAAAAGGATAAATACTACCAAAAAAATTAGCAGTTTTTACCATAGTACTAATATTATAATTATTCTTATTTTCATTATAATTTAGTTCAACTTCTGCTGCATCAAAAACGCCCACTTCAACCATAAACTTTTGACTAATTTGAAACGCCATTACCTCATTTATCCAAAAACTTAAAACCAATGCCAATAAAATACCAAATTTTCTCAAAATTTTAACCTTTCTTAATTTTTATCATTTAAAATTAATATCATAATTAAAACAACTATAAAACTAAAGAGGTTAAAAATGACTAAAAAAGTATTGGTATTAATGGGTGGTTTTTCATCAGAACGAGAAGTAAGCCTAGTAAGTGGAAAAAACATATCAAAAGCTCTTTCAAAAAAAGGCTATAACGTTGTAGAGCATGATTTAACCGACACCCAAAAACTCTTAAAATTTTTAGATACCGAAAAACCAGATGTTGTTTTTAATGCCCTACATGGCAACTGGGGAGAAGATGGCACGATATCAGCTCTCTTTGATTTATTACAAATCCCCTACACTCATTCAGGAATGCTTGCCTCCTCAATTGGTATGAATAAATATATAACCAAACTAATCGCCAAAAATGCTGGCATACGTGTTGCAACCTCACAAAGAACAACCGCCAAAGAATATATTTCATCCGGAACAACCATTGACTACCCCTATGTAGTAAAACCTGTTTCAGATGGTTCATCTGTTGGTGTATTTATCGTAAACAATCAAGAAGAAAAACTACTTGTAAAATATAAAGACATCAACACCGAAATCTTAATTGAAAAATATATCGAAGGTCATGAACTAACAGTTATGTGCTATAAAGGTCATGCTCACGTTGTAACCGAAATAAAGCCAAGCGAAGATTTTTATGATTATGAACACAAATACACCAAAGGTGGTGCAACCCATATTTTGCCTGCAAACATTCCTCATGATGTAGAAGAAGTTTGCAAAGCTTATGCCCAAACCATACACAACAAACTAGGTTGCAAAACTATATCACGTTCCGATTTTCGCTACAATCCAACAGATGGTGTTGTATTCTTAGAAATAAATACCCACCCTGGAATGACCGAACTATCACTTGTTCCAGAACAAGCAAAACATATTGGCATATCTTATGAAGACCTTTGTCAATCACTTGTAGAGGAGGCATCATGCAGACCTCTAAAATAATTGTCATAGCAGGTCCAACCGCTTCAGGAAAATCAGGGCTAGCGCTAGACCTTGCAAAAGAACTAGATGGTGTAGTGATAAATGCCGATTCTATGCAGGTTTATAAAGATATCCCAATTCTTGCCGCATCACCAAGCAACGAAGATTTAAAAGTTGCGCCTCATAAACTATACTCAATATATGATGCATCATACAGAGGAAATGTAGTTGAATGGGTTGATTTATGCAAAAAAGAAATTAATAGCGCAAGAGCAAAAAACAAAACTCCAATCATTGTTGGAGGAACAGGTCTATACATTGAATCACTAACTAAAGGCACAACACCTATCCCTGAAACAAGCGAAGATATTCGAAAAAAAGTAGAAGCCATGCTAAAAAACGAGGGTTTAGAAAGTTTATATAACCGCCTCAAAGATATAGACATAGAAACTTATAATCGTTTATCTGCAAATGATACTACTCGCATCAAACGAGCCCTTGAAATATATTATGATACAGAAAAAAATTTAACCTACTGGCATTCTTTACCACTAAAGCAAATCTATGATCCAAAAGAGTTTTGCCTAGTATACATAAAACCACCACGTGATGCATTAGATGTTCGTTCTCGCATACGTTTTGATATGATGATAGAAAAAGGAGCAATTAATGAGGTTGAAAAACTTGTAGCCCAAAACCTCCCAGATGAACTCCCTTGCATGCGAGCACTTGGTGTCCAAGAACTAAAATTATACCTCAACAATAAATGCTTACTAAATGAAGCCATCGAACTAGCCAAATTACATACTCGCCAATATGCAAAACGTCAAACCACATGGTTTAATAACCGCTTTGAACCAAACTTTTGCCTAAAAGCATGTTATGATAATGATAAATTTTTTGTTGATGATATTAAAAAAGCATTATAAAACACTTGCAAAATAGGTGTTTTAGCATTAAAAAGGATTAAATTGTAATAATGTTAGGGAAGAAAAATATGTTTTTTCAAAATTTATTAGGAATGTTTTCTGCCGATATGGCAATTGACTTAGGTACAGCCAACACACTCGTACACGTTAAGGGCAAAGGCATTGTCTTAAACGAACCATCAGTTGTAGCTGTAAAAGATTTTAATGGCAAAAAAGAAGTATGGGCAGTAGGTGCTAAGGCAAAACAAATGTTAGGTAGAACACCAGGGGACATTCGTGCGATTCGTCCACTTCGTGATGGTGTTATTGCAGATTTTGAAGCAGCCGAAGCTATGATTAAATACTTTATTGAAGAAGTAAATCATCGTCGTCGTTTAATCAGCCCTACCATTATCATTTGCGTACCAAGTGGTGCAACAGAGGTTGAAGAACGTGCCATAAAAGAATCAGCTGTAAATGCTGGTGCAAAACGTGTATGGTTAATTTATGAACCAATGGCAGCCGCAATTGGTGCCGGCCTTCCAGTAAATGACCCAACAGGTTCTATGGTTGTAGATATTGGTGGTGGTACAACAGAAGTTGCGGTATTATCATTAGGTGGTATTGTTTACTCTCGTTCAATTCGTGTTGGTGGCGACAAAATGGATAGCGCTATCATCTCATATATCCGCCGTAACTTAAATCTTCTAGTTGGTGAAAGCTCAGCTGAAAAAATCAAAAAAGAAATTGGTTCAGCTTGCGTTCCAGCCAAAGGCGATGGCCGAACAATGGAAATTAAAGGTCGCGATTTAGTAAATGGCGTACCAAAAGAAATTTCAATCACCGAACGTCAAATTGCAGAAAGCTTAGCAGAACCAGTAATGGCAATTGTTGAAGCTGTAAAAGTAGCACTTGAAAACACCGCTCCAGAACTTGCTGCTGATATCGTAGATAAAGGTATCATGATGACAGGTGGTGGTTCAATTTTATCAAATCTTGATACTGTTATCCGTAATGCAACAGGTCTTCCAGTATCTCTTGCAGAAGATCCACTTACTTGTGTTGTAAGAGGAACAGGTAAAGCACTAGATAGCTTTGAAGAATTTCGTGGTGTTCTCTACGACAACTAAACCAAGGGAGAAAATATAAACAATGAAACGCCAGAAAGTTCTATTCCTAAAACAGAACTATGTCTTGCGCATATTAAAGAGGTTTATGTTTGCAGGGCTGTTTATTGTAGCCCTGCTCTTGATTTTAGTACACAAAATTGACTTAGGTATAATCTCAGGTCTTTCAAAAACAGTTCTTTACACCACCGCGCCAGTAATAAGAGTTGCTACTCTTCCTTCAGATGGCATAAGCTATCTTTACAAAAAAACTTCAGAATTTCTAAACGTATATAAAGAAAACAAGCGCCTAAAAAAAGAAAATGATGAACTCTATTTGCTAAAAGATACTTTAAGAGCGCTAAAAAATGAAAACATAGCCTTAAAAAAACTTCTTCATCATTTTGATACACCACGAACAAAAAGTTACACCGCAAGAGTAATTGCCGAAAATGGTAATGCTTTTTCTAACTCGTTCATCATCTATTTAGGCAAAAACAAAGATAAAATAAAACCAGGCTTTGCTGTTGTAAATCAAAATGGTTTAATTGGCAGAATAGAGTTAACAAGTGGTGCATATGCAAAAGTAAATCTCATCACAGACATTAACTCCAAAATACCAGTAATTTCACAAAAAAGTCGTGACCGAGGCATTTTACTAGGTCAAAATTCTCAAAAATTGCAATTAATTTTCACCCCGCTACTTGCCGAACTTCATAAAGGTGATATCCTTGTAACATCTGGCGTTGGCGGAGGTTTACCACCTGATATCCCAATTGCAAAAATAACCAAAGTAGATGTAGATAAAATAACTGCAGTTCCATTATTTACTCCATCAAAAATCGAAATAGTAAAAATAATTGCATATGATATCATGCCAGACAAAGAAACTCTTGAGGAACTTCAATGAAAACTGGAATAAAAAACTTTACTGCCTCATTTCTTGTTTTTATTACTCCGATTTTAAGCATATTATTTTTGGAGATATTTTTTTATGTTCCTCGCATAAATGAGTTTTATAATCACTTTCGCTTAGCTCCATTTTATACAGGAATCTACTTTTGGCTAAGCCTAAGACGAGACATATTTACTCTACTTTCTGCTTTTATTTTAGGCATTTTTGCAGATGTTCTCTCATCATCAACTCTTGGCATAAACTTATTATCATTTTTAGTGCTATTTATAATATCAGATAAAATCTTTTTATTCTTTAACATCAAAAAATTCTTATATTCTTGGCTATTATTTTCTTTAGCGTTGTTAATAACATTGTTATTTAAGGCTATAATTGTAAGCACATTCCACTTAAAACTAATCCCCTTAAATCATTTGTTACTAGAATATGTTTTAACCGTAATGTTATATCCATTAATTGGTAGATTTTATCTTTTTGTAGAAAATCGTTTCATCCATTTGGAGGAGCGCTATGAAAACCAATAATAAGCTAAGAACCCTCCTACAACGTTCACTAATAATCTTTTCAATAAACATTTTTTTGCTTTTTATTCTAATTGGACGATTATATTATTTACAAATCTATCAAGGTAAAAAATATTCACTCCTTGCAGACTCAAACCGCACCTCAACTCGTTTGCTAGTACCACCACGTGGTAGCATAAACGATAGAAATGGTGTTGAACTTGCGCTAAATAATCAAAATTTCCAAGCTATGATAACCAAAGAGCAAGTAAGAAATATAGATAAATTATTAAAAGACCTAAGTCCTGTATTAAACCTAACCCCAAACGAAATAGAACGTATCAAAAAAGATATTTCTCGTAGTCGTCGTTTCGTTCCTGTGAAAATAAAAGACAATCTAACTTGGGATGAAGTTGCAACCTTAATGCTAAACAATAACCAATACCCAGGACTATTTATCGACGAAGGCCTAACAAGATTTTACCCTTACAAAGAGTACACTGCCCACCCACTTGGTTATGTTGGTTCAGTATCAACTATAGATTTAGAAAACTCTGATGCACCACTACTCCAAGTCCCAGGCTTTAAGATTGGTAAATCTGGTTTTGAAAAAACTTATGACCTCGAACTTAGAGGAACAGAAGGCTCACTCTCATATGAAGTAAATGCTTATGGCCGTATCATGCAAGAGCTAGAAAAAAAGGAAGGTCTCAAAGGAAACGATTTAGACCTAACCATAGACATACGTTTGCAAAAAATTGCTTATGATGCTTTCAAAAAAGAAGCAGGTGCTGCCGTTGTTATGGATGTGCATACTGGCGAAATTTTAGCCTTTGTTTCTGTTCCAGCTTATGACCCCAATTTATTTGTAGATGGTATTTCTGTAAAAAATTGGAATAATCTTTTATATGATGAAAAGACACCTCTAACCAACAAAGCCATCTCCGGACAATACTCTCCTGGTTCAACATTTAAAATTGCCGTAGCCCTTGCCGCTCTTGAAGAAGGCATAATTGATACATCAACCACCTCTTACTGTTCAGGCAAAATGAAATTAGGTAATCACCTATTCCACTGTTGGCGACATTCTGGACATGGCAAACAAAACGTTATTGAGGCAATCAAAAACTCTTGTGATATATTCTTTTATGAAACAGCCCTAAAATTAGGTATCGAAAAAATTGCCCAAATGAGCAGAAGACTTGGACTTGGCAAGACCTATGAACTCGGATTAGAAAATCAAAAAGAAGGTGTAATTCCAGATAAACAATGGAAACTCTCCAAGCTAAAATCACCATGGCAACAAGGAGAAACCGTTATTGCCGGCATTGGTCAAGGATATGTTCTTGTCACCCCACTTCAACTAGCAACAATGCTATCAAGAGTTGTAAATGGTGGTTATGAAGTTGAACCAACCTTTATAAAACAAGAAACCAAACCAACTTTTTCAAAACTAAACATCAAACAATCATCAATAGATATAGTAAAACAAGGAATGTTTGAGGTTGTAAATGGTCTAGGAGGAACAGCTGTTGGCGCAAGACCCAAAACTAAAGACCTAAAAATTGGTGGCAAAACCGGAACAACTCAAGTTCGTCGCATATCTTTAAGCGAAAGACAAAAAGGTATAATCAAAGATGAAGACCTCCCATGGAAATACCGTAACCATGCATGGTTTATGGCTTATGCGCCACACAATTCTCCTAAATACGCTGTTGCCGTAATTGTTGAGCATGGAAGGTCAGGCTCGGCTGTTGCCGCACCAATTGCATCAAAAATTCTAGAAGAAGCAATCAAACTAGATATAAGGTAAAATAAAATGGCTATAATCTTAAATCAAAACCAAGACCTAACCCTAAAAGAGCGTTTTTTAAACCTTAATTTTGTATTCATAGCTATACTTTGCTTGCTTGCTTTTATTGGTTGCCTAATTCTATATTCTGCTGCCGGAGGAAATCTAAAACCATGGGCATTAAATCAAGCAATACGCTTTGGCATGGGGTTAAGCATAATGTTAATCGCATCATTAATAAAACCTGAGTTTTATTTCAAAATCTCTACCCCTTTTTACATTTTTACCCTAATACTATTATTCATTGTAGAAATAGCAGGTCATACCGGTATGGGCGCACAACGTTGGATAAACTTAGGATTTTTCAAACTCCAACCATCTGAGCTTATGAAAATAGCCATAGTTCTAGAACTAGCGCGCTACTTTAGCCAAACTCCACTCTCTACAATCAAAACCATAAAAGGCATCATAAAACCTGCAATAATGGTTATAGTGCCTGTTGGGCTAATCATTATGCAACCAGACCTTGGGACATCATTAATGATACTATTTACCGCCGTTGCACTATTTTACCTTGCAGGCGTTGAGTGGTATAAATTTGCTTCATGCGTAGGAGCAGTTGCTCTACTTGCACCAATATTATGGCACAAATTACACACTTACCAACAAAACCGCATCTTAACATTCTTAAATCCCGAAAGAGACCCTCAAGGTGCAGGCTATCACATCATACAAGCCAAAATTGCTCTAGGTTCAGGCGGATTAACTGGAAAAGGATTTTTATCAGGCACACAAAGCCACTTAAACTTCTTGCCCGAAAAACATACAGACTTCATTTTCACCATGTTTTCTGAAGAATTTGGTATGCTTGGCGGTGTTTTAATCATCATCTTAAACCTAATACTAATCAGCTATGGCTACTGGTTTGCATTCCGCATACATCCAGCTAACTATTTTGGTAAAATGGTAATACTAGGTTTAAATACAAACTACTTCTTATATGTATTTATAAATATAGCCATGGTAATCGGCTTATTACCCGTTGTTGGAGTGCCATTACCACTAATTAGCTATGGCGGAACAGTAATCATTTCTGTTATGGCAAGCTTTGGGATAATGATGTCATTTTATGTCCATCGAGATAAAGAGCTAAAAAAATAGTCTATTGAAAAAACAATAATTAACATTATATCCATAAAACAAACAAGGAGGATATATGTTAAAACAAGCTCTTAGATTATTAATTCTTTGCATTACATTATGTTCTTGCGCAACAGAGCAAAAATACATTGCCAAACTAAATCAAGACATAAATAAATCATACTTTGAAATCATAAACCAATATGGCAATCCAAGTACCACCAAACGCCTCTCAAATGGTGATATGATAATAACTTATGTAAACGTAAACACTTCCCTCTTACCAGATCCCGATTACTTCCCAAATAATAATGATTATTTAACTGAAGACGAAGAGTTTTATCCATTTACATATGGAGGAAATGCAATTCCAATCGGAAACTTTATGGGAGAAGAAATTGTAAATTATTGCGAAACTAAATTTTATCTAAAAAATAATTTAGTTACCTCCTGGAGCCTAAAAGGAAATTCATGTGTTGCATTATAGCCAACTTATCTTCATCATTATCTTTATTTTCAGTTTTTATTTTCACATACGCGTATTTAATTTTTCCCAAAACTTCATCATTTCGAGCATACTCAAAAGCATCTTTACCTGTCATATCTTTTAATAAAGGATCAGCCCCATGCATAACTAATTTATAAGCAATATCACCATATCCCCAATTAGCTGTCGTCATAAG
>JAZRAL010000028.1:0-3062 GCA_045634545.1 Alphaproteobacteria bacterium | reverse complement strand
CCTAATAACAGATTATATGTACAAAGGTTACCTCCTTCAATTATACCTTCGGCGTTACCTTCGTTTATTATCCAATAACCTTCATTTGCCTCAAAATCACGTTTATCTTGGTCTAAAAACCATAAATCATCACTCCAAATTGGGGCTGGCTCTATATCATCTATACCATCTTCTAGTAGCATTTTTATCATATGCTCAAAAGTATAGTCGCAACCTAATTTCATCCCTAATGTGCTAAAATGTGGTCCATAGTAGGTAACAAGACCTGTTTTTTCTTTTATAGCATTAGAAATTGCGGTTATATCAGAAAAACCACAGAAAATTTTAGGATTTTGTTTAATTAAATCATAGTCAAGGTATTTTAGCATTTGATTGGAATTAAAGCCACCTATTACGGTAAAAATTGCTTTAACGGATTTATCTTGGAAAGCATAGTGAATATCCGCTACTCTTTTTTCTACAGAAGTTGAACCCATATAATCCCAATTTTCATCTGTTGTATTTGGAGCAAAAACAACCTCTAACCCTAATGAATTTAGACGCTCGAGTGCTATTTTTCTTACGTCTTGCCCGATTAACTTTAGCCCACGAGCTGGAGCAACAATCATCACTTTGTCGCCTTTTTTTAATTTTTGAGGTATTATATTAGTCATTTTCTTCTCCTATTGTATTAATTTTTTCATCATCTTCCCAATGAACATGTAAAAACGTTACTGGTTTAATATCTGTTCTATTTAATATTCTTTTACGAATTTGCCCACGAATAAAATCTGTGATAGAGTTTTTATGAGGTTCTTCTTTTAATTTTTTCATAATTAACGGAGTTACCTCTTTTAAGATTTCTTCTTTTAAGATATACCACTCGTTTTCTTCTAGAATATCTATTGAAGTTATTTCTATTGATTTTAGCTCATAGTCTTTTGAAATTACCGCACTTATAAATACAGAACAATTATACATTATACGACGGCGATTTTTTATGAGTTCTGATGTTAGAGGGACATTTCGTCTTCTATCTACTCCCATAATTTCGGCGGTAAATTCTTCTATTTTTTCTATTTTACCATTGTTATAGAGGCAAATATCACCATTTTGAGCAGAAAATACTTCATCTATACCAGAGCTTAAAGCAAAACGCTTATGTTCCCTTATTTGGCGTTTATCACCATGTACTGGTAAAACTACTCTTGGTTTTAAGAGCTCATACATAGCTTTTAGGTCTTTTTTGTTAGCATGGCCAGTGGTATGTACTTGATAGTCTTCAGATGTTATGACATTAACCCCTTTTTCTATCATTTTTTCTTGCATTTTTTCTATTTTATCTTCGTTTCCGGGAATTATTTTGGAAGAGAAAATAACATTATCATCAGAACCTAATTTGATGTATTTACTCTCATCATTTGCGATAGTTGTTAAGGCACTACGATAGTTTGCTTGAGACCCTGTGCAAATATAAAGAGCTTTATCTGATGTTAGCCCATCTACCTCATCTATTGTATGAATATCTGTGTATTCTGTTAAATATCCGCAATTTTTAGCATTTTTAACATTGGTTATTAGGCTACGACCTACTAAAACTGGTGTTCTTTTAGAGGCTCTTGCTGCTAAAATAAGACTTTCTAGGCGCATTATATTGGAGGCAAAGCAGGTTGCAATTATCCCTCCTTCGATATCTGGAATAATTTTTAAGAGGTTTTCTCTTATATCTATCTCGCTTGGTTGTTTTTTATCTACCAAAACATTTGTTGAATCACATACAAAAATGTCTATCCCTTCTGTTGCTGCGCGTTTTAGTGCTCTTTTATTTGTTTTGGTCATTGATAATTTATTATCATCAAAACGCCAATCTGTGGCATGCATTATATTACCATAAGATGTTTTAATAAATAATGCAGATGTTTCTGGTATTGAGTGAGATATTGGAATAAACTCTATCTCAAATTCTTCTAGCGTTATCTTTTTTATTCTATTTACAGAAATAAGTGGAACAATTTCTTCCATTTTATATTCACTAAGTCTTTCTTTTACTAGTCCTAGCGAGAAATCTGTACCATAAACAGGGCATTGGAGTGAAGGCCATATTTGAGCTATTGCACCAAGATGGTCTTCATGTCCATGAGTGATAAAAAGACCTAAAATATCATCTTTATAATTTTCTAAAAATTCTGGAGATGCATAGCACATATCCATTCCTGGATAGTCATCATTTAAAAAGCCAAAGCCTGCATCAACAACAATTATTTTGCCATTTACACAATAGGCAAACATATTCATACCTATTTCATCTGCTCCACCTAATGGTATAAAATATATTCCCTTTTTCTTAAAATCGCTCATTGTCTTTCCTTTTATATAAATAAATCACCTGCTATTATTTTTTCTTCTTTATTATTTGTTTTTAATATTAAATATCCCTCATCATCAAGATTTGTAAATATTCCTGTTTTAAGTGTTTTTTCATTTTGAATAGTTATTGTTTCATGTAATTTAAATGCAAATTCTAACCACTCTTTTTTTATATTTTCAAAACCAAACTCAAGGTAGTTTTTATAATAATTGCTAAAATTTTTCATATAGTAACGAAGAAAATCCATTCGGTCAAGAACTATCCCCTCTTCTTTTAGAGATGTGGCTTGATATGGGGTGTTTTCAATCTTAGGGGAAGCCACTATATTTACACCTATTCCTATACACCAATAATTGTCTTTAATATTTTCTATTAATATTCCTGAAATTTTATTGTTATTTACCATTACATCATTTGGCCATTTTATTTTTACATCCAAAGTTAGTGATAGTTGCTTTATTGTTTTAGCTAAACTCAAACCTACTATGCAAACAAGTTTACTTAAATCTTTGGGAGATAACTCTATATTGTAGCTAAAATATAGATTGCCTAGTACTTGCTCCCAACTGCGACCTCTTCTTCCACGCCCTTTGGTTTGCTTTAAGGCTGTAATTATTGTTGGAATACTAGCATCTTTGATGCTTTTTATTTCATCATTTGTAGAGCCTAATTCTTCTAATTCATAACATTCATAATTTTCTATTTTTTCTTTATG
>JAZRAL010000027.1:0-8966 GCA_045634545.1 Alphaproteobacteria bacterium | reverse complement strand
GTTATTATAGATGACCCTAAACCAATAAAAGAAACCTTTGGTTTTGTTACATCAGGATGGAATGCTTGTCCAACAGGAGGGAACATTATAAAAAGAATCGCCCCTCAACTAAATATAAAACCAAACTTTGATATTCCGACTCAACGAGAAAATGTTTTAGAAAATTATGGAATAAAAAAACTAAAGTTTTAATTTTTTTTAATTTAAATAAAAAGTTTATACACAAATAGTATAGTTTGTTATTGAAATATTTACTTTTGTTTCTTAAATTAGCTTTGTCTAGTTGATTATAGAGTTACTCGATAAACAACCAAGTTTTTAACCATATGGAGAAAATAAATGAAAAAACTTTTAAGTTTACTTTGTGCAGTTGTTTTGTTATCAGGCTGTTCTACTACAAGTAGCTGGTTTGGTGGTAGCGATTGCGCATCAAAACTCGCAAGAGAATTCCAAAATGAAACAACAAACACTGTTTACTTTGCTTTTGATAGCTCTTCTTTAAATGCAGAAGCTGTTGCTGCTCTTGATTCACAAGCTGCATGGTTGAAGAAAAATCCAAAAGTAAACGCTGTTGTTAACGGTTACTGCGATAAAAGAGGTACTGCAGAATACAACTTAGCTTTAGGTGAACGCCGTGCTGAAGCTGTTAAACAATACTTAGTATCTCAAGGTGTTTGCGAAAAGAGACTTTCTACAGTTTCTTATGGTAAAGAATATGCATTCCCTGGTGATACAGAAGAAGCATATGCAAAGAGCCGTCGCGGTGTAACAGTTGTAGAATTAAGCAAATAATTCTAAATTGTAATGCTTTTAGAAAAAACGTATTCGAAAGAATACGTTTTTTTGTTGAGTTATAAAATATATCGCTTATAGTTTATCTTAGTTTGGTTTTATTTTGAGGGTAGATATGAAAAAATATCATTTGCTATATATTGGATTAATGTTGTCTTTTGTATCTTCAGCAAAAGCTGAGGACTTATATCTTAGAGAAGATATTAATAAATTAAAAGAAGATTTAGTCATGGTTCAACGTCAATTATATCGTGATAAAACAGATGCTACAGCTCCTGATGCTTCTGTATCTAATATTCAGGTTCGCTTAGGTGAATATGATGAATTTATGCGCAATATAAATGGTAAAGTTGAAAATATTGAATACAGATTAAGCCAAATTGAAAAGAAATTAGAAACTTTTGATAAAGATATTGATTTGCGCTTTGAACAATTTAAAAAACAAGGTGTAGTTACACCGATGTCCACCCCTAATAAACCTATATCTAAAGAAGCTCCCAAAGGAGTTAGCGCCAAAGAATTATACGAACAAGCTTTAAATGATTTGAAAAATGAAAAAAATGCTAGTGCAGAAGAGAAATTTACTCAAATTCTAACAAGTTTCCCTAATGATGCATTGGCTGGAAATGCTCAATATTGGTTAGGCGAAGTTTATTATAAACAACAGGACTTCAAAAAAGCAGCTGTTGCATTTAAGGATGGATACAGCAAATATCCAAATGGCGCAAAAGGCCCTGATTGTTTATTAAAGTTAGGATTGTCAATGAAAGCTTTAGATAAAAAAGAAGAAGCTTGTACTGCTTTTATTAATTTACCAAAAGTTTTTGATAAAGTTAATAATGATATTGCCACAAGAGCAAAAAAAGAGGCTGAGGCTTTGGCGTGCAAGTAATTAAAGACTTTTTTATAAACAATAATATTAAAGATACAAAAATTGCTGTTGGAGTATCTGGTGGTGCTGATTCTCTTGCGCTTGTATTGATGCTAAAGGAAACATATCCTAATTTTGATATTACAGCTCTTAGTGTAGATCACGGGCTTCGCACTAGCTCGTTAGACGAAGCGTTGTATGTAAAAAAAATCATGCAACAATTTGGCATTAAGCACCATATTTTAACGTGGGAAGGTGATAAACCTCAAACAGGCATTGAAGAACAAGCAAGAATTGCTCGCTATAATCTTTTATGCAATTGGTGTAAAGAAAATAAAGTAAAATATCTTGCTATTGCTCATCATATGTATGACCAAGCTGAAACTTTTCTTATGCGCTTAGAAAGAGGAAGTGGTTTATTTGGATTATCATCAATAGCTGAAGTATCTGAAAAATGTGGGATTACAATTTTGCGCCCTCTTTTAAAGTGTCATCCAAATAAATTAAAAGAATACTTAAATAACAAAAATATTTCTTGGGTTGAAGACGAGTCTAATGAATGTGATGATTTTTTAAGAGTAAAAATGCGCAAATTTTTGCCAATGCTAGAGAAAGAAGTTGGGATTTCTGTTAATCGTTTATGTGATGCGGTTTTCAACCTCCAACGCTCTAAAAACTTTTTAGAAGATGTCGTAATTGATACAATTAAAAACCAAACCCATAACTGGAATAATGTTGCGTATTCTTTTGATTTTGCTAAATTTATCAATTGGCATGATGAAGTTAAATTTCATATTTTAGGGAGAATTGTAAAAGAGCTTGGTGATAATTCTTATACTCCAGAAGCAGATGTTTTACTCAATCTTATTTCTTTAATTAAAGAAAATAGTTTTGATAGCTTTACTCTTGGTGGCTGTATTATTCTAAAAAGCGATTTAAGAATATGGATTATTAAAGAATATAGGGATAAAAACCTTGATTATTCAAATGAGAACTGGGAAAACTTTATCAAGCAAAATCCGATGGTTAGAGGAATTAAAATTCCGCACAAATTAAAAATCGCATTATTAAAAGAAAAAAAATAAAAAAAAATAAAAAAAGTACTTGCAATTATATTTTTTGTTGGGTATATATGTTTTTGTTCTGATGGGGGCGTAGTTCAGTTGGTTAGAATACATGCCTGTCACGCATGGGGTCGCGAGTTCGAGCCTCGTCGCTCCCGCCAGTTAGATAAAGCAGTCGAAAGACTGCTTTTTTTTATTGTTCTAAACTATTTGACATTAAAAATAATTCAACATATAAAGTGTTTTACCAAATAAATTATTTTGTTGAATTAAATTTATATATTTATGGATGTTATAGTTGATTTTAGACAGATTGGGATGTTTGATTTTTCCCCAAATGAAGAGCTTTTTCTTAAAGGCTTTAACTATGTTGCAATAATTCCTTTTGAACCTTCTTGCCCATTCTGCGGTAAGGAGTTAAAAAACTCAAATTGTGAATGTAAAGATTTTAAGACTGCACACAAGAAACTTTGTTCTAACTATCCTTACAACGATGTTTTTACTAAAGCTTATGAGGTGCGCTCTTCATTTCTTTCGGGCATCAAAAATGCAGATGTTAAAATGCGCGAAGTGTCACATCATAATGTTGAGTACTGCTTGTTTGACACTGGAACTGTTGCACAAGCTGTAAATTCTGAAGAATCTTGGTTTATCTCTCCTGGAGTTTTTAAAGGAGATGAACTTTCTTTTTATATTAGAAAAAAGAAAAGCAACAAAATCTATCACTGCACAATTTCTAATCTAGTTCATCCTCCAAAGGAGTACAGCGAGGTTTCTTTTTACTATCACTATACAGCGAAAAATATACACCATAGAGGCACGTTGATGGGAACCAAAAGAGACAAGATTGCAACTATTTCTTATGATGAGTTTTTAGAAAAACTGAAAAAAGCGAAGTAACCGTTTTAAGACATTTAAAACGCTATTAACACAAAAAAAGGTATCACAAATGTGATACCTTTTTTTGTTGTAGAATAATAACTTAGCAAATAAACTCCAAGATGTTGCGATTTTCCGGCTTGTCAAGGTAAGCGATTGCCTGCGTTTGGTGATTAGGCAGATGGCGCGAATAAATACTCCACATATCTTTGGAATTTTTGTCATTCATCATGCGCTCCCAAGCTCTGTCGATAATCTCTGTCTCAGCACAACGTGTAGGAAGGGACAAAGAATTAACCTTAATAGTACAAAGGTTTTCTATGTAATAACATTTCTTTATCACTTCCTCTTTTGAAAAATCTAAAAGAGTTTTGTATGCTGAAAAATCAATGTCATTAGCATTTTTTGCATTTGGAAGAATGCTTTCAAGATAGCTATCAAGTTCATTGTCCTTGATGTAAGAATCACTGTACTTGCCACCTCGTGAATCAATTGCTTTATGAAAATCAAAAGCATGGAAGAGGTTTTCGCCATTTTTAGTTGCATTTACACACACACAGAGCAACAACTCTTCAAGATAGTATCTGTAACAAAGACAGATATGCTCCAATGTACATCCCGTTGAATAACGGCGCACCATTCCAGAGTAAGACAAGACGGTCGCAAGAAGAGCTGTCTTGAAATCACTAACACCAAGAAGTTCCTGTTCTTTTTGAACACACTTCGAGATAAAATAATTGAAAAGTAAAATCTTTTTCATAACACAGATTTAATATTAATAATATGTTTGTATTTTTGTTTTACTTCAATTTATTCAAAAGTCAAGAATCTTAATTTAAAATAAACTATTTAGCTGTATATTTTAGGGTATTATGTGGAGAAAATCATGAAACCATTTCCTAAAAAATTTAGAAACCTATTAAAGCTTTATCTCAGTAAATTTAAGCTACAAATATTTATCGCATTAATACTAACAATACTAGGTATTTTGTTTGAAAATCTAAATATCCGATTTTTTGCAAATATTATTGGAGTATTAAAAGATAATGATGAAAACAGTTATAATGAAGCATTTAAGTATGTCTATCTTTTAATAGGTTCCTCTTTGGGGTTTATTGTTTTTACTAATTATTCAAGATACTTTTTCAAAAAAAAGTTTATTATTTCATGCAAAATGTTGATGGAAAAAGAATTATTTTCTTATCTTTTAGGACACAGCTTTGAATATATTACAGACAAACAATCGGGTATGCTTATAACCTATAAAAATCAAGTAAAAAAATTACCTGATATGCTTGATAATTTTATGTGGGATATCAGAGCTTTTGTTGATATTATTATAAAGGTTGTATTGCTTATGATGGTTTCGCCCGTTATAGGAGGAAGCTATTTTGTCTTATGTATTTTGGTAGTTTTACCTGGAAAAATATTTACTAAAAATTTAAAAAAAGTAGGTTCATTAAAATCTAAAGCATCTGCACTTGTTAATGGTAGAATTTTAGATACTGTAAATAATATAAATATTGTAAAAGAATTTGATAATAAAGAGTATGAAAAAAAATCTTTTATGCCACTTCTCAAGCAAGAGTTTGATTTAGCTGTTAAGTCTTTAAAAGTATTTTTTATGCAATTTTCAGCAGTTGGAGTAGCAACTTCATTTGCTTCATTTATTTTACTTTTACTTGCTGTTTATTATTGGAAAATTAACAAGATAACAACAGCTGATGTTACTTTCGTATTTATGACAATAATATACGGACTTAATTGGTTTGGGATGATGTTTGAAGGAATTCAAAGATTTGTAAAAGAAATGTTTGAGGTAGAAAAAGGTTTAGAAGTATTTAGTAATCCTCATGAAATAGTTGATAAAAAAGATGCTATAACATTAAAAAAAGCAAAAGGAAAAATAGAATTTAAAAATATTTCATTTACTTATAAGAATAAGAAAAAACCTGCGTTTGATAACTTTAATTTAACAATTAAACCAAAAGAAAAAATTGGAATTGTTGGAGCATCTGGTAGTGGTAAAACAACGCTAATTAATTTACTACAAAGAGCTTTTGAACTTGATAGTGGTGAAATTTTAATTGATGGCAAAAATATTTGTGATGTAACTCAAGAAAGCCTTCATCAAAATATTAGTCTAATACCTCAAGACACGGTTATGTTTAATCGAAATATTTATCAAAACATTGTTTTTGGTACAAATATAAATGATATTAAAAAAGTTCGTAATGCTTCTAAAAAAGCATATGCAGATGAATTTATTATGCAAAAAGAAGGAGGCTATGAAAGCTTTGCTGGTGATAGAGGGTGTAAACTATCTGGCGGTGAAAGACAGCGTTTAGCAATTGCTAGAGCAATACTTAAAGATGCTCCTATTTTGATTTTAGATGAAGCTACATCATCGCTTGATAGTCAATCAGAAAAGTTAATCAACAAAGCAATAGAAAATATTATTAATAATCAAACTGTCATTGCTATTGCACATCGTCTTTCAACCTTAAAAAATATGGATAGGATTATCGTTCTTGACAAAGGTAAAATTGTTGAAGAGGGTAATTTTGATGAACTATTAAAATTAGAAGGAAAATTCTTTAAGCTATGGCAAGTAGAATTGAAAAAGAAAGGAGGTAAAAATGTTTAATATAAAGTATGAAGAATTAAAAAATGCTAATACAAAATCACCTCTTAAGTTCTATTGGGATTGCTCTAAAGGGTTTAGATGGGTTTTAGTTTATGATATTATTTATTCTTTTTTAATGAGTTTATCAAAAGTATTAAACATTGTAATTTTTTCTAAATTGATTGGGTACTTTTCTTCTATTTCTAAAGATGAATTTAATAGCACAAGAGTTCTATCTTATGTTGGATTAATATTACTTGTTTTTTGTTTAACTCACCTAATTAGATATTTAAGAGAATCAACATCAGAAAAAGCACGTTCTATGCTTAGTTGGAGAGCCCGTATTTTTGCATTTGATTATGTAAGTAATTATTCTTTATCTTACTTAAAAGATCAAAAAGCAGGAGTCATTGCTCAAAGAATAAGAGCTTTAGGCGATAATATGTGGGGACTTAAATTAAGCTTTGCGAGAATTACCTCTTGTCTGTTTTTAATAATAATTCCTCTTATTTTTATTGGAAACAAAGATGCATATTTTATGTTAATTGTAATAATGTTAGGGATATTGTCAGCAATATTTTCTTTTGTTATTTCAAAAAAATCATCATCTCTTAATAAAAGAACAGAAGAAAAAACATCCAAATATAATGGATATGTTGCAGATAGCCTTACAAACATTTTATTAATTAAAATGTTTGGTGAAGAAAAAAATGAAAAAAAACGATTAGACAGAGAGTTAAAAATTTTGCAGGCATATGAAAACAAAACTGCATTTTCTATAAACTTAATTCACGCAATACAAGAAATATTACTAGCAATATTCAGGGTTATTTCTGTTATTTTTGCGCTTTATCTTTGGAGAAAAAATAACATTAATTTAGAAGCTGTTATTGCTCTTTTATTACTTATTGATGATGTTATTCCTATGTTTTCTAGATTAATGCTTGATATTACGCTAATTAGAAACAATGTTGCCAAACTTTCTGATTCACTTAAAGTTTTTGAAGCTCCTATTGATGCAAAAAATACTACTCTAAAAACACTTAAAATAAAAAATAGTAAGATAGAATTTAAAAATGTAACATTTGGCTATGAAGAAGAAAAAAATATTTTTGAAAATTTCAATTTAACAATTAATCCTCACGAAAAAGTTGGAATTGTTGGTAAAAGTGGTGGAGGAAAAAGTACTTTAGTGTCTCTTTTGCAGGGAAATTATACTTTAAATAGTGGTAAAATTTTAGTAGATGGCAAAGATATATCCAAAGTATCTCTTGGTAGCTTAAAAAGGAATATCGCTATTATATCGCAAGATAATGTACTATTTCACAGGCCTATCAAGAAAAATATATCTTATGGTAAACAAAATGCAACTATTGATGAAATTATTGGCGCATCAAAAATTGCCAAAGCAGATAATTTTATTACCGAAACACCTTATGGTTATGATACAATTACAGGGGAACGTGGGGTTAAACTATCTGGAGGACAACGCCAAAGAATTGCAATAGCAAGAGCAATATTAAAAGATGCGCCTATTTTAATTTTAGATGAAGCAACCTCTGCCCTTGATAACAAAACAGAAAATGATGTTATAAATGCTCTTGATAATTTGATGAAAAACAAAACTGTCATAGCAATAGCGCATAGGCTTTCAACATTAAAAAATATGGATCGAATAATCGTTATTGATAAAGGTAAAATCATAGAAGAAGGCACTCCTTCTCAATTAATCGATAAAAAAGGAGAATTCCAAAAATTATGGAATTTGCAAAAATAATTGCAATGTATCTAATGTATTTTTACCTTACATGTATAAGATTTATATGCCCTGATAAACATCTTCCATATTTATAGAATTACTTTCTATAATATCGTTTATCTCCTTTTCTTTATTGCTAAAAAAATCCAATTTAAGTAAAATCTTATGTATTGATGATAAAATCGCCTTAATTTTATTTATACCAAGATTTGATGTATTGTTATTGTTTTTTATTTCCATCTCAGCTTGATTTACTAAAAACAATGATAAATTAACAATCCTTTTGGTCGATTTATGATTATAACTTTTTGTATCATACAAACTATCTTCACATACTAAACGAATATCTTGATATATTTTTTCAATTTCTTGTAGTTCTTTATTAGTTTCAATCACGGTTATTCTCCCTTAGTTATTTTATATACTTATAACTATATCAAAAATATTTATAATATCAACCTTTTTTTTTTGTTTTATTCTCTTTTTTACTATTTGGTGTATTTGTATATAACATATTATGTTTTTAGATGATAATTTTAGGTGCAATTATTAAGTATTTTTTTTTATATAAATGCGATTTAAGTAAAGATAAAATGGGAGAATATACCTATTTTTAGCTTTAATTTTTACTCTAAAGCTTGTTTATTTTAGATGTTTTGATTATTTGTAATTTATTTTATCCGCATTGTATAATACTTTTTTCTTTATTTATATAAAAAAAATGCCCTAAATAATTTAGGACATTCAAGGAGGAGGAGAAAGGGATTTCTTATAACAGTAATTAGAAGAACTGGCAGCTACCTACTCTCCCGCGCCTTAAGACGAAGTACCATTGGCGTTGAAGGGTTTAACGACCGAGTTCGGAATGGGATCGGGTGGGACACCTTCGCTATTACCACCAATTCATCTAATTACTGTTATAAAAAAAACTGAAGTTTGCTTCTTAGCAAATTATTTATACGTTAAGTTATCAAG
>JAZRAL010000026.1:0-7898 GCA_045634545.1 Alphaproteobacteria bacterium | reverse complement strand
ATTAAGTGTAGAGGAAGTAGAGGCGGTCAAACCTCTTGTCCTGATCAAATTTCACTAGCGTTAGAATCCATTTTAGATTAATATATTATTTGTTCATCAAGAATCGCATATTAGGAATGAAAAAATGCGATAGCAACTCTTCAATGAAGTAAGTGCTCTTCCTAGCAGGTAACTGAACGATGAAAGGATAGAATTTTATAGCCTCTCCTTTTGTCGAGAGGCTTTTAATTTTATTTAAGGAGATAAAGATGACTGATATTTGGGATAAAACTAAAGAAGGTGTTCATAAAGCATGGGACAAAACTAAAGAGTTAGGTGAAGATGCTGCTCAAAAAACAAAACATCTATTTTCGCATAAAGAAGATGATGATGACAATATTGAGGACATTGTTTTTATTGAAAAACAGAATAACTGTCGTTGTAAAAATAAAGATTCTGCAAGAAAATAATTTTTTTTACCATTTACATGATTTTATAAAACTTTGGAAAAATAAAAAAAATATTTTACATAAAAAAATCAATATAAAATAATTATATTGTAAAATATGGGTAATTTTATTTAAGGAGAATAGAGATGAAAAAAATGTTAGCATTATTGGTTTTAGCTTTAAGTGTTGGAATGGTATCTAACGCAATGGCTAAGAAACTAGGCGGTGGATTTGAAGGTCCTGGTGTAAATACAACTACTGTTCAAGATGCTTTGAAAATGAATGATGATACTCCTGTTGTATTAAAAGGTAAAATTGAAAAAAGTTTAGGTAATGAGAAATATCAATTTAATGATGGTACAGGGATTATTGTTGTTGAAATTGATAATGATGAATGGAACGGTTTAACTGTAACTCCTGATATGCTTGTTCAAATTTCTGGTGAAATTGATAAAGAATTAATGAGTGCTCCTGAAGTTGATGTTGAGATGATTGTTCTTGCTCAATAATTTTAGGCAATTATTCTATTTAGGGCGGGAAACCGCCCTATTTTAGTATCTTTGGAGTAATTTTTTGATTTTTGATTGCAGAACCTTATCATTGTTATATTTATCTAGCTCTTCTAGTAGATATTGTTTATAGTTGTTTTCTTTTATTATTTGATAGCTTTCTTTATAATTTATATCAAAAAACCAAGATAAAACCATAATCAATCTATCTGCATAAGAATATACGGTTGAAAATTTTACAACTTTTTTAGCAAATAATTGTTTTATTACTTTGGGACTTGGTGGGGCAATTTTAGCTTCTTTGCTTAATTGCTTATAAAACACATCTTTTGTTAAGTTATGATACTTTTTTATGCGATATAAATTTTCTAGTTTATCTGCATCCCTTACTAGGTATAAAATATTTAGCATTTCTTTTTTTAATTTTAATGTTTTAGCAGTTTGATACTCTTTTGATTTTATAGCTTTTTCTATCATTTGCCCGTGATATTTTATAGCAAATAGAATACGGATATCGTTATATTTAGGATTATTTTTTAATAATTTTACACCTAAATTTCCATGATTTATTTTTAATGATGAGGCTTTTATTTGTTTTTTTTGCAATTTTTCTTGCTGATAACGTATTTTAGCCTCGTTAAAACGCCCTACATCATGAAACAAGAGTGCTTTTATGGCTATTGTTTCTAACTTGTTGTTGCTATTGTTAGATAGAATCTTGGTGTTATTTCTTATTTTATTTCCTATATTTAAAACTCTTATTGAGTGAACATATTTTCTTTTTATATTATTGATATAAAAGGCATTGTCTTCTACCTCTATTAAGGCTTTTTGATAAAATATTTTAAAATCAGATATAAGTTGTTTCATTTAGTAAATTCTTTAATATAATTTGTGATAAAAATGATGGTATGTAAAAAAAATTAATTTAGAGTAAATACGAGTTATCGTTCGTTTGTTATTAGAGATATTTTATTGTTTTTTAGCTTACTTTTTCCTTTACAAGTATCTTCAATAAGCGCTTTTATATCCATTATTACACCTGTTTGATTTTCTCTTATTGGGTAATTTCTTGTGTTGGATGAAAATCCGAGTAATAGAGGCTTATCATCTTTATCAAACTCGTAACACATCATTGCATGTGATACATCATTATTGCTCCATGATAATAAACATATATCGCCTACTTTTATATCTTCAGTATTGCCAATTATTCCTTTTGTATTTTGTTTAACATAAGGTTTTAGGGTTTTTATTAGTTGTTTGGGATGAAGAATATTTTCTATATCCTTTTTATCTTTTATATTTTTAAATATATTAATATCATATTTTTTCTCTAATTTTAATAAAGAGGCTATTATTGCTTTGGTACAATTTCCTTTATCCATAGTTGTATCTACGGGAGTTTCTAAGATTTCTTGTATGTCTTGTCTTATTTTTTTATTTACTTGCTGTATTGCCACATACTTTGCAAGATATTTTTTTAGACATTCTTCTTTTTTTTGGGGAGATAATTGCTCAAATTGATTTTCTATCTTTAATTTTACAAAGTCATCTAATACGTTTAGTCTTCTTACTTTTTCTTCTTTAGATATTTCTTTATTATTTATTTGTTCTATTTGTTTTGTCTTAAAAAGTCTTATTTCATTAAATTCTTTTGTTTCCCAAAACATTACACTGTATGAATTAAATTTTAACATATTCTCAAAACATTGAACATTATTTATAACATTGCTCCTACTTTTTGGGGAGCCTTTTAATTTACGATACTTGTTATTTTCTGTAATTAGTGATTTAGCCGTTTCTATCAAGTCTTTGATTGTTAAGTTTTGATTTTCATCAATCAAACTATTTTCAAGATCTATTGCAAAATTATTCCTTGCAATGACGTCTTCGACATATTCTTGATATAGTTTATCTGCACTTAATTTCATAAAAAATCTCCCAAATATAGGGAGATTATATCATATTTTATGCCTTATTGCAATATCTATATTTCTACAGTCATGCCATCATAAGCTAGTTCAAAGTTTGATGGCAGGTATGTTTTTAAGGTATCATAATCTACACGAGCTGATAGGTGAGTTAAAATAACCTTTTTTGGGGTAATTTTTTCAAATAATTCTTTTATTTTGTTTAAATTGCTATGACCATTTTGTTCTTCTTCTATACCATTATTGCATTCAATTATTAGAAGTTCTAAATTTTTTAATTTATCTATTGCATTTTGAGGAATAAATTCCCAATCGGTAACATACGCAAAATTTTTGTATCTAAATGCTGACGGATGGAGTTTATGGTGAGGAACTTGAAATGTTGTGAAACTTAAGTTGCCTACATTAAAGGTGCCACAATCTTCAATTTCGTTCCATATCAAGCTTCGACTATTAGGTTCTGCATCTGCTTTTTCTTTAAACAAATATCCATAACTATTTTTTAGCTCTTCTAATGTTTCTTTGGATGCAAATATATTTATTGGATGACCTAAAATTTTGGTTGCTCTTGGAAGTTCCGGAATACCACCAATATGATCATAATGCCCATGGGTTACAAACACCGAATCGACATTTTTGATGTTATTTTGATTAATTTGTGTTCTTAGCTCAGGACCTGCATCAATTAACACATTGTAGCCATCAATATCTAAAAATAATGATGCGCGTGTTCGTATGTTTTTAGGATTATTAAAATCTGCTTTTCCCCATGAATTAAATATCATAGGAACGCCAAATGCTGAACCCGAACCAAGAATCGTAATTTTCATCTAGTTATCTCCTTTTATTTTGAATATACATAAATAAAGGATTTATAACTTGTGTTGTCAATCTATTTATTGAAGTTTTTTCATTATCAAAGTCATTTACTCTTTGTAGAACTTTTGGATCTTCTCTATCTTTATCACGTTCTTTTAAGATTTGGATTTCATCTATAAATTCATCTCTATTGGTTGTATATGATAACATACGTTCTATTAAATCTTTTTTATCTTTGGCTGGGTCTTTTCTTATGCTCATTAAAAATTTATCATTTCGCATAATATCATTTATTGCTGGAAATCCATATGCAAAAAGCCCTGTTTGCCCCATACGAGCTAAATATCTTGCTTGATTTTGGCGTCTAAATGCTGCGCCTAAGAATCGAGACAAACAACGAATTCTATCTTTTTTATTTTGTGGACCAACTGGAGTTTCTTTAAGGCGTCGCTCAATTATAGCCATTGTATTTTCATTTTTACCATTACGCTCTGTGCAAAAACCATATTTACCAGCAAGAACTGAAAATCTACGCAATAAATCATATGCTTTTTCTTCATCTGGATTGTTGGCTATTTCTATTTTGCCTTCTTTTAGGGAATTTACTGTATTGTACGCATCAACAACTTTGCCATATGGGTAGTTTGCTGAAAATTCAATGTAGAACTTTTCTAGGTTATATATTCCATTATCTTCAATATTCATGCATGATATATCAAAAATGCCATACTCTTTATGTTTGGCTACTGTTGCAAAATTGTGAGTTTTTCTTGTATCTCCCACATCAAAACCAAGTTGTTTTAGTTTATCTAAAACCTCAATGTATGACCTTGTATCTCGTATTGCAATATCATAATCCATGATTTCAGCGTTTGGATCCATATATCGGTCTATTGCAGAGCCTCCGTATAAAAACACTTGCTTGCAACCTGTTAAATCCATAAATTCATGAATAGCTTCTTGAGTTGTTTTTTGAGAATTGCATTCCATATTTTTTCTCCTCTTATTAAAAATAGAATGCACCGTCTTATACCATTATAAAAAAAGGTTGTCAATAAAAATTTAGACAAAAATATGCATTTTTCACTAAACACATATTTTTGCATAAAAATTTATTTTCTGTATTGACTTTTTTGTTTTTGATGTTAGTCTAAAATTGTTCTTGATGCTCGCAGGGCTTATGAGCATAGAACTAAATACAAACCGAGCCAGTTTGATGAAATTGATAAAAACATTTTTGATGTAATTTATTTAGTTTTGTTGGTGGCTCCTAGATTAAGGAGTTTTTTTAATGTCTAATTTCAAATACATTCATGGTCTTACCATTATGAGAGCTCAACCTTTTCATATTGGACACCAAAAATTAGTTGATAGAATGCTTAAAGAGTGTGAAAGAGTTACTATTGTTTTAGGTTCTATCCAAGAACAAGGTACTCAACGCAATCCTCTTAACTATACAACTAGAAAAAAGATGATTCAAAACATCTATCGCTCAAAACCAGAGTATGAACGCTTAAAAATAGTTGGTTTGTTTGATATTAACAATCCTGCTGAATGGGGCGAATATGTTCTAGATTTTATTAAAGAAAGTTTTTCAGAGCTTCCTAAACCTGATGTTTATTATGCTGGCTCTAGCTATGATGCGCATTGGTTTAGAGAATGTTTTGACAATATTGAACTTGAAGATAGAACGGACCCTAACTTTCCTTTTGTTACTGGAACAATGGTGCGTGATATGATTAAGTTTGGTGATCAACGTTGGAAAAACTTTATAGCAAAAGAAAACCATAATTTAGTTGATGAATACTTTAACAAGAAAAAAGGTATTGTTTAATTTTTTAGTTAAGGCTTGTGTCTTCTGCAGGGCTTATAGAAGACAAGTCTACAATTAACCCGATAAGCCTGAAGGGAATTTAAGATGAATAAACGTATTTTATGTAGAATTGACTTTCAGAATGATTTTGTACATCCTGAAGGAAAACTTACAATCAGCGACATTGATTTAATTGAAAGACATCAAAAATTTGCAAATAATTTATTTAAGCAGACATTTGATGTTGTTATTGATAGTTATGACACTCATTTTGCAGAAACATATGGGACTACGATTGAAGCTCAAAGCTACCCAGAGCATTGTGTTTATGGAAGTTGGGGTTGGCAACAAGCTGCTCCTTTTAAAAAGGCGCTAAACGTTTTGCCTATTTTCAAATCTACAACAAATATTTGGAATGAGGAAAATACATACCAAGTTTTAGCTGATATCAATAAACAAAAAACAGATGTATATTTATGCGGTGTTTTAAGTGATGTCTGCGTAGTGCAAGCTATGGATGGATTTCTAAAAAAAGGCGCTAATGTAATTATAATTGAAGATTTATGCAAAGGACTAAATCAAGAAATCACTGAAATTTTGGAAAACCCAAATTATCGTCCTTTTATTGAGAATGGGAGGCTGAAGAGCATTACTACTCAACAGTTTTTTCGAAAAGAATTATTACAAAAAAAGATAGAGCACAATTTGGTTAGAAGATAGTTAGGAGAAAAGAAATGATGAATAATATTAGAGAAAATGTAGTTGCAACTGGAACACCTTTATTTTCAGATTTATATCATCTAACCATGGCTCAAGCTTGGTTTTTAGATGGTAAAGCAAATGAAGTAAAAACTTCAGAAGCATTTTTTAGAAAATGTCCTTTTGGAGGGAGTTATTTAATGGCTGCAGGTCTTCATGAATTTGCTCAATGGTTAAATAATTGGGGTTTTAGCAATGAAGATATTGAATACTTAAAAACCTTAAAAAATACTGATGGAAATAGAAAATTTAACGACAATTTCTTAGATTTTATAAAAAACCAAAAACTTCAACTAACAATTAAAACTGTTAAAGAAGGTGAAATTGTATTTCCAAATGAACCTATTTATAGTGTTACTGGACCTACTTGGCAAGTTGATATGATTGAGGCGGCTCTTCTTAATATATTTAACTCTCAAAGTTTAATTGCAACAAAAGCATCTCGCATGGCTTTGGCTAGTAGTGCTGATGGCATTAAGCGACCTCTTCTTGAATTTGGCGTTAGACGTGGACAAGAACTTGGTGGATTTAGTGCAACAAGAGCTTCTTTCATTGGCGGGGCAACTGGTACTTCTAATGTTGCTGCAGGTAGATTTTATAATATCCCTGTTAGTGGAACTATGGCTCACTCTTTTATCATGAGTTATGAAAATGAACTTGATGCATTTAAGTCTTATATGAAAGCATCTGTTGGAAATACTATTTTATTAGTTGATACATATGATACAAGAGAAGGCATAAAAAATGCAATCAGAGCGGCTAAAGAAACTGGCATAAAACTTATGGGAATGAGAATTGACTCTGGAGATTTGGCATACTGGGCAATAGAAGCTAAAAAAATTATTGAAGATGAAAAATTAAAAGGTGGCGATACGTCTTTATTTGAAGATGCAAAACTTGTAGCTTCAAATGATTTAGATGAATATGCTATTGAAAATTTAATTGCTGTACAAAAAGCTCCTTATGACATTATGGCTGCAGGCACTAAACTTGTTACTGCATATGATACACCTGCTCTTGGCGGTGTTTTCAAAACTAAATGCTATATGGGTGAACCAAAAATAAAGATTGCTGAAGGGAAAACAACAATTCCTGGCGATACAAATGTTGTTAGAATTGTTAAAAATGGCAAATTTGAAGGTGATATTATCTGCAAAGCAAATGATAATATTGTTGAGGATAATAGACTTAAACACAATATTACATCATATACTATTGGTAGCCAAAATGGTGCAAAAGTATGTTTTGAAAAAGGTGTTGAGGCTAAAATTCTTTTAGAGACTTTAATGGAAAAAGGAGAGTTTGTTAAAACTACAGAAAGCGATTTATCTAAAATTCAAGAATACGGAAAAGAAAACCTAAATAAACTAGATGCATCACATAAAAGACTTTCTAATCCTCACATCTACGGGGTTGGATTAGATGCTAATTTATTTAATTTACAGCAAGATTTGATTAAAGCTCATCAGGGGAGATAAGTTATGGAAAAATTATGGAATGATTTGAAACATAAATTCAAAGAACATTTGGATAAAAATGGTTTTGATAGAGTAATACTTGGATTATCTGGTGGACTTGATAGTGCAATTGTTTCAGTATTAGCAAGTGATGTCCTAGGCGGCAAAAACGTTAAAGC
>JAZRAL010000025.1:0-97037 GCA_045634545.1 Alphaproteobacteria bacterium | reverse complement strand
TATAGAGTTGGTTTAACACCACATCAGCCTGAAATTCACGTTTAACTTCAATAACCACGCGAACACCTTGACGGTCAGACTCATCTCTAATATCTGAAATACCTTCAATTCTCTTTTCTTTAACAAGTTCAGCAATTTTTTGAACAAGCATAGCCTTATTTACTTGGTAAGGAATTTCATGAACAATAATTGCTTCTCTATCTTTTCTAATTTCTTCGATAGTGCATTTTGCTCTCATCATTACAGAACCACGACCTGTAAGATATGCATTTTTAGCACCACCATATCCTAAGATTAAGCCACCTGTTGGGAAATCTGGTCCAGGAACAATCTTAATCAAATCCTCAATAGAAATATCTGGATTATCAACATATGCACGACACGCATCTAACACTTCACCCAAGTTATGAGGAGCAATGTTAGTAGCCATACCAACGGCAATACCGTTTGTACCATTAACCAAAAGGTTTGGATATCTAGCAGGAAGTACTGTTGGTTCTTTTAAAGACTCATCATAGTTTGGCATAAAGTCAACAGTATCACACTCAATATCTTCAATGAGTGAATGAGCAACTTTTGCAAGTCTAGCCTCAGTATAACGCATCGCAGCCGCTGAGTCACCATCCATAGAACCAAAGTTACCTTGTCCATCAATAAGAGGCAATCTCATAGAGAAAGGTTGAGCCATACGAACCATAGCTTCATAAACAGAGCTGTCACCATGAGGGTGATATTTACCCATAACCTCACCCACGATACGGGCAGATTTCTTAAAAGGTTTATTAAAATCATATCCATTTTCATATGCAGCATAAATAATACGGCGATGAACTGGTTTCAAACCATCTCTAACATCAGGAAGAGCACGAGACACAATAACACTCATTGCATAATCAAGATAAGAGCGTCTCATTTCATCAACAATCATTGTGGGCGCAATATTTTCTTTTGTTAAATCAACCGCCACATTGCTTTCTAAATCTTCACTCATAAATTTTACCTCTAATTTAGTTAAAATCTCAAAAATTCATCTAAAATCATACAAAAATTCTAAAAAAACACAAAACCCATTTTAAACTTATCCCCATTAAAGCCGATTTTTTTCGTTTTGAAAGGGATACAATTTTATTTCAAAGGGAGTGTCGATATTTTTTTGCTCATTAAATTATAAAAAAAACTCCTATCACAAGTCAAAGTTTCATTAAAACATTTTTTATACTACAATAGCTTCGCATTTTAAACATACCAATAAAAGAACATAATAGCTGACGACTACCGAAATAGAGCCCTTATTTTATCTAAAATACCATAATTACCCTTGCCTATCACTTAAAAATATGATATTATGATTAAATGGAGACAAATATGAGAGATGACACTTTTGCATATTTAGGACAACGAGTTCCAAAATCAAAACTTCTACCCCATGGTTGGAGATATGCTCGTAATGTTGATCCTGATGAAGTTGCAATTGTAGCGCTCCCAGGTTCAAACGCTGATAATTCAAAAAAAGCAAATGGTTTTGCCAAAATGATAGAAGAAATATTAGAAGATAAAGATATTCCCATCTATTCTTTTGAATATGAACTAAATGCTCGCAATTCAGTCGCAGATCGCATTGCCCTACTTCGCCATTACAAACAAGATAATACAAGTAATAATTCATATAAAAAATATCATCCAGAAGAAGATGATTACATTCCAAACTATGTAAGAGAAGTATATCGCACCACTTTATCTCCACGTCTAAAAGATTGTTTTGGCAAACGCACCTCTCTAAAGAAAATATCAAAACGCTTAAATAAAATAGTTTTTATAAATCACTGCCAAGGAACAACTATAGCCTTTCAATTAGAACGCTTAATGCAAGAAGAATTAACATCTCTTGGCTATAAACCAAAGGAACAAGAACATATATTTCGTCAAGTACACAATATTGATATCGCTCCAGTCTGCCCAATTGGATTAACCAAAACAACAACGATTAAATTTGCTTCACTTTCAGATAAAAAAGTAACAAGTGTAGAAATTCCACACACACAATACATTTTACAGCGTAAAAAAGAACATAATGAATTTTTAGAAACCGTTGGAAAACCAAAAGACGAAAATTCTCCTAAAAAAGAACCATTTATAATGAACTTTTCAATTCATCGCCCAACATCTAATGAAACAATATTTGCTGTAAATAGCATATATCCACTAGAAATATTAAATAAAAAATGTTTTGATGGCATAGAGCATGTTTTTTCAAGCTATTCAGACATAATTGATGATGAGCGCACCAAACAAGGAAACTTAATTAGTAAAGCTTTTATAGATACAGTAAATATTCTTGTAAAACACGCTAAACAAAACCAAAATAATTTTGTAGAATTCAAAGATATATTAAAAAATAAAGCCCTTATTCCACTTGTAAAAATCGCACAAAAAAATACCTATAAATTTAAGAAAAACGAGCTAAGAATAGCTCGCTCTCACTCTAGATAAATCACCTCAATTTAATTCATCTATAAATTTTATTATAACCTAACAATGCCAATTAAACATCAACAACTCTCAGCCCTATAAGGCCTACTTAACAATTCTATCATATCCATCTTTTTGCCAAACTGGAATAAATTTACTTTCTTTTGCAGGCTCTAAAGGTTTTGTCTCCACATTTTCTGCTTTTTCAGTTTTAACACGTTTACTATATCGCATATCAAATCTCATTTCTTGGGAATGCATCATTGGACTATCAATAATTTCACCTCTTTGCTCTTTAATTTCATCTCTTAGTTGTTGTCTTGCAAATTCACCTTCAATATAGTTTTTACTGATATTCGCCCCTTCCATTAAAACTCCACCCTCATTATAGAAATCAGCTTTTATTCTACCATTTTCATCTGTCACAATTTTAGCACCAAAATCTTTTCCATCTAGCTCAACAGCTGTATAACTCATTCCATTCTTTGTTTCAGTTTTAATATTAACATCTCTATTTTTTAAATCAATTTCTTTTCCATGATCATAAAGTTTAAAATCAACAATATCACCATCACTATCACGTGTAATTTCTGCTCCATGTTTTTGACCATCAATCATAGCCACTTCAACACTTTCACCATTTTTATTGGTAATCTTTCTAAGCTCTGCCTTATCAAATTTAGGCGTTTCAACTTTTATCACAATATCATCACCAAGAGGACGATATGTTTCTATTTTGCTATAATTACTTAACCTCTCTACTTTATTTTCTTCTTCTTTTTTTCTTTTTAATTCATCTGCCAAAATAGAAGATTGTAAATTCATAATCTTCTTTTGATAAGCTTCTGAAACTCTTTCCTTTTTATCCTTTTCTTCAGGATGTTTTTCATAATATTCTTCCCAAAATTTTCTATTTTCTTCCTCTTTTTTTCTAATATCTTCTAAGACATTTTCTACAGACTTCGCCCCCATAGGCAATCTAACAGAATTATAAAATTCATCAATATTTACAACTTTTCCCTGATTTTCATTAACCCTTCTTTTTAATGCTTCATACTCTTCTTTTTTGCTAGGATCTTTTGCAATATTCAAAATATCTTGAACCCCTTTAAGCCATCCTTTTGTATCAAGCTCAACAGTTTTTGCTTGTTCCATAAGCCTATTAAATTTTTCTTCATCACCTGTTTCAGATAAAGTCCCATTTTTCGCCCAAATATCTCTTTTTATATCGATATACATCGCTACCTGTTCATTTCCATCAAGAAATGAACTCATATCCATTTTTGATGTATCACTAAAACAAATACTTTCAGCTATAAGTTCTGCTTTTTCTTGCGCAACAATAGCCGTTTGCAAAACAATTTCAGCTTGTTCTTTTGATAGTCCTGTTAAATCAAGTTCCTCAGCCTTTATAAATGCTTTGTTAGAAATAGCAAATCCATCTTTTCCCTCATTCATAAATTTTGCAACTTTATTTACATCTGCTCCACTTTCCAACAAATTATCAGCAAATTCTAAACCTTCATCTTTCATAGGATATAAATCATTATTACCTACGCTATTAAAATCAAATCCACCAATTTGGTAAATAGCCCTAACTTCTTTTTCAAAACCACTATCATTATCCCTAACATTATCACCGTTTGTCATAAGATAAGCTATTGCATTATTAGTAATAGCCTTCTTATATCCACCACCATTCGCATCGCATCTATACTCTATAGAAGAATTCTTAATAAAAGCCATCTCTTTCATAAAATCTTTTGGATTAGCGCTATTAGGATTTATTTTTCCACTTTTCAAAGCCTCTACATAATCTTTATTATCAACATCATTACCAAACTTTTCAAAAAACTTTGTTTTTTCTTCATCTGTTTGGGCTTCCATAAATTGACGCCTAATCTCTAATTTTTCAGCAATCAATGCACCAACTTCCATATGATAACCTCTTTGGAAACATTGATTTAAAGATATATTTTCTTTACCAACCCCTTTTTCTTCAATATCAATTTCATGCTGTCTTTCATGAATAAGCACTAATTCTTCAAGCTTTTGGTCAGTCATATTATCAAAACCAAAATCTTTATAACTAATATCGCCTTTTACAATTCTTATTTCCCCATCACCTTTTGCATTAGGTCTATAAAAAGCACTAGTCCCACCAACCATTATCGTACTATCGTTACGAACAGTAATATTTGTCATATATTTATCATCTATAGGCATAACAATATCTCCCTTTACATACCCTCAATTATATCACAAAAAATATTACAAGTAAAGCTTTTCCAATAAAAATAATCAAAAAAAGCGCTTAACATTTAATCAAGCGCTTCTTTTATTAAGCTTTTACAAAAACTATCTACAAGCAACAGCTCTTCTAATTTTCATATCTTGAGGTACTTTCTTTGTTTTTTCTGCTTTTTTAGTTTTTTGAACTTTTTTAGAAACTTTAGTATATAAAGCTTTTAGCTCTAATGAAAACTTTTTCCAATCTGTATTTTCATCAAAACCTAGCGCATATACTTCTCTTCCCTCTTTTTGATAAGCCTTGGCAATTTTATCCCAATTTTCTACACCTTTCTTATTATATAAAATAATTTGCGGAATATCAGGATAACAAGTAAGCATATACCAAGTATGAGTACCAGCAATACCAACAGCCATATCTACTTTATCATACAATCCTAAGTATTGGTCATGATTAACACCTCTAATACCAAAAACTTCCTCATGCTCAGTTTTACCAGGAACATACATTGAAAATTCTTTAGCAATATTTTCTACATGCTCTAAATCATTAACTTTATGAAAATGTTGACCTAAAATTGCAAAAACATCATCTTCATACTTAAAAAATCCAAAAGCTTCCAATGGAACAGACTGCTGTTTAGCGCTAACACCGCACAAACCATCAGAAAAAAGCTTTTGAGGAATTAACATAACCTTAAAACTTTTGTCATCTACTCCCTCAAATTTTGGTAAATTCTTCCTTCTTTTAGGATTTAATTTATGTTTAGCAAATGTTTTCCACATTGCCCCGCTAATTTTTTTAGTTAATATTTTTTTACGATAGCTAACGCCCTCTTTTAGAAGTTTCTTTGATTTGTCCCATGAAGCCTTTTTCATATTAGGAAAAAATGGAGATAAACGATTATAAATATCTTCTGTTTCTTTCTCAAATTCTTCTTTTGTCGTTTTTTCGCTACAAGCAACCACTTCTTTCATATTATAAGTTTTTGCAAACAAAAGCTCCATAAAACCATGTCCACCAGCAGAAGTTATAAGTGCAGTATGTTTTCTTCTCATCTCTCCTCCTTTTTTGATATAAAAAAATCAAAACAAGAAAAATTAACACATTTTTAATATCCTACCACATTTTTGCCTCCTAATCAATATAAAAAAGAGTATATTTTTCTAAAATCATATAAAAAAATATGTTGATTCAATAACAAAAATATGCTATACTACGCACACTAAAAAACATTAAATTCACTCAAAAACATCACCAAACAACAAAAAAACCACCTTTCGGTGGTTTTATTTGGTCGAAACTAGAGGATTGACTTCGTCGCACGAGCGCTCATCAGCTTTAAGCTTACCGCGATATTTCCATCTCGCTTTCGCTTGTAGGCAAACCTCTTTTCTCAAAGGCTCAAATCCTAAGCCCTAATAACAAAAAAACCACCTTTCGGTGGTTTTATTTGGTCGGGACTAGAGGATTCGAACCTCCGACATCTTGCTCCCAAAGCAAGCGCTCTACCAGGCTGAGCTAAGTCCCGTTCATCTCAACGAATGGCATCATATACACTATCAAAAATAAATGCAAGTATTTTTTTTATATTTTTGCACATTTTTTATTACTCGTTGATTTTACTTATTATTCCCTCACATCAACAGACATCTTTTTCAAAATATTAGCACAATACACAATAGGAATAATAAACAACATACATAACATATATGTCTCCCCCACCCCAATATTATCAAACAATGGCTTCAAAAACATCATCCCCATCCCTGCAAAACTCTTCTCAACCATATGTTTAACAGACAATACCGTAGCTCTTTCATCAGATTCTATTTTATGATTAATAAGCGTCCCAGTTACAATTCTTGCCGGTATCACCGAACCACTACCAACAATCATCAATCCCAAACATACATATACCATATTAAACGGAACATATATAGACAATACAGCACTACTTATCGCCACACTAATAACAATCACCAAAATGCTAATAATCTTTTCTAACCCAAGCTTATCTAATAATTTATAACTAACCCCGCCCCAACAAGCTCTACCAAAAGAATTTATTGCAAAAATCATTCCAAACAAATAAACTGGTACATCACGATTAATCATCACCGCCTGTAACCCCCACATTATAATCAATGTCAAAATCCCATAAACCGAAGAAAACAAAATCATCCATCTAATCTCATAATTATTCATCGCATTAAAAGATATCTCTAAAATATCTCCAAACTTATTCTTATCCCCTTTAACTATTCTTCTATATTCTTCAACATCTGGCATAAATAACATCAATATAATTGCTATTACCATAGATATAACACAAAGCCAAACTGTTGCATTTTCTCCAACACTTTTATAAACTATCCCACCAACAATAGTAGCAAAAAGTAATCCAATATCTTGCATCATACTATATTTAGCATATTTTTTTTGAAAATCCTTTTCTTTCTTTTGTTTTTTCAATAAATCATACATATATGCTTCCAACGTCCCAGAAATCAAAGACATCGAAACCCCAAACATCAATTCACCAGCTAAAATAAACCAAAATCCGCTACCAAATATCCAAAGCAAATATCCTATAATCCAAGCAATAAAACCAAAAATTATCACTTTTTTACGAGAAAAAATATCACCTAAATACCCCGATGGTACCTCCAAAAAAAATACCAAAATCGAGCACAATCCTTGGATTAAGAAAAAATCACCAATCCCCACCCCTTTATAACCATAATAGAGCATTAAGACAGGCAAAATAAATAACATATTTTTCAAAAAACCTATCGTACATAAAAACGTAATACTTCTTTTTAATGAAAACATTTCAATTCTCTATCAAATAGTTAAACACAAAAACTATGTTATAACTCTAAAAATAAAAAACAACAAAAAAAGTGGTCTCTCCCAAGGGAAAGACCACTTCATAGCACATAGCAAAAGCTGAAGGAATGTTACAAGCAAGAAAGATGTTGGCTAACTAACGCATATTGTCATCAGTGTAAGGATTGAATTCACCTGAATTATCAAACAGAGTACCGTCTTTAATTCCAGATGCAATCCCAACGCCAACCATAACCGAATAGATGATTACAGAAAACATTGTTTAAAGTTTTAATTGTTAAACATAAATATTCTCAAAATATATTTACTTTAAGAATAATCTGTTAAAAGATGGCCTTGATTTCACAACCAAAACCATCTTCATTACACACACTTGAAAACGTAATAGAACAAACCACAAAAAACACCACTAGTAGTTAGGATCATCAGTCCAAGGGTTGTATCCCTCGCCCTGATAAGGACTAGTATGCTTTTTATCATCTGATGCAATAGCAGCAGCACCTAGACCACCGCTCACAACGCATGTACCGAAAATGATTAAGCCGATTGTAAACATAACAACTTTTTTTTATATGGTTAAACAATAAAAATATGATATATATAGTGTATAACAAAATAATTCCCAATTACACCAAAACCATATAAATTTTTATTCTAAAAGTCAAGTCAAACTTTAACTTAATTCAAACAATCCACACAAAAAAATCTTTATTTTTTAATAACTTATATTTTTCAAACACTTAAACATTTAGCTTTTTTCGCCCCCTTTACTTTTTGTTTATAGATACCATTTACTAGTTTACAAAACAAATCTCTTAAAATATAATCAAAAAAATCACAATTATTGCAATAAAGGTACAAAAATGAGGAAGTTATTATCACTAGTCTTAACTATTTTATATTTCACAACATCAACGGCATCCGCTCAACTAAATGTTAGTATTTCAGGCGCCAATCAAGCCCCTATTCCAATAGCATTTCCAAACATTATTTCAGATAACAATGGAGTTGGTGCTTTTCTTGGCTTTTCTTATGCCAACAAAGTAAGAGATGTTGTTTTAGCAGACCTTGAACGCAGTGGTTTATTCCGTATCATTTCAGAACGCAGCTATATCCAAAAGTTTAACTCATTTTCTGATGAACCTATTTTTGGCGATTGGAGAATCTTAAATGCTCAAGTTCTAGTACAATCTGCAATAGAAGAAGAAAGTGGTAAAGAATTAAAATTAAGTTTCAAAATTTGGGATATTATCAGTCAAAAAGAATTGTTGTATGAATTATATACATCAGACAAAGACAACTGGCGTCGCTTAGCGCACTCTATGGCAGATGCAATTTATGAGCGCTTAACTGGTGATAAAGGTTACTTTAATACCGTAATTGCATACATTTCAGAATCAGGCCCATCTAGTAAACGTGTAAAACGTCTAGCACTAATGGATCAAGATGGTGATGGCCACCAATTTTTAACAAGTGGTGCAAATTTGGTATTAACTCCACGTTTTTCACCAGATATGCAATATATCGCCTACCTATCATATGTAAACAACAAACCAAGAGTTTACATGTATAATTTGCGTACCCAAAAAACCGAACTATTAGGAAACTTCCCTGGTATGACATTTGCTCCTCGTTTTTCACCAGATAGTTCTAGTATCTTGCTAAGCTTTTCTAAAAATGGTGTAACAGACATCTATGAAATGGATTTAGCAACTCGCCAATCTAAAAAACTAACTTCAGGTCCACACATTGACACATCTCCAAGCTATTCACCTGATGGCCAAAAGATAGTATTCAACTCAGACCGTGGAGGCAACCAACAACTCTATGTGATGAATAGAGACGGCTCCAATGTAGAGCGCATAAGTTTCCGTCAAGGCTCACGTTATGCAACACCTGTTTGGTCACCACGTGGCGACTACATTGCATTCACTCGTATGGAAGGCAACAGCTTCTACATTGGTGTAATGTATCCTGATGGAACAGGCGAAAGAACTTTAGCTTCTGGCTTTATTGTAGAAGGTCCAACTTGGTCACCAAATGGTAGAGTATTAATGTTCCAACGTCAAAACAAAGGCACCGCAACAACTAATGCTCCAATTCAATTGTATTCTGTTGACGTTACCGGACAAAATGAACGTTTAGTACTAACACCAGGTGACGGTTCAGACCCAGCATGGTCTCCACTATTGTAGTAAACAAAATAAACAACTAAAAGGACTTAAAAACATGGCAAAACAAACTTGGCTACCAGGAACAATGTTATCCCCACTCCCTCCTGCTCTTATTTCATCAGGAGATATGGAAAAACCAAATGTAATGACAGCTGCATGGACAGGCATTATCTGCTCAGACCCTGTAATTACTTATGTATCCATAAGACCAAGTCGTTACACTCATGAACTAATTTCAAAAAACAAAGAGTTTGTAATAAATGTTCCAACTTGGAAACAGGCTAATGCTGTAGATACTGTTGGAGTAAAGTCAGGTCGCAATCTTGATAAATTTGCCCTAACAGGGCTAACTCCTGAACCAAGTAGCAAATTAAAAGCTCCACTTGTTAAAGAATGCCCTGTTTCTATGGAATGTAAAGTTCTAGAAGTAAGATCTTTTGGAACACATGACATGTTTTTAGCTGAAGTTGTAGCCGTAAATGTTGATGAAGAATACATTGATGATAAAGGCGCACTAGATTTAGAAAAAGCTGGCCTACTTGCTTATGCTCATGGTTTTTACTACACACTCGGCCGTAAAATTGGCAAATTTGGTTTTTCTGTAGAAAAGAAAACAAAAACTCTAAAGGTTCCAACTACTAAATTTAGCAAAGAACAAACTGAAAAAAAATTTAAAAAAGCCAATAAAGAAACATCATTTATCGAAAATGGTGTAGAAGTAATTATAGCAAAACCAAAATTCAAAAAAACAGAAAAGAAATCTACCCCAACAACTAAAAAAGACGCTCCCACACCCAAAGCTTCTAAAAAATTTGCGTCCAAAGATAAAAAGAAAACAAGTTATACAGAAACATCATTCAAAAAGAAATCAGATGGTTCATTTAAAAGAAAAAAATAAAATAAAAAGAGAAATATTATGACAAATGATGATATAAAAAAAGAATTAACCCGTTGCATTGGATGCAAAGTATCACCATGTTCCAAAGGTTGTCCACTTGGTGTTTCTCCTCACGATTTTATTGCTTTAGCCTTAAAAGGTGATTACAAAGCATCAGCTTCAATAATCAGAGAAAAAAATCCTCTTGCAGAAACTTGTGGTCTTGTTTGTCCTGATACATTCTGCCAAAAATCATGTATTAGAGGAAGAATTGACTTGCCTATAAAAATTCCATGTTTGCAAGCCAAAATTACAAACCAAGTTTTCCCTGAGCCACTTTTCACCCCTATTCCAAATGGTAAAAAAATAGCCATCATTGGAGGTGGTCCAGCAGGCCTTGGTGCTTGTTGGGAATTAATCAAACATGGCTATCATGTTACAATTTTTGAAAAAGAAAACAAGCTAGGCGGTGCTACTCGTTTCATTCCAGACTATCGCCTTCCAAAGTCTGTTCTTGATAAAGAAATAGCATACATTACCAACTCCCCACTTGTAACTATTAAATTAAATCAAGAAATCACAAACTATAACGACCTTGCAAAAGATTTTGATAACATAATCCTAGCACTTGGAGAGCAAGTTCCAAATTTACTAAGAACACAAGGTGAAGAACATGCGACCTCCTATAAAGATGTATTATCAAATCCTAAAAATCACGTTTGCGATAAAATATGTATTGTAGGTGGAGGTGAAGTAGCACTTGATTGCGCATTAAGCTTAAAAAAACTCGGAGCCCAAACGGTAGAAATGTTTGTAAGACGCAAAAAAATAGATATGCGTATAATGAAGCATGATTTTGAAGAACTAGAACAACACAATATCATCATTAGAGAATTAACCTCTCTAACAAACATAACCCAAAATACAGATAACACATATACCCTAACTGCAATAAATAATGAAATAGATGAAAATGGTAAGTCAAGAGCTTTAAGTGGCACCGAATATACCCTACAAGGTTATAATAAAATAATTACTGCCCTTGGCTCAACATGCCCCAAAGAACATAAAGAAGCTGATCTCCTTATTTGTGGTGATATGACAGGCTTAACTGGAACAGTTGTTGAAGCACTAGCATCAGGGGTAAAAATAGCTCAAAAAATAATTACAAACGAGGCTTAATATGAAAATAACTTTAGGTGTAATTGGTAAGTGTAAATCAAATTCTCCTGAAGGAGAAATCATCAAACGCTATAAAGAGCGCCTAAAATGGGATTTAATCATAAAAGAAAAAGATAACTCCAACCAAGAAGACGAAGCCAAATTTTTACAATCTTGCATATCTCCAAATGCTAAAGTTATAGTTCTAGATGAAAGGGGCAAAAACATGTCTAGCCCTGAGCTTGCACAAATTGTAGAAAAATGGATGCAAAATGGAACATCAGAATTATGTTTCTTAATTGGAGGAGCAGAAGGTCATCTAGAAACAACTAGAAATAAAGCAGACCTAATTCTATCTTTTGGAAAGCTAACTCTTCCACACATCTTAATGCGTGCCGTACTAACCGAACAAATTTATCGTCTCGAAACAATCATAAACCACCACCCTTATCATAAATATTAATAAGAAAGGATAAACTAATGACAAAAAAGGTATGCCTCATTGATGGTTCTGGCTACATATTTAGAGCATATTTTGCAAGCCCCAAAATGACCAACCCAGAAGGCTTACCTGTAAATGCAGTATATGGCTTCTTAAACATGTTTTTATCACTAACTGCCAATATAAAATGTGATTACTGCTTAGTTTTATTTGATGCCAAACGTCAAAACTTCAGAAATGAAATATTCAAAGACTATAAAGCAACTCGTCCCGAACTTCCAGAAGACTTGCGCCCTCAATTTGATTTGATACATGATGCAGTAGAAGCCTTAAATCTAAACTGGTTACAACTAGAAGGCTATGAAGCAGATGACTTAATTGCCACCTACACAGAACTTGCCCTAAAAGAAGGAAACGAAGTAACAATCGTATCCGCAGATAAAGATTTAATGCAATTAATTCGTCCAAATGTAGAATTTTACGATAGTATGAAAAATAAATACTTTAGCAAAGAAGACGTAAAAGAAAAATTTGGTGTATATCCAGAACTAGTAACTGCTGTTCAAGCTCTTGCAGGAGATTCAACAGATAACATCCCTGGAGTACCTGGTATTGGATTAAAAACAGCAGCCGAACTCATTAACCAATTCGGTTCTTTGCAAGGTGTACTAGATAATGCACACACAATAAAACAAAACAAACGAAGAGAAGTGCTTTTAGCCCACAAAGAAGACGCATTAATTTCTGAAAAACTCGTAACCCTAAAAAAGGACGTTCCCGTAACACAACCAATCAGTGATTTTATTTGCAATGCTCCAAATCCAGAAACATTGATGAACTTACTTGATCGCCATGCTTTTAAAAGCCTAAAAAATAAAGCCACAAATTGGTTAAAAGACAAATGCTCATCCTTACCCCAAAAACAAGAAAAAAAAGAACTAGTTTCTGATTATAAATTAATAACAACCTCAAATGAATTATCCAAATTAAAACAAGAAATCAAGCTCTTAAACTCTTTTTCTTACAAACCATATGAAGAAAACAAAAACCTTATCGGCCTATCAATATCTTTAGACCAAGCCCAAAGTTACTATATCCCAATTGCAAATTTGGCTCCATCATTTGATTTATTTTCTCTTCCCGAAACTAATACCAAAATCACAAAAAATGAAATCAAAGCATTCTTAAATGACTTATTTGAAGATAAATCAATCCTAAAAATTTCAATAAACCTCAAAGAAAATCAACATCTATTGTTTGAAACCATAGGTTTAGAAACATTCCCTATTCCATATGATGATATATCCGTAATGTCATACGATATATATAGCTCAGAGTTAACACATGACCTAAAAACCTTATCAGAATACCTTTTAGAAAAAACTCTAGTTTCTGCATCTGAGGTATCCAAAAAAACACCATTATCTTCACTAGATAATAATACTCAACTAAACTTATGCGCAAGTGATGCAGACTATATTTTTCGCATACATAAAATCCTAAAACAACAACTAATAGAAAATCAAAAACTCTATATTTATGACACAATTGATCGCCCTCTTTTAGAAGTACTCTACTATATGGAAAAAGAAGGAATTGAATTAGATTCCATTAAATTGAAATACTTAGATGAGTTATTTAATAAAGAACTTAACAATTTAGCAGCCCAAATTTATGAAATAGCCGAAGAAGAATTTAACCTAAGCTCCCCCAAACAAGTAGGCGAAATACTATATAAAAAATTTGGTCTCAAAGGCAAGAAACACACTTCAGGCTCCTTAAATACAAGTGCTGAAGTATTAGAAAAAATGGCAGAAACTCACGAACTACCTAGAAAGATTTTAGAATGGCGCCAATACCAAAAATTAAAATCTACCTACACAACTGCCCTACTCAATTTAATGGATAAAAATAATAGAGTACACACAACATACTCACAAATATCTGTAAATACCGGCAGATTATCTTCACTTAATCCGAACTTACAAAATATCCCAATAAGAACAGATATAGGAAGAGAAATAAGAAAAACCTTTATCGCAAAAAACAATTGCAAATTAATTGCTGCCGATTACTCACAAGTAGAATTACGCTTGCTTGCCACAATTGCAGATGTAAAGTTCTTACAAAATTCATTCCACGACAATGTTGATATTCACCGTCAAACAGCATCACAAATATTTAACATCCCATACAAAGATGTTACTCAAGATTTAAGAAGACGCGCCAAAGCCATCAACTTTGGTATTGTATATGGAATGTCAGCATACGGCTTATCAAAAGAAATAAATGTACCAGTAGATGAAGCCAATCACTACATAAACTCATATTTTTCTAATATGCCAGAAATAAAGTCATACATGGATAAAACTATAAACAATGCCACATTAAATGGTTATGCAACAACCTTATTTAACCGAAAAATGAGTATACTAGGCATAAGAGATGAGAATAAACGTATAGCATCATTTGGAGAACGTGCAGCAATCAATGCACCAATACAAGGAACTGCTGCAGATATTATAAAACTTGCTATGATAAAAACATTCCATTTATTAAAACAAAATAACCTAAAAACAAAAATGCTACTCCAAGTACATGACGAACTTGTTTTTGAAGCACCACTTGAAGAAGTAGAAATAGTTCAAAAACTAATTAAAGAATCAATGGAAAATATTAACGCAACCAACTTAAAAGTTCCATTGATAGCAGAAGTAGGCATAGGAAACAATTGGGAAGAAGCTCATTAAAGGATAAAAAACATGCTAATATTTGATTTAGATGGAACTTTATTAAATACATCTTACGATTTACATGCATCATTAAACTATGCATTAAAAAAACATAATCTCCCAGAAAAAACACTAGAAGAAACCCTTACCATGCTTGGCAATGGAATAGATATTCTTGTAGCAGGAGCTATTGAAAATGGCAAAAACAATCCCAATTTTGAAGAAATATATTCAACTTTTAGAAATTATTATAAAGAACACATAAATGATTATACCATTCCCTATGAAGGAATAATAGAATTACTCCAAACCCTAAAACAAAAAAATATAAAAATGGGTATCGTATCAAACAAATTTGATGAAGGTGTAAAAGATTTACAAAAAAAATATTTTAAAAACCTAATTGATTATGCGCAAGGCGTAAGTGATACAATCAAAAAGAAACCCTGCCCTGATGCAGTATTTGAATTAATAAAAAATTCTAACGCAATCAACGAAACAAACATCTATATTGGCGATTCTGAAGTTGATATAAAAACAGCCCAAAATGCAAACATACCATGCATATCTGTCAGCTGGGGATTTAGAAGCAAAGAATACTTACAAAGTATCAATGCTAAAATAATAATTGACACCCCGAACGAACTTCTAAATTATATTTCATAATATTGATTTATTAATAAATTTAATTATATAAGTTCTTTAATTTTATTAATTATCTCATCAAACATATCTACCGTTAAAACACCAGTATTAATGTTATAACGAGACGTATGGTAACTATCAATCAGCTTAACTCCATCATCAATATCATATACCATACCATGCTTAAATTTATATAATGACTGTTTTAATCCAAGCGCTGATAAAACATTTTTATGCGAAATCGTTCCCAAACACAATATAATTTTTAAATTATTCATTGCTCCTATTTCTTTTCTCAAGAACTCTCTACAATTTTTTTCTTCATCAGTTACAGGTTTATTTTCTGGAGGAACACACCTAACAGCATTAGTAATTCTAACATTAATTAGCTCAAAACCATCATCTTTTTTCTTTTGATAATTACCTTTTGCCAAACCTTTTCTTTTAAGAGCAGGATACAAAATATCACCAGCATAATCATTAGTAAATGGACGCCCAGTTTGATTAGCACCATGAAGACCTGGAGCAAGCCCCACAACTAAAACTTCTGCATCTAAATTCCCAAAAGAAGGAACTGGACCATTATAATAGCTAGGATATTTATTTTTATTATTTAAGCGAAATTCACATAAACGAGAACATAAATCACAATTAATATCAGGCAAAACAAAAGTCATATTTTTCATCCTAACTAAACTAAAACCAATATTAATTATAATTTAAAATCTCTAAAAAATCGTAAAACAAATATAAATATTGCATATTATCCCTTCCATTTAAAACCAAAAGGAGTTGGATTTTATTCCAACTCCTTTGCATTGGGAGGGATAAAGTGCCATGCTATCGTTAAATGTCCTGCATAAAAGCGGAGCGTACTTTAAGCGTACGTGAGCATTTTATGACAGGCTTCCATTTAGCGATTTGATGACACTTTAGCACATCCCCCTATTTATATTGAGACATATGTTCCAATATAGCCCTCTTAGCATTAACACCTTCTTGAGCTTTCTCAAGTAATGCATTATAGCGCTCTGGATTAGCCTTATTAACAACTTGGAAACGAGTTTCTGATGCCATATAATCAGAAAGAGGCTTAGAAGGTGCTTTTGAATCAAGCATAAGAGGTGCTTTACCTTCTTTAACATTTTCTGGATTATATCTATAAAGTGGCCATGAACCAGTTTCAACAGCTGTTTTTTGGTGAACAAGACCTTCAGCCATATTCAAACCTTGGTTAATACAGTGAGAGTAAGCAATAATCAAAGATGGACCATCAAATGCTTCAGCTTCATTAAATGCTTTTATCACTTGAGTATCATTAGCACCCATAGCAACTTGAGCAACATAAACATTGCCATAAGACATAGCAATCATAGCCAAATCTTTCTTAGGTAATTCTTTACCTGCAGTTGCAAACTTAGCAGATGCACCCATAGGAGTTGCCTTAGACTGTTGACCACCAGTATTAGAATATACACCAGTATCTACAACTAATATATTAACGTTGCGACCTGATGCAATAGCGTGATCAAGACCACCAAAGCCAATATCATAAGCCCAGCCATCACCACCGATAATCCATACAGATTTCTTGATTAAGTAATCTGCAATTTCGTTTAAGTGAGAAGCTTCTTCACTATTAATTTGAGCCAATTTTTCTCTTAATTCTTTAACATATTGACGTTGTTGATCAATTTCAGCATCTGTAGATTGTGGATTATCAAAGATTTTATCAGCAACTTCGCCAACTTTATCCTTTAACCCTTCAAGCAATGCTTTTGCTGTATCAACTCCTTGGTCAATAGAAACTCTCATACCCAAACCGAACTCAGCATTATCTTCAAACAAAGAGTTAGCCCAAGCAGGACCATGTCCTTTTTCATCCTTAGTATATGGAGTTGTAGGAAGGTTACCAGAGTAAATAGAAGAACATCCAGTAGCATTAGCAACAACCATTCTATCACCAAACAATTGAGTAATCAATTTGATATAAGGTGTTTCACCACAACCAGCACAAGCACCAGAATATTCAAACAATGGTTGAATCATCTGTGTTGTCTTAGGTAAGTTCTTTTGAACTTCTGTTCTCTTAACATAAGGAAGAGTTTCAAAGAACTTCCAGTTAGCTTTTTCATCATCCAAGTGTTTTTCAATATGATCCATATTGATAGCATGAAGTTCTGGATTTGCCTTATTTTTAGCAGGACAAGCAGAAACACATACACCACAACCTGTACAGTCTTCAGCAGAAATTTGGAGCATAAATTTTTTGCCCATAAATTCTTTACCTTTATAATCTGCTTTTTTCAAAGTAGCTGGCGCATTAGCTAATTCTTCATCACTTGCTACCTTCATACGGATTACACCATGAGGACAAACAATAGAACATTTACCACATTGAATACAACTTTCAGGATCCCAAACTGGAATTTCCGTTGCAATACAACGTTTTTCGTATTGAGTTGTACCTGTTGGCCATGTACCGTCAACAACTTCTTGAAGCTCAGATGTAGTAACTTTATCACCAGTATCTGCAATAAGTTTAGCTGTTAAACCTTTAACAAATTCCGGAGCATCTTGAGGAACAGGAGCTAAACGATTATATGTAGAAGTAACACTATTTGGATATTTAACTTCAAACATATGAGCAAGACTTGCATCAACTGCAGTATAGTTCTTCTCAACTACAGCATCACCCTTCTTAGAATAAGTTTTCTTAATAGCAGCTTTAATTTGAGCAATAGCTTCATCTTTTGGTAAAATGTTAGAAATAGCAAAGAAACAAGCTTGCATGATAGTATTAATTCTAGCACCCATACCTGTCGCACGAGCCACTTCAATCGCATTAATTGTATAGAACTTCAATTCTTTAGAAATAATTTGTTCTTGAACTTCTCTTGGCAAATGGTTCCAAACTTCATCAGCACTATAAGGAGCATTAAGAAGGAAAGTACCACCTTTCTTTGCAATCTTCAAAATATCAACTTTTTGCATAAATTGGAATTGGTGACAAGCAACAAAATCAGCATTGTTCACCAAATAAGCACTGCGAATTGGATTATCTGAAAAACGAAGGTGAGAAGTTGTCATAGAGCCAGATTTTCTTGAGTCATAAACGAAGTATCCTTGACCATATTTACCAGCATCTTCTGCAATAATCTTAATAGAGTTCTTGTTTGCACCAACAGTACCATCAGCACCAAGACCAAAAAATACAGCTCTAACAACATCATCTGGTTCTACATCAAATGTTTCATCATAAGCCAAAGATTTATGAGTAACATCATCAATAATACCAACGCTAAATCCATTTATTGGATTTGCACTTTGAGCATTATCATAAACCGCTTTAGCCATAGCAGGTGTAAATTCTTTAGAAGACAACCCATATCTACCACCATAAATTTTTGGAAGACTTGCAATTTTTCCATTAGCAAAAGCTTGAGAAATAGTTGTAACAACATCCAAATACAATGGTTCACCAATTGAGCCACTTTCTTTTGTTCTATCCAAAACAGATACAGTTTTAACAGTGCTTGGCATAGCTTTCAAGAAAGCTTCTTCAGGAAATGGTCTATATAAACGAACTTTTAATACACCATATTTTTCGCCTTTTACATTTAAATACTCAATAGCCTCTTCAACTGTTTCAGCGCCACTCCCCATAACAACAATAACGTGTTCTGCATCTTTAGCACCAACATAGTCAACAACATTGTAAGAACGACCTGTAATTTTATAAAATTTATTCATTTCTTCTTGAACAATAGAAGCCACAGCATCATAGTATTTATTACAAGCCTCTCTTCCTTGGAAGAAAACGTCAGGGTTTTGAGCAGTACCACGAATAACAGGTTTTTCTGGTCTTAACGCATGTTTAGCATTAAATTTATAATCAACACCTTCAAGCATTTGAAGTAATTGTTCATCAGAAATAGTCTTAACTTTTTTAATTTCGTGAGATGTTCTAAAACCATCAAAAAAATGCATAAATGGTACACGACTTCTTAAAGTAGATGTTTGTGCAATACATGCCATATCACCAGCTTCTTGAACGCTATTTGAACAAAGCATAGCAAAACCTGTTTGACGACAACTCATCACATCAGAGTGATCTCCATAAATAGATAAAGCATGATAAGCAAGTGAACGAGCTGCAACATGCATAACAAATGGAGATAATTCACCAGCAATTTTATACATGTTAGGAATCATAAGAAGCAAACCTTGAGAAGCTGTAAAAGTGGTAGTTAAAGCACCTGCTTGCAAAGAACCATGGCATGCACCAGCAGCACCAGCTTCAGATTGCATTTCTTGAACAAAAGGAACAACACCCCAGAGGTTTTTTTGTTTCGCAGCCGACCAAGCATCTGCCCATTCCCCCATCGGAGAAGATGGAGTAATTGGGTAAATAACACAGACTTCATTCATGCGGTGAGCAACAGAAGCAGCAGCTTCATTACCATCCATCATTTTCATTTTAACATCTGACATTTATTAAAATCCTTAAAATTTAAGTTTAAATTATAACAAGTTAAAAGTTTTCTCCCTCTCCCCTTGTCTATTTAACAAACACACATAAACGAAAGAATAAAAAAACTTACTAGATTCTCATTACTAAATCACGCAAATTTTACTATAAATATGTTAAGATTCAATCATTTTTTCAAAGTTTCTCTTTAAATTCAAATCTTTTTACCGCCCTTAATACTACTTGCCTTTCTTCCAATCGTTGAGCAAATTACATTGAAACTTTTACTTGTCCAAAACCACACCTTCTGCTCCATAAAATTTTCTCTTAAAATCATCAACAATACTATCTAATCCGTGTTCGTTTAATTGTTCAAAAAGCATCAATCCCTTTATTTGTACCATATCATAAGCACTAAGTTACTATTGTGTATTTAATATAATATTCAGAAATATTAAATCACCTCCTCCATACCAGCATTTATACAAATTAAGCAATTCTTAAAACATCCCCTTACATAATACCCAAAAATTCACCGATAAGGAAACCTAAAAATGAAACCAGTAATAATTTTAATAAAACCACAACTAGCCGAAAATATTGGAATGGTAGCAAGAGCAATGAAAAATTGCTGTCTTGAAGAGCTTCGTGTTGTATCCCCAGAACAATCACCAACAGAAACAATAGCTCTACGAGCCTCTTCTGGCTCAGAAGAAATTTTAACAAATGCCAAAATTTACTCTTCAACACAAGAAGCAATCAGCGATTTAGAAATAGTATATTCTGCAACCGCACGTCCTCGCCACCAAGTAAAACAAGTAATGACTGCAGAATTTATGGCTGAAAATTATCCATCAGATAAAAAAGTAGGCTTTATGTTTGGTTGTGAACGAACAGGTCTTGAAAACGACGATATATCTCTAACAGATGCTATTGTTGAAGTTCCACTAAATCCAGAACATTCATCATTAAACCTTGCTCAAGCAGTTTTAATCTTAAGCTACGAATACTATAAAACAACAATATCCGTAGAAAAATCTCGTTTTATAACCAATGGCGGACAAATTGCTTCAAAAGAAAAATTATTAAAATTCTTATCCAAACTAAATGACGATATAAAACAAAGCCCACGCCTACGAGATGAAGACCACACTCAAAGTTTATTAAGAAATATCAACAACATATTTACACGAGCTCAACTAACAGAACAAGAATTAAATTCTCTATATGGCATTGTAAATATTCTAAAAGACCATTAACACAACCAAACTTTTTTACATTAAATAAAAAAAAGGACCTATTTTCATAGGTCCTTTTCTTTAAGTTAAACAGATTACTTACGTTCAACTTCTACCATAACTTCAGGAGCTTTAGTTTCAACCTTAACTTTTTCAGTTACTGGTTTATAAACTGTTTTCTCCCATGGGCTTTTCTTTTCGTAAACTTTTTCACAAATAGTCAAGCCAACGCTACGAATAGCTGTTTCTGTAGGTATAAACAAATCCATACCTTCATCTGTTTGTTTTGCAGAACTAGAAATACCATTAATAGTACCAAGTCTGTCAATCAAAACGCTACCTGGAGATACTTTTTGTACCAATGTATCAACGATAATTTCAGTACCTAAGTTATCAGAATAACGATAACCATAGATTTTACCATTATCATCCATATAATTATTAGCATTTTCACCTAACATACCAAGAGAGATAAATCCTTCTTGATCAATTGCTGGCAATTCAAGGTTAAGTGACAATGGTTTATAATTAACAGGAGTATCCAAATGCATCAAAGCAACGTTTTTACTTGGATTTACTCTAACAGCTTTTGCTACAAATGTATCACCATTGATTGTCTTAACATCATAAGTATTTTGTAACTTATTAACTAAGCTAGCAGATGTTAAAACAAATGAAGGAGAAATAATCAAGCCCATACCCTTTTCACCGTTTTTGTTCTGAATTTCTACAACAGAACCACGAATTTCAAGCATATTTTCAGGACTTAATTCATTGTATGGAGGACGGTCTGCAATACACAATTTTGCATCAACATCATAACCTTCAAGGTCAACCCAACTATCGTCAATAATTGTGCAACTACCATCACTAATTACATTACCATTTTCATCAATGCAATTTTCATATACACGATGACTAGCTTCAACACCACCAGTTTCTTCAATTTGAGGTTCAATAGTAACATTAGAAACTTCTATACCACCATCTTCCTCAACAACTGGAATGTATTCCATTTCTTCAACCTTTGGTTCAACCACAGGCTCTGGTTCTGGTTCTGGTTCAGGCTCTGGCATTGGTAATGGTTTTGGTTCACCACAATCCTCAACGCATTCTTCAGTACAATTTACGCCACCTTCTTCACAAGTCTTAGTACAAATCTTGCGACAAGGTTTTTTGCATTTTTGCTCACATTGCATTGGGCAAACAGGCTCTTCAACTGTTTCAATAATTTCTTTACGTTCAACAGTTGTTGTCACTGTTTTAGGTTGGCAAACAGGACGACAAACTTGTTGACAAACAGGTTGAGGTGTTTCAATTCTTGTTGTTGTAATAATTTTACGTTCAACAGTCTTTGTTTCTGTTTTCACATCCACAAATTCTTCAACCTTTGGAGCTGGTTGCGCACAAGGACAAGCAACCATTGGACATTGGCAAACAGGTTGATTGCAAACACATGGTTGAGGTTTTGCACAAGGACAAGTTTTAACTTGTGGTGATGGTCTATAAACAGCTGGACATTGAGGTTGAGGAGCATAATCACAAGAATGAGTTTCTTTAATTTCTTCCTTAAAGTAACATTTACCTGGGTTAAACTTCTCATCAAAATCTACCAAATATTGACGTTCAGCAGCCATTTCCTCAAGACTTGGGCGCATTTTTAATTGCTCTTCAAATCCAGGTAAAGTACTAAGTCTTTGTGCAGCATCAGCAAAAGCTTCTTCAGCAAGTTTTACTTCACCTTCATAAACACCATTTTCAACATCGGCATAACCTGTTGTTACACCTTTCCAATAAACTTCTGTTTGGCTAAGATTTAATAAGCGCCATGTAACTGTCATTTCAGCAGAGCCATTTCTACGATTCGCTTTCTTAGCTTTATCCCAATCATACTCATCACAAACATTCATAAAGAAGTTTGTAATTTCAGCAGTCAAAACATACTCTGGAAGTTTAACATTAGGATCTGCTAAGCAAACATCACCTGGAACATCGATTACTTTATAACATTTATCAACTGATTTTTTGAAAACATCATAAAAAGCCATGTTCTTTTGAATTACACGACCATGATTTAACATAGCCTTTTTGTTTGCTCTTCTGCAACCAAAGATTCTAAATCTGTAATTACCTACATGACTAGAATAAGGACTATATCCTTCTTGACCTTGAAGCTTAAAATCAACATGCTTCAAAGTAAAAGAAGCCAAATCACAACAATTACGATTTAGTGCATCACTTTTATATCTTGGAGCGGCAAAAGTATAATTCTTTGTTCTAAATTCTGGCATTGGACAGCTTGGGCAATCTTTTCCTGATTCTTCAACGATTCGCACAGCTTTTTTATCCACACGTGGCTTACGATTTTTACATCTATCGCAACCACCACCTGGGAAGATACTGCCATCTTTATCTATAACTTCTTCGTCTTTACTACAATTTTTACAACTGCCACCCGGAAAAATACTACCATCTTTATCAGCTGGACAATCCGGACAGTCAGCTGAAGCGGCAATAACGTTCAAAGCACCAAAGCAAAGCCCTAACGCTACAATACCGCAAAACAATTTCTTAAAAATGTTCGCTGCTGACATATTATTATATCTCCTAATATGGGTTTTTAAAGAGTCTATGTCTATAAGACAGAGCCTCCATTAGGTGCATTTTAGACACCTTTTTTTCATTTTGCAAGTCTGCAATCGTTCTTGCTAACCGCAAAATTCGCATAATTCCTCTTGCCGTCAAACCGCACTTTTCTGCGGTTTCTGAGGTAAATTTCCTTAAAACATCATCTAATTCGACAACTTTTTCTAAAATTTCTCCTTTTAATTGCGCATTACACAACACATTTTTTACACCAATTTTATCTAATCTTTCTAAAGCCATTTCTCTAGCATTTTTTACCTTATCTCTCATCTCATAAGACGCACTACCTTTTTTTATGCTAGTCAAATCATAAGGACTTACTGCCCCAACCTCAATTTGCATATCAAATCTGTCCAAAAATGGCCCCGATAATCTCCCCATATACTCTGCCGCACACTTTGGCGCTCTCGTGCAAATTTTTTCTTTAGTTCCCAAATATCCACATCTACAAGGATTCATTGCTCCTATTAACTGAAAATTTGCAGGATATTCAGTATGCGCCAAAACCCTCGAAATCACAGCTTTCTTGCTTTCTAAAGGTTGTCTTAAAGCATCAAGGGTTGCTCTTTGAAATTCAGGCAACTCATCTAAAAACAATACTCCATTATTGGCAAGAGATATTTCCCCAGGAACTCCATTTCTACCACCGCCAATAAGAGCTGGCATAGATGCACTATGGTGTGGGCTTCTAAACGGTCTGCAAAAACTAACCTTATCACCTAATAATCCCGCAACAGAATGCACCATCGCTGTCTCAATTGCCTCTTTTATACTCATCTTTGGCAAAATCGTCACAAGCCTTTCAGCAAGCATTGTTTTACCACTACCAGGAGGCCCAACCATTAATAAATTATGACCACCAGCAGCTGCAACCAACATTGCTCTTTTGGCACTTTCTTGCCCTTTAACATCAGCCATATCTATCTGATATTCTTTATCATCAATAATTGGCTTTTTAGGCTTTTCAATTACACTATTACCTTTTAGGTGATTAATAACTTCTAATATATGCTTTGCCGGTCTTATATCTTCATTCGCACTAAATGCTGCTTCTACCCCATTTGATAAAGGACAAACAATCCCCATCTTTAACTCAACAGCTTTAACTGCCGCTGATAAAACTCCCGAAACTTTTTCTATGCTTCCATCTAAAGACAATGCCCCTAAAAACAAATAACGTTTTAAGCAATCTTTATCAATTAGCTTCATTGCCCCAAGCAATCCCAATGCTATTGGCAAATCATAATGAGCCCCCTCTTTCAACAAATCAGGTGGCATTAAATTAACTGTAATTCTATCACGTGGAAAATCAACACCTAAACTACCTAAAACAGCTCTTACTCTTTCTCTGCTCTCATTAACTGCTTTATCAGGAAGCCCAACAATAACAAATCCAGGAAGACCAGACCCTATACAAACCTGAACATCAACAACTCTTGCTTCAATTCCATTAAACGCAACTGTTTTTAATTCGCATATCATTATTTTTTACTTTCATTATTTTTTTTATTGCTCACCAAATAGAACAAAAAAAGAACAAAGTCAAGAAAAAAATAAAAAAAACGCCTTATTCCATAAAAGAATAAGGCGAATTCGTTAGTTTTCATCTCCTGTAGCATTCTGCTTTTTTGATTGTTCATACACTTCTTTAATTGCAGTAAATTGATCAAGATACTGCAAAGCCATCTCAATATCATGAGCAAGCTGACCTCCAGCCTTGATAAATATTTTGAACAATTTTTCTTTACCGCCACGTACAATCATGCTTTGAGTTGCCGCTCGCAAGCCAAATTCTTTAACATAAGCCTCAAATTTCGCTTCCGAACATAAAAGGGCCAACTTCTCTTCATTGTTTTCTGAAAATGCAAGAATACCCTTTTCCTTAGCCTCTCTAACAAACACTGCAAAACGCTTGTTAGACATGTTTTCAAGAGCAGCTTCAACTAAGATACTAGGCAACGCATTGTTTGTATTACGCAACATAAACAAAAACTCATTGTCGTTGCGGGCAATCATGGCTCTAGCAACTCGCTTAGAGAAGTTCTTGTTCTTAAAATAATTAAGCACCGTACGTCTCCGACCATAGGTAACAAGTTTAAGCTGCTCTGGAATTGTAAGAACAGTATCATTAACAACCGAGCGCTTAGGAAACATTTGCTTCCAAACAAGCCTATCATCTTCACCGCTACAAAAAAACTCTGTAAATGTACAATCCGAAGGAAGAGGACCATAAATAACCATGGCAATCTGACCTTCATCAATACCTTCCCTAAAAGGTTGATATTGTCCATTTTTTAACACAACTACAGGATAACCAACCTCTTGCCCTACTTCATTAAGGCGATTCACTAACTCATTTTCCATAAATAAAAATATTTAAGTAATACATATTAACCTCAAAGATAATATATAAAAACTCAAATTTGTCAACTATTTAAAAAAGCCCAAAACCATTAATCAAAAATCTTAGACCAAAAGCTTTTTTCTTCTTTATCTTCTTCACTATTTTCTAAAAACTTTTTAAGGCATGCTTTTTGTTCAGAATTTAATTTTGTAGGGATAACCACTTTAAATAAAACAAACAAATCCCCTCTTCTATCTGAATTCATATATTTCATACCTTTGTTTTTCAAGCGAACTCTATCACCTGGTTGAGTACCAGATTTAATTTCAACATCAATTTCTTCGCCATCAATGCCTTTTAGTTTAATTTCACCACCCAATGTTGCTTTCACCATTGAGATAGGCACTTCACAGAACAAATCCGCTCCATCTCTTTCATATACTTTATGAGGTTTAACACTAACAAAAACATATAAATCCCCTTTAGGACCTCCATTTTTGCCAACCTCACCCTCGCCACTAACACGCATACGAGTACCATTTTCAATACCATGAGGTATTTTAATTTTTAGAGATTTCTCGATTCTTTCTTTACCTGTTCCTCTACATTTTTTACATTTATCTAAAACAACTCGTCCAGCTCCTTTACATTGAGGACATGTTGTTTCAAACACAAAGAAACCGCCCTGTTGAGTGCGTACTTTACCGCTACCACCACAAGTTGGACAATTTTGAGGCTCTTTACCATCATGAGTACCATGCCCATGACAAGCTTCACATTTTTTAGAAGTTGTAATATTTATTTCTTTCTCAACTCCAATAAATGCATCTTCTAAAGAGAGCTCAACATCATAACGAATGTCTTCACCTCTTGTAGCATAACTTCTCTGTCTTGCTCTACCTTGCCCAGTAAACTCGCTAAATATATCCGAAAATACATCTGCAAACCCCGTACCTGTAAAATCAAAACCATTAAATGGGTTTGCACCAGCTCCGCCCCCCATACCACCAGTAAATGCTTGATGTCCATATCTATCATATGCAGCTCTTTTTTGGTCATCTTTCAAAACCTCATAAGCTTCATTGATTTCCTTAAATTTTGCTTCAGCTTCCTTATCACCAGGATTTCTATCAGGGTGATATTGCATAGCCTTTTTTCTATATGCTTTTTTTATTTCTTCTGCCGATGCGCCTTTTGCAACACCAATCAATTCATAGTAGTCTGTTGTCGTACTCATATTCTCTAAATAACCATAAAATTCATTTATTATAAACCTTAAACGTTATTTAGGAACTTTTCTTTTGATTTGCAAGCCCTATTACAAATTTTCACACTTTTTTTGCTATTATGCGAAAATATCCTCATCTTTATATGGCCCAATTTTAAACACATCAGCCGATAAAATTCTTTCATTTTTATCAATTTCTTCTATTTTTTTCATATCATTCTCATCAAGCATAACATTTAATGCACCTATATTTTCCCTTAAATGCTCTACATTTTGAGATTTAGGAATAACAACAACTTTTCTTGTTATATTCCAAGCCAAGCATACCTGATAAGGAGTTACATTATTTTTTTGAGCAATCTCTTTAATTGTCTTATCTTCAACAATTTTTTTATCACCACTTCCTACTGGTGAATAAGCTGTCATAACAATATTATTATTGCGACAAAACTCTAAAAGCTCATTTTGTTTTAAATACGGATGACACTCAACTTGATTTACCATTGGATTAATTTCAGCTTCACTAATTAATTTTTCTAATCTTTCCACCCCAAAATTTGCAACACCAATTGCCTTTGCCTTCCCTAAACGATAAAGTTCTTCCATTTTCCTCCATGTATCAATAATTGGAGCATCACTCAAAGACAGCATATCATCATCTTCTAAAGGCATAATCGATTCCTTTTTCTGAGCAACTGGCCAATGCATTAAATACAAATCAACATAATCAAGCTTTAGCCTTTTTAAGCTCTCATCTAATGCTTCATTTACATCTTTACTTAAATGCGCATTATTCCACAACTTTGTTACCACAAATAAATTTTCTCTTCTTATTTTATCTTCCTTCATCGCATCCAAAAGAGCATCTCCAATTTGCTCTTCATTATTATAAATAGATGCAGTATCAATATGATTATAACCAAGTTTCAAGGCCCATCTAATTGTTGTATATACACTATTTTTATCACTTTTCCATGTACCAAGACCAATAATTGGCATATTTACTTCATTACTTAAAATTACATTTTTCATATCATCCTCCTCATTGTTGTTACAAAAAAATAATCATTAAACACAAAAATTAAACCCTTGTTTCTTAAGAAATACATTTTTTTCCTTGCATAAAAAAAATATATAAACTAAAGTCTAGCTATCGTTTATAATTCAAGAACGATGAAACCTTAATTTTTTAAGAGGGATTGTATACAATGAAAAAAACTTTATTATTGGCAGGTTTTGCCGGAATGATTGCTGCAAATGCAAACGCTATTGACGCAACTCCATATGTTGGTTTAGACGTAAATTTTGCTATGACAGATGCTGATACAACATTATCAAAAGCTGGTGTATTAGATGATTCTGTTTATTCTTTATCAGGTGTATTAGGCGCTAGAACAGAACGTTTTGGTTTAGAATACTTCTACAACAATGGTTTCAGAGGCCACAAAAATGACAACACAACACGTATCACAGGTATGGGTGTTGATGCTCTTGCATTCCAAGACTTAGGTTGTTCTGGTCGTTGGGAATTAGTTGGTTCTGCAGGTCTTGCTGATTACAAAATTAAAGTACATGGTTCAGAAGGTGAAAACTACAGTGACCACGGTTTAGCTTACCGTTTAGGTGCTGGTGTTCAATATGCAGTTTCTGAGAATACAACATTCCGTGCTATGTATCATCATTCATGGATTAACGGCTCTCACTTAGATGCATTAGATGAATTCACAGTTGGTTTAAGATACGCATTCTAATTTGAGCATATCAAATAAAAAAGGCCTATCAATGATAGGTCTTTTTTTTATTCTCTAAACACTTGCTTTTGCCCAAAAATATTTTTGCTACTTTCTTTTTTCTTCAAAGTATCAAACATAATCTTTCTAATATTTTCATCTGCCATCAATATTGCACTTTTTCCATAATCATCTTTTAAATGAAGGTCTGCCCTATTTGATACTAAAATCTTAATAGCCTCAATATTATTTTTCTTTATTGCATGCATAAGAGCTGTTCTACCATTATTATCCTGAGCATCAATCTTAGCTCCACTATTTATAAACAATTTTACAATTTCAATTCGATTTTCACCAACTGCATTAATAAGAGGAGTATTCCCCCATTCATCTTTAAAATTTACCTCTCCTCCATTTTCTATTATCTTTTTTGCAATAGCAACATTTCTAACAAAACTTAAAGCTCTTCTTTTATGTACATCAAACGCATTTACATTTGCATTTCTTTCTAAGAGCAATTCCACCATTTTTTCATCATTAAGACTAACTGCTTTCATTAATAATGACATCAAACTATTATTTGCATCATTAACATTCCCATCATTATCAAGTATCAATCTAGCTTTTTCTATATTTTTTTCTTCAACAGCCCTAAAAAGTGGAGTTCTAAAAGCCACATCTTTTTGATGAACATCAGCTCCATTTTCAATAAATACTCTAGCAACATCAACATTTTTTACTTCACCAAGAGGAGATACCATACAACTTTTTTCATTTATTTTATTTACATCTGCGCCATAATCAATCAGTAGTCTTGCTATATTTTCATCTTCAACATACATTAGAGCATTTTTGTTCTTTTCGTCCCAAAAACATACATCAGCACCAAGCAAACAAAGCATTTTTGTTTTTTCAAAATTGCCTTTCTTGACCATATCAATCAATTGTGTCTCTAATATATGTTTATCCATATAACCTCCGAATATCTTTCGATATTACCACTTTTTTATTATTTTTTAAAGCAAAAAATCCCCTACATTTAAGGGGGATTTTTTTAGCTCTTAGACATTTTTTTTATAATTATATTTCTTTTTAATCTGCTAATTCTATCAATATAAAGCACTCCGTCCAAATGGTCTGTTTCATGCTGAATAATCACCGCTAAAAAATCCTCAGCATCAAGAATTTTTTCCTCACCATTATAATCAAGATACTTCACACTAACAGCTCTATGTCTTTCAACCTCAGCAGATTGCCCCGGAACAGACAAACAACCTTCATTAAATAAAATCATATCCTCAGATTTTTTAATAATCTCAGGATTAACCATATAAAGAGGATGAGGACCTGGCTCACCATCTTCTGTTACTTTATCATCAATAACAATAATTCGTTTAGAAACTCCAACTTGAGGAGCAGCCAAACCAACTCCTTTATCGTGATACATTGTCTCTAACATATCATCTAAAAATTTTCTTATCTCATCAGTAACTTTTTCAACCTTCTCACATTTTTGAGAAAGTACCTTATGAGGATAAGTATAGAGTTCTAAAACAGCCATAAGAAATTTCCTTTTTATTTTTATATTCTTACATTCTTAGCAATTTGATCTAAAAGTGCATTAATCATCTTAGGCTCATTTTTGCTAAAGAATGCATAAGCCAAATCAACATATTCTTGAATAATCACTTTTGTATCAATATCTCTAGTATAAGAAAGTTCATAAACCGCAGAAAGCAAAAGAGCTTGCATTGTTGCATTCATACGGTCATAAGCACCGCCATCTTTCAAATACAATCTCAAAGAATTTTCCAAGTCCTCTTTCTTCAAATGAATACCTTTAACCAATTTTTCAAAGTAAGGTTTATCAATTTCAGAAAGTTCAACCATTTCTTCACCTTTGATTAAATCTTCTTCAATAGCAAAGCGACCAACTTCACCTCTTAAAAAGTCTTGAATAACTTCATCTACAGAAAGCTCAGAAAAAGAAACCATATAAACAGCCTGCACACAAGCCAATCTAGCTCCTGATTTTTTTCTAATTTTTTCTGAAACAAACTTAACCATAAAACACCTCAAACATTAACATTAAACATATTAAGAATTAATTTTGCTAACAAATTCTTCAAAATCTCTAACTTCTTTAAAATCTTTATAAACCGAAGCAAAGCGAATATAAGCCACCTTATTAATTTTTATTAGTTTATCCATCACTTTCTCACCAATCAAATTAGAGCTAATTTCAAAAACAGTACCTGTTTCAAATTCTCTTTTAATCTCTTCAACCAATTTTTCTATTTCTAAAACAGAAATACCACATTTGCTAACTGCAAGACTAATTGAACGAAGCAATTTTTCTCTATCAAAAGGAACTCGTTCACCATTCTTTTTGATAACTGTAATATCTTGCAACTGCACCCTTTCATAGGTAGTAAAGCGCCCACCACAATCTGGACACTCTCTTCTGCGTCTAATTGCTGTTTCATCAACAGTATCTCTAGAATCCTTTACTTGAGTATCTGATTTCCCACAAAAAGGACATTTCATATTTTTTGCTCCAATTTATTACGTAACTTTGTCAATATAAATAAAAACATCATAAAAATCAAGTAAAATTTACTCCTCAAATAACCTAATATTAACCTTTATCATACAAAATAAATCAAATAATAACCAAAAGGATTAAGCTATGAAACCAATTACATCAAAAGAAATTTCAACCCTCTTAAACTACACCTTGCCAATCTTTGATACAACTATCAAAGAAATCTCAACAGATAGTAGAAAAGTAAACCAAGATACTCTATTTATCGCAATCAAGGGCGAAAACTTTGATGGGCATGATTTTATAGAAGATGTAATAAAAAAAGGTGTTAAACTTGTTATTACCGAAAAACCAATAAACAACATTGACCTAAAACATCAAATCATTGTCACAGATACCCTAAAAGCCTTTGGTAGGCTTGCTCACTATAATCGCACATTTTACAAAGGAACTTTAATTGCTTTAACCGGAAGTTCAGGAAAAACAACCACAAAAGAATTATTAAAATCTTCGCTTTCCGTTTATGGTGCAACTTATGCCACAACTGGCAACTTTAACAATCATATAGGTGTTCCTCGCTCACTATTAGATATAGATATGTCTGCTCCTTTTGCCATCATAGAAATGGGAATGTCCGCTTTAAAAGAAATCGAATATTTAACCAAACTTGCCTCCCCTGATATTGCCCTTGTAACTAACGTATATCCAATGCACATAGAGTTTTTAAAAACTTTAGAAAATATTGCAATTGCCAAATCAGAAATTTTTCAGGGTTTAAATCCTAATGGTATAGCTATCTATAACAACGACACCTCACATACCGACATCATAAAAAACGAAGCCCTAAAATATACAAATAATGTTCATACATATTCTATAAAAGATACCTCAACTTTATCAAAATTATCTTTGATAGACAATGCTCCTCATTGTAAGTCAAATGCTCTTGCAGTCTTAAAAATTATTGAGCTTTTAGGTCTTGATACCACCAAAGCAATACCAACAATAAACAACTTTTCTGCTCTTGATGGTCGAGGAAAAAAACATAACCTAACAATAAACAACAAAAAACTTCTTCTCATTGATGACAGTTATTCAGGTCAGCCAGAAGCTATGAAATTAGCTATTAATTCTCTAAATTCTCTACAAACCAATGGCAGAAAAATAGCTCTTATCGGCAAAATGGCAGAACTAGGTGACTATACAAAAAAAGCTCACCAAGAAATTGGCGAAACCTTAAATAAAACAAACATAGATATTGTAATTGGTGTATGTGAAGAAACAAAAGATATGCTAAATATTCTAGATAAAAAAATCACTCAATACTACTTCCCCAATATCGAGCAAATACCAGAGTTTTTAACAAACACCCTACTTCAAGATAACGATACAATACTAATCAAAGGTGCTCACTACTCATCAGCCGTATACAAAGTTGCCAAATACCTAATTGATAGTTCAATCAAATAAACTATCTTTTATAGCTCTTTATAAAACGCTGACCTTTACCAATACTAGATACAACTTCATAGGCAATAGTTCCTGCATCTCTTGCTATGTCATCTAATGTATAATCATCATTAATCACATACACAAAATCGCCAACTTTCATCTCTTTAACATTACTAATATCAACAATAATGTTATCCATTGAAACTCTACCAATAATTGGGCAAACTTTAGGCTTTTTATTTTCATAAAATAAAACTTTCCCCTTATTAGAAAGAGTTCTAAATATTCCATCACCATACCCAATAGAAACTGTTGCTATTTTCATTTTAGATTGCGCTTTATATGTTGCCGAATATCCAACATACTCACCTTTATCAATTGTTTTTATCTGTAAAATTGGCGCTTTTACTTCAATCACATTTTTCATTTCACTTATTCTATAAGGAGCAGTATTTATACCATACATTCCAGCACCCAAACGCACCATATCAAAATGATATTCTTTCCCTAAAAACACTCCATCAGATGCAGATAAACTTGCTTTTGTTTTCTTAAAAAATCTCTCTTTAATATACTTAAAATTCTCAAGCTGTTTTGCATTCATAAAATGCTCTTTTTCATCAGCCGAAGACAAATGCGACATCACAAAAGAAAACTCTTTTAATTCTTCATCACTCAAACGTTCTAAATCTTTTACTCCAAAACCTAAACGATTAAGTCCTGTCTCAACTTGTATAACAGGCTTAACTCCTTCTATTCTATTTTTCTTCCAAAACGAAAACATTTCAGCAGATGAAATCACAGGAATTAATTTGCACTTTTTAAAAATATCAAGGCTATCTTCTCCAATACCTTGCAAAACAAAAATCATTACATCTTTAACACAATCAAAAATTTTTTCTCCCTCAAGTGCATGTGCAACAAAAAAATGTCGACACCCAACATTATAGAGTTCCTTAGCAACTTCAACCCCACCAAGTCCATACGCATCATCTTTAACAACTGCGCTTGCAATTGATTTTCCAGCCATATCTTTCAACATTAAATAATTTTCTTTAATTTTTTTTAGGTTGATATTTAGAACTGGTGTGGTATATAATGACATATCTTTATTCCAATACAAAAGGTTTAACATTTTATGCATTTTATCGATACCCATATTCATTTGCAAGACTTTAATCCTGATTTTGCACTAGAGGTTATAAATAACCTTAATTTAAAAAAAATGATATTAATCTCTGCAAAAAATGAAGATTTTCAAAAAATATCTTCACTTGCCACAAAATATAAAGATAAAATCATTCCCGCATATGGTATTCATCCATGGTATAATAACACAAAAAATTCAATTAACGCATTAGAAAAAGAACTTTCAAATAATCCCCATGCTCTTGTTGGCGAAATTGGCTTAGATAACTTAAAACAAAAAGTCTCCCCCCTTCAACATGACCTATTTAATCAACAACTAGACCTAGCAAAACGCTATAATCGCCCAATCATCATTCATGGCGCAAAAGCATTTGCCGAGCTTTTGGCTTATGAGAACACCTTAAAACAACTAAAATTTGTATATCACGGCTTTACCAAAAACATTGAACTCATAAAATTCATAAATAGATGCAATGGCTACTTTGGTTTAGGACCTATGTTTCTAAAACAAAAAAACGCTAGCAACTATTTTAGCCTAATGCCCATAAATAAAATATTATTTGAAACAGATGCCCCATATCAACTAGATGAAAAAACATATAACCAAACTACAAAAGAAAATCTTGAAAAATTATCCAAAATCTCTACAATTCCATTATCAAAGCTACAAGATATCCTTCTAAAAAACACCATGGAGTTTATAAAATGCTAGAAGAAAGACTAACAAGAACAATTGCCTTACTTGGAAAACAAAAAGCAAATACCCTATTTTCTTCAACTGTCATGATAATAGGTCTTGGAGCTGTTGGCGGATATGCATTAGAAATGCTTGCAAGACTTGGCATCTCAAATCTAATTTTAGTGGATTTTGACACTTTTGAAACATCAAATATAAATCGCCAAATCCTTGCCCTAACAGATACTATAAATCAAAAAAAATGCGACATAGCCAAAGAGCGTGTTCTAAAAATAAATCCAGATTGTAATGTTATAGCTTTAGACATAAAATTAACTCCATCAAATCTTGATTTTATAAAAAACTATAAACCAGATTTTATAATAGATGCAATAGATGATATATCAGCCAAAACCTCTCTAATCGAATACCTAGTAAACAATGAAATCCCATTTATTTCTGCCATGGGGGCTGCCCTAAAGTTTAATCCCGAGCTATTAAAAACAACAACTCTAGACCAAACATCTGCATGTCATCTTGCAAAAAAACTAAGAGAAAATCTTCGTAAAAAAAATGTCCCCTTAAAAAAAGTACCAGTTGTTTTTTCAACAGAACCATCTCATATAATAAAAGATGAAAACAACCAAAATATCCTAGGGTCCCTACCTCTTGTTCCAATGGCAATGGGTGCATCTCTTGCCCATTTTGCCCTAAAAAAAATAATAAAGGAGGATTAAACAATGCCTTTAATCACAAAGCTAATACTATCTTTAAGCCTATTAATTGCAAATACTAATGTATCACATGCTAAACGTGATTTTTATGTTCCAAAAGAAATAACCTGCACCAAAGAACTCTGTTATCTAAAAAAAACAAAAAGTCCATTTACAGGAGAGTTAAAAGAGTTTGACTACAACGGTAAACTATACTCTTCAACAGAATACAAAAATGGCAAAAAACACGGTGCTCAAAAATATTATTATCCAGATGGCAATATTAGTTCACTTGAACTATTTGTAAATGGCACCATAAATGGACATGCTCGTTCCTTTTACAATAATGGCAAAATAAAAGAAGAAATGTATTTTGAAGATGGCATAAAAAAAGATAGCCATCGTAAGTTTTTTGAAACAGGAACACTTTCAGAAGAAACAGAATATTCAAACAATAAAAAAAATGGAAGACAACATATTTTTTATGAAAACGGCAAACTACAAAAAGAAACAATTTTTGATAATGATATCTCAATTACCACAACTTGCTTCACTCACAAAGGATATAAAACAACCTGTAAATAATTAATATTTTTTCATAAAATAAATCATTTCATTCACATCAGAAAAACGTATAACACCTTCTGGAAGCTTCGTTTCAATATAAGCATTCGTAATTATTTTTTTTCCATAACTTAATAAGTCATACACAGCATATGGCACATAATCTTTTTCTGTAAATCTTATTAAATCCCTATCAAACACAACAACTTTTGCTTTCCTCAACTCATTTTCACGCTCATTTTCACTAAGTTTGGCAAATTCCATCGTTGAAAATACTTTTACATTTTTTATCTCATTAACTCGACTAATTGTATACTTATTTTCTATCTCATAAATATAAATAATATTTTTTGCATCAGTAAAATCTAAATTTTCTTTTTCACAACTGCCACTTTCTAAATATCCAACGTTTACTCCTTTTTGTTTAGCACCATTAATCAAATTTTTCTGAATAGAAAGATATTCATCAAAATTACGAAATTCTTCAATGTATCCGCCAGCAAAACGTTGTACAAAATAAATATTGTGAGCTTTTTCATATACCCTTTTATCATAAGATACAAAATCTCCTCTAATAAACAAATTTATCCCAGCATTATCTAATCTCTTCGGATACAAATCTCCCTCATATGCATACTCTTTAACTTCATACCCTTCTTTTTCATATTTACACTTCATATAATTAAGCATAGAAAGTAAATCATAATCAACATAATCCTTTCTAACCCCAACTCTAAAAGCAACCACCTTATCATCCAATGCACGTCCCGTTTTCTTTGCAAGACACACACCACTAATATATCCTAAAATTATAGCAAACAAAAGAAACATCACCATAAATATGTATTTTTTTGCAATATTATTCATTATAAACTCCATTTTTTTCTACATATTCACGCATAATTTTTGCCATCTGGCTAACAGCTTTATCTGCACCAAATCTTTCAATGGTAATTTTTTGAGCTCTCTTAGCTTTTTCTAGTCTTTCCTCAGGATGCTCTAAGTAATATTCAATAAGTTTAACAAACTCATCTTCATTCTTATACATAACAATTGCATCACCATAAATTTCTTCTATTTCTTTAATATAATCTGATATAACAAAAGCCCCACAAGCAGTCGCATCAAAAATTCTATTACTTATGTATCCTGCCTCAATCATATCTTCTCTCGTGTCATTTAATACAATATCGGCAGAAGAATAATAATATTTTAAATTATCATTTACAATTTGCTCTCCTTTTACAAGTTCTAAATCTTCTCCTTGTAAAATTTTTCTCCAACCTTTTCCATAAATGTCAATTTTTATTTTATTTTTAATTGCATATAAAACTGTTTTTCTTATAACACCAGAAGACCAATCATTTCCTACAAATAACAACTTTGTCTTAAGTTCTTCTTTTGGGGCATAATAAAATTTATCCAATCTTGTAAATTGAGGCATAAAATAAGAATTAAGCCCCATTTTTTTATACTTCTTATCTCTTTTTAACGAACCAGTAAAAATAATATCTGCATTTTTTACTTCATCTAATTTATAGGGAATAGTTTCAAACAAAACCGAAATCCTATCTTTATCAATAAAATCGTGATATGATGGAAGACTAAGCTCTGGCCAATTCCTCATATAAAGCTCAAAACCTTGTTTAAAATTTCGATTAGAATAACTATCTTCCCATGTAAATAACCTTACTTCAAATCCATTTTTTTCTAACTCAACCTTCAAATCATCTGCTAAATATTTTTCCCCCAAAGCAAATGTCTTATCACTTAAAAATTTTGTATACGCAATAGGAAGATTAATGGCTATTTTATTATAATTAAGCTGATAAGGATTACCAATATCTTCTTTAAAATACCCAACACTCAAAGCCCCAAAAAACAAAACAACCAATGCTATAATATAAAACGTTTTTTTCAACACATCTTTCTCCATAGAATACTATTCTGATACCCTACATCATACAAACTCACAAGATTTTTTTTATCTTTCCCCCCACATTTAGAGCAAAATTTCTTCTATAATTTTATTCATTAATAGCATCCCTTCATCTGTAAGCCAAATTCCATCATTATCTATTTCCATTAATCCCATATTTTTTAATTCTATCATTTTATTATAATTGATAACCTCAAAAAGCTCCACCCCGCAAGCTTCAAAAAAGTCTTTTTTCTTTATTCCATCTTTTATTCTAAGCCCCATAATAACAAGCTCTTCTGCTCTTTCATAAGAACTTAAATTGCAATCAACTTTTCCATCAACAAGCGCATATATTTTATCATCCACTTTAAGCCTACCATGCGCCCCCTTACCAAGCCCTATATAATCTCCCCCTTGCCAATAAACCAAGTTATGAACCGATTGATTATATTCATCTTTTGCAAAATTAGAAACTTCATATCTTTCAAAACCATTTTGCCTTAAGTACTCTACCGTCTTTTCATAAAAAAAGGCACTTTTCTCATCATTTTGTGCTTTAACATTCTTTTTATAAAAAACAGTCCCCTCTTCTATAGATAATTGATAAAGAGAAATATGCTTAACACCAAAACCCAATGCCTCATCAATTTCCTTAAACCATATATCCAAGCTTTGCTCATCAGATCTTCCATAAATAAGGTCAATCGAAAATTTATCAAAAATATCAATTCCTGTCTCAATTGCTTTTAGAGCATCTTCCCTTAAATGAGTTCTTCCTAAAAACTTCAAATCATCTTTATTTAAAGACTGCACACCAAGCGATAATCTATTAATTCCCACCTTATTAAATCCAACAAACTTTTCTCTATCATACGTATTAGGATTTGCTTCAATAGAAATTTCTGCTCCATTTTTTACATTATATCTTTTGGCAATCTCATCTAATATAAAACCAACAGCCTTGTCGCTTAAAATAGAAGGTGTTCCTCCACCAAAAAATATAGACTTAACATCCCTCTTGCCACTTAATTTTTGTAAATCATCTAAATTTTCAATAATATTTTGCACATATTCATCTTCATCAAAATTTTTAGGCAAAATTCCCTTAAAAAAATCACAATAAGGGCACCTACTTTTGCAAAATAAAAAATGAATATAAATAGAAAGCTCTCGATTTTTCATTATAAACCTCATAAATTTCTCAAATCTTAAAATAAAAGCAAAATATTGTCAAACCTAAAGCTTAAAAATTTTCTACCATAAAATTGTGAATTACTTTTTTAGAGTACTTGAAATTTTAACAACCTTAAGCTAATTTTTTACAAGTCATAATCTTAAACTTAAGGATGGGAAATATGCAAAAAGAAAGTATTATTACTATTTTAGCCTCAGTTATTTTGAGTGTTGGAATTTCTGCCGCTGTTACATCATGTGGCAAAACTAAAGAAGTAGCTCCTGCAACAGATTTAGGCTCTTCTATTGAGTCTTACTTAAAGTCAAATCCAAGTATCATTCGTGAAACATTGGAATTAGCTGCTCGTAAAGAACAAGAAGAAGCAGAAAAACGTATTGCAGAAAACTACAAGAAAAACATTGATGAATTACACAATATCGAAAATTCACCATATGTTGGTCCAAAAGATGCAAAAGTTACAATCGTTGAATTCTTTGATTTCAACTGTGGCTACTGCAAACGTTTAGCTCCTGCTTTAATAAAAGTAATTAAAGACAATCCAGATGTTCGCTTTGTATTCAAACCAGTTGGTTTCTTAGGCCCAACATCTCAAACAGCTGCTAAGGCTGTGTTAGCTGCTCATGAACAAGGCAAGTTCATTGAACTTTACGAAGCTTTGTTATCATTCAACGGCCGTATCACAGACGAAGTTATTGATGAACAAATCAAAAAAGTAGGTTTAGACCTTGATGCTACAAAGAAATTGATGGCAGAAAGCAAAATTACCGAAAGATTTGATGACATTGCTCAATTATCTAGAAAAGTAGAAGTTCGTGGTGTTCCAACATTAATCATCAACGGTACTCCACTTCGTACAATTGATGCAGGTCCAATTCAAGCTGCAATCGATAACTTAAAGTAATACTTTTAAGTAAAACAAAAAAAGAGGCTTTCCTTAAAGCCTCTTTTTTTTCATCTAAAATCAATTAAGATTTTCTTTTATATGTTCCAAGCCACAATACTGTTTCTGAATAAAACTCAAGCTCTGCAATAGCATTTTTATAAGCTTCTGTTTCAGGATGAGCCTCAATTTCAATATAAAACTGAGCTGATACAAAGTTTCCACCCACAACATAGCTTTCAATTTTATTTAAGTTTAATCCATTTGTTGCAAAACCGCCCAATGCTTTATAAAGCGCCGCAGGAATATGCTTAACCTTAAACATCAAAGAAGTCACAAACTTCCCACCATCATTATAAGGCATAGCCCTATCTTTACTCATAATTAAAAATCGAGTAGTATTTGTATTATCATTTTCAATATTAGATTGAAGTATCTTTAATCCATAAATCTCTGCCGCCAATTTAGAAGCAATCGCAGCTTTTGTTTTATCTTGCATTTCAACGATTCTCTCGCAACTTTTAGCTGTATCAATTCGAGATAGTGCCTTAATTGAATGCTTTTTCAAAAATTCAGAACACTGAGCCAAAGCTTGAGGGTGTGAAGCCGCCGCTTCAATATCAGAAAGCTCAGCCTCAGGCAATGCCAACAATTGATGCTCAACTCTTAAAAAATATTCTCCAACAATCACCAAATTTGTTTGAGGCAACAAAAAATGTACGTCACTAACTCTTCCTGCATTAGAATTTTCAACAGGAATTACAGCAAAATCTGCTTCACCATTTTCAACCAACTCCATCGCTTGTTCAAAACTATCAGAAGCCAAATAGCAAGCATCTTTAAACAATTCCATACAAGCAATATGCGAATATGCCCCTTTTGCACCTTGAAACGTAATTTTTTGCATCATATTTTCCTTAAAAAGTTAATTTCACTTAAAAGAAAAAATTACATCACAAAAGCCATCTTTGTCAACTCTAAAAACTACCTCTTAAATCGCCCTTTAAATATCTTTGCAATTTTATTTTCACTAACAAAATCATCATCTTTTTCTTTTGCTTTTTTCTTATATGCAATCAGCTCAATCATTTTCCTAATTTTTCTTTGCTCAAACTCATCAATCCTACTCCAGTCTTCTGGTAATATCTCAGCCCCTCTTTCCAAAAGCATATAGCAAAGTTCTTCATCTTTTTTATATAATACACAGCTAAAAGCATTTTGGTTATCACTAAAAACACCTTTATTAATCACATTAACATCTGCATCTTTTTCAATTAATTTCTTTGCAACCTTTTTTTGAATAGGGCCATCTCCAACAGCACACAACAACGGAGTATCCCCACGACTATTTTTTTTATTAACATCAGCTCCCTTTTCTATCATCATAACAATATCATTCTCATCAACATTTCTTTCAATAGCTGTTGTTAATATTGGCTCACCTTTTATTAATCCCAAATTAGGATTTGCCCCTTTTTCAAGTAACACTCTAACGGCACCTTTTTCATGAAAAGGAGCTCTATCTATTAGAAAACTTAAAGGTGTTTCACCATATTTTGAAATACAATTAACATCTCCACCTTTATCAATAACTTTACGCAAAATATTTTCATCTTTAGTTGCAAAAAAAACTGCATTCATTCCATATTCATCAACTGCTTTAATATCAATGCCTTCATCAATTAAATATTCTGCCACCTCAACTGCATCTTTATATTCTTTCATCGTCTTAAATGAAAAACAACTGCACTCAAGCACTTCCATAAGCAAATTTCTATCATGAGAAGATTTTGTATTTATATCATATTTTTCTAGCAAAATTTTAAGAGCTTCTAAGTCAAAATTACAAACAGCAATACTCAAAGCATTATCAAAACCTCTATCTTTAGCCTTTTTAGTTTCAATTTTACCACCATTATCTCTTAAATATTTAATTAAATCATATCGTCCTTCAAAATCATCTTCTGCTTTTCTCTTACATAACGAACAAAGCAAATTAAATCCATTATTTTCATCTATAACAGAGTTAACATCAACACCTTTGCCCAATAAATACTCTAACGTTTTTACATCACAAACATTATAAAGTGGCTTTCTTTTTTGATTATCTAAAGCATTCAAATCTGCCCCCAAAACCAAAAGCATATCAATCTTTGGAATATCCCCTTTTTCAATACACTCAAACAATTGAGTATCTAAAATTTTTTGATCTTCACTTTGCATTAAAACTTTCCTTTATAACCTAGCCATTTTTTTCAAATTTGCCCAAAAACCAATATCTTTTTTCTTTTCCTCTACTTTTACGGCTTCTTTTTTTTCTTGTTCGTTATCTTTTCTTGCTTCTTTTTTTTCTTGTTCGTTATTTTTTCTTGTTTCTTTTTTAAGTTGTACAATATTTTTTGCCTTCATAATAGTCTCGCGTGCTATATATAGAGAGATATCTTCAAAACTTAAAATTTCTTCATCCTTAATATCCAATCCCTTTTCAAATAACTTAACACATATCCCTAAATCTTCTTTATATCTACTAGATGCAAAATAGTTTAAAACACTTTTTCCTTCATTATCTCTAGCATTAATATCATCACTTTTTTCAATTATTTTAATAATCAACTCTCTATCAAAATCCGAAGTTTCATACTTATCATAATCAAAAACAAGCATCAAAGGTGTTTGTTCTTTATCATTTTTTTCATTGACATCACACCCTTTATCTATAAAAAAATTTACAATGTCTGCACGTTCACTCCTTGTTATTGCATATAACAAATATGAGTAACCCTCAAATTTACTATCTAAATCATTAAACCCATTATCAAATATTAAATTCAAATTTTCCAAACAAGCCTCATTCCTATCTAGTAACCGCCACAACAAATTTTTCCCCTCATTATTAACAACATTTACATCTGCACCATGCTTAATTAATCTTTCCATCAAATTATCTTTATACCAGACTCTAACAGCTTCCATCAAAGGAGTATCCCCCTCACCATCTTTTAAATTAACATCTGCACCTTTTCCTATCAAATACTCAATCATATCTGTTCTATTTTCCCATAAATGTTTCTCAACACATTTATGTAACATACTTTGTCCATATTGATTAACATCATTCACACTAACGCCATTTTCAATTAAAACTTTAAGCGCATCTAGATTATTCTCATGAACTGCAAAAAAAGCAAATGTTGTAATATCACTATAATCATTTTTTTGATGAATATCTACTAATTTATTATCAATCATATATTGCATAAGCAAAGTATTTTTAGGATCTTTTTCTCTCCAAATTAAATGATAAAATAAGCTATAACCTCTTCTATCAACCTCTTCAATATTAGCCCCTTTTTCTATCAAAAATTTAAGGGTTTCAACATCTCTAACACTATTAACCGCAGTCATTCCATTATCATTAAAAGAATTCATGTCTGCACCCAAAATCAAAAGCATTTCAATCTTAGGAATATCCCCTTTTTCAATATATTCATATAATTGATTATCTAAAATTTTTTGGTCTTCTGTTCGCATACTATGCACCTCATCTATATAACTTATAGTCATAGTAACACATTTTAGATGCTTATTCAATAAAAAAAAGCTCTTAAATTCTTAAGAGCTTCATCATATTGGTAGGGGTGGTCGGACTCGAACCGACACGACTTGTGGTCACAAGATTTTGAGTCTAGCGCGTCTACCAGTTCCGCCACACCCCCATAATCTGTACTAGAAAAGTTGTTTATAATATATTTTTTTAATCGTCAATAGTTTTTTTTATTTTTTTTATTATAAAAGTATAGAAGAATTTGTTTTTATATGTTAGAATAGCCATAATGTAATAAAGTAAAGAGCAAAAATAGTTTTATAAGAGGATATTAAACGTGGATAACATAGAACAAAACGCCCTAAACTTTCTAAAAAACAAAGAATATGAAAAAGCAGCAAAACTCTACCTAAAGCTCGCTTTAGATAACCCCTCATCAGAAAAATACTTAATTACAGCAGCTAACTGTTACGATTCTCTCGGAGATAAAAAAACTGCAAAAAATCTTTACAAAAAAGCTCTTACGGTAAATCCATCATCTACAACTGCACTATTAAATTTATCAACAATCTACTACGAGATTAAAAAATACGAAAAAGCCGTATATTGTGCCAACAAAGTCCTAGAATTAAATGCTAATAATTTCTCTGCACTATTAAACCTAGGAAACTCATACTATGCTAATAAAGAATACAAAGAAGCTCTCTCATACTATGAAAAATTATATAACCTAAATCCTAAATCATATAATGCTGTTGCAAATATAGCCAATACCAGCTACAACTTAGGACAATTCATCCGTGCAATTGAATTTGCCAAAATTGCCATAGAAATGCGCCCAAACAGTGTTGAACCATATATTGTAGCAGGAAATGCCTATGCAGAACTCCTAAAAAAAGACGATGCTGCAATGTTATTAAAAAAAGCTGCAACAATTGCCCCAAATTCAGAATGGGTATGTAACTCCATTGCTAGCTTATTTATGAAAATGAGCAACTACAAACAAGGACTTCACTATGCATGGCGCTTATTCTTCTTAAAAAATTACCACGTAAGCTCAGATGACCATATAAACTTTGGCTACTTTCTTTATGAAGCCCATGATGAAAATCAACATGATTTAGTAAAAAATTATATTGAATTGTGGAAAAATCATTTTCCAGACAATCCAATTGTTCATCACTTATGCTCAGCACTAAGTGATACCCAAGATATTAAAACATCTGACCATGATTATATAAAAACATTATTCGATGGTTTTGCATATTCTTTTGATAATATTCTAGAAGAACTTGGTTATAGTGTTCCTGAAACCATAGCTGACTTCTTAAAAAACACTCTTAAAACCAAATTATTTAAAAAGCATCAAATTCTAGACATTGGTTGCGGAACAGGGTTATGCACCGAAGAACTAAAAAAACATTTCCCAAATGAAGAATATTATGGTGTAGACATTTCAGAAAAAATGCTTTCCGAAGCCGGAAAAAAGAACATCTACAAAGAATTATATGCTGATGATATTTTAACATTTTTAGAAGAAACAAATTCCACATATAATGTCATCATCGCCGGAGATGTTTTAACCTATATGGGAGATTTAAAACCTTTAACAAGATTATTAACTAAAACTATAAACATTAATGGATATTTCTGTTTTTCTATCTCCAAAAACACTCTAAACAAAAACGAATACCACCTAACCCCATCAGGTCGCTTTGTACACAATATCTCATACGTAATGCGCCAATTAAAGCACTGTGGTTTTGAAGTTGTAAAAATAGAAGAAAAAGTTCTCCGTAAAGAAGGTGCTAAAGATGTTCTTGGCTACGTAGTATTAGCAAGAAAAGACCTAGAAGTTATTTTTGAATAACCTACATATTATCTATCACGTCCACCTCTTGGCATACCTGTTCTACTACCAGAACGAGGCGCCGGTGCTTTTTTACCACCATTAAAAATACCTTTAATTTCTCTAACAGTACGCTTAACTTCTTTAACAGTATGATCAATTTCCCTAGTAACATGATTGATTTCTCTTGCTGTACGTCCAACTTCATGAACAACATCTCCAACACTAGGTCCTTTTGGACCATAACCATATTGACTACCAGGACCATAAACAAATTTACCTCTTGGATTATATACATCACGACATTCACGATACAATTCTACTGCATTATTATAATTAAATCTGCGAATTTCATATCTATTTAATTCCATATCTTTAGGTAAATAAACAATCTTATCAGAAACACCATAATGATAACTTCTTTGTAAATAAGCACCCTCATAAATACTATTATGAGGAAGTCCTCTAGATAAACGTTCATGTCTTACAAGGTTATTTTGATAAGCATATTCTTCTTGAGGTGTAGAATAAGAAACAACATTTTGCCCCTCCCTACTATTACTCATATCAACAAGTTCATCTAGGGATATTTCCTTCACCCCAGTCTGACGTTCTGATTCGTTATTAACAAAAAACTCTGTTTGATGCCCTTCTTCGCTGGTATTTTCAGACGTTTTACCTTGAGCAGGACTACCTGCCAATGTAATACCCATCACAAGAAAGGCAGTCTTAAATTTATTCAAAATACGCCTTGCATCGCTTTTCATTTCTTCTTTATCCTTTTCAGACATTAACTTTCTCCTCTTTCTATTTCCTATAAAAATATAATACCATAAAAAACAACATCTTGCAACAAAAAAAAGAGCGATTAAATCGCCCTTAAAAAAACTGGTGGACCATAGAGGTAACGCTCCTCTTTCTCATCCATGTCAAGGATGAATTCTACTTTTAAACTAATGGTCCTACTATTATATTTCCCAATCTTTACCATACCGCACTCTCTTTTCAAGTCTTTTAAAAAAATTATGAAAAAGTTAACCATTTTTGTGTATAAGTAATCATATAAAGTTGTATAAATAGATTTTAAAAAAGAGAAACAATGAGCGAACATATTGATTTTACAGTAGATTATAAAAAATTAGACATCTTAACAGAGTTTAATACAAAAGATATAAAATACCCACTACTTTTATCTATTCCCCATTGCGGAACAATTTTTCCAGAAGAATTTTTAAAAAACATAAATCATGATATATCGGTACTTCGAAAAAACGAAGATATTCATGTAAAGGATTTATTATTACCTGCAATAACCGAAGGTGGTATTACTGCATTAAGTTTAAACATTAGCCGTTCATTCATAGATGTAAATCGTGCCAAAGTAGAATTAGATCCAAATATGTTTTATGATTATCCAAGAGAAGATTTAGGACTAAATCAACAACGCTCACGTTATGGCCTAGGTATAATCCATAAAGTAACAGCCGAAAGCCAACCAATCTATAATGGCTTATTATCCTACAAAGAAGCAGAAGCGCGCATTAAAAATGTATATGACTTATATCACAAAAAAATGAACGATTTAATTGCTAAAATAACCAAAAAGTTTGGATTCTGCTTGGTTCTTGATTGTCACTCAATGCCATCAAAAATCTGCTCAATTATTTCAGAGTCTCCGCGCATAGATATTTGCCTTGGAAACCTCTTTGAACAAAGTTGTCCAAATAAAATAAGCTTTTTTGTAGAAAACGAACTAGTTAGAAGAGAGTATTATGTATCTAAAAATCGCCCATATTCTGGTGCTTTTATTACATTTAACTACTGTGAACCTCGCAAAAAGTCATATACTCTTCAACTAGAAGTAAATAGAATAATCTATGCAAACGAAGAAACCTTTGAGAAAAACGAGGATTTTCAAAAGGTTAGTCACGACATAAGCAAAGTAGTTGTAAATTTAGGTAATTTTTTGCTGGATTTTTAAATTTTATATGGTATAAACCCTCCTTGAATTTGGTCAGAAAGCAATTATTTCTTTTTGGTCTTTTGTTAATTTACCCGTTTTTAGGGATAGTAATCTTATAGGTTCTAACCGGGCTGAAAGTTTAAAGACAGGGAGGCCCCTTGCCCTACTAGCGGTATTAAGGAAAATATAATCGTGCTAAAAAGCATAATATTTATGTTGGTTTTGATAACTCTTATCACTGCACCAACTCAAGCTTATGAGGCATATAATATAAACAGTCTACTTGTTATAAAAGAAGACCCAATAAAAGTAAAAAAATCAGATAAAGACTTAAACATAGCTAAAACACCTTCCACAACAGAACGTGTTACATCTATGCTAGAGCCACAACCACATGAATTATGCCTTATAGCTATCAATGAAGTAGAAAATACACACAATATAAAACAAAACCTACTTCAAACAATAGCATCTGTTGAAAGCGGTAAATATATCACCGTTGTTGGCAAAAGATTACCTTGGCCTTGGACTGTTCACGCAAACGGCAAAGGAAAATACTATAAAACCAAAGAAGATGCTATTAATGCTGTACAAACAATGCAACAACAAGGCATAAAAAATATTGATGTTGGTTGCATGCAAATCAATTTAAGATATCATGGCAAGTCATTTAAAAACCTTGATGAAGCTTTTGACCCTAAAAAGAACGTAAGCTACAGCGCTTCATTCTTAAACAAACTTCACAAACGTACAAATGACTGGAAAAAAACCGCTATGCAATATCACTCAAAAAATATTCGTCATGGTACAAACTATAAAAATAGACTAGAAAAGCATTATGCCGAATATATAAGAACCGATTTGCAAAGCGCATTATTCTAAACAAGGGAGTGATTTTTCACTCCTTTTTTTATTGACATAACAACAAACACAATACTAAAACAATATCGACAACAAATTATTATAAACCAAAGTATTATGCAAAGACAAACAAGGTATGTTGCCTATAAAAGATGGGGAAATGCATGGGCATTTATTGTGCTAGAAGGAAGGCAAATATCCGTCATTGGCTGTATTTACACTTCAGACAATCGATTTCGCAAAGGACCAAGCGTTACAATTGGCAAAATCCCCGATGATGAATTATTTAATGAGATACACGAACGATCGTGTATGTATGACACAAAATCTCCAAAGCTTGAAGCTTATGTACAACAAGTTTGGCAACAAGCCAAAGAAACCGAACCTTGGTACAATTACCAATTAGAAAAATGAAAAAAAGCCCCTTAGCATTTAAGGGGCTCTTTTTTTTACATTGTTTACAATTTCAAAACAAAATTAGTCATCATCTTAACACTATCTTCCTCATCAAGATTTTTAAGACTTTTGATTACATCACTCATCAACAAAGAGATATCTCCACCCAAAGCCTCTCGATAAAAGCCAATAATTTTCAAAAGAAGTAAAACCTTTATCTTTTCATCAACTTTAGTATCAAGAACCTCCCGTAAAAAGTTTTTGTAATCATCAACATCAAACTCAACACCATTATTACCTGCTCTACAAATAATATTGACCATTCCCAAAACAAGCTCGTTATCAAGATCTCTGTTTGGATAGGCTTTTAACACCCATCTTGCAAAAGATGTCCAATTATTAACAAAGCCTCCAACCAACAAAAAACGAGCAATAACTTTGCTATTATCATCTGTTTTAAGAATATCAAAACAATCATCATAGCTTTTACCATTCTCTAACTGGCTGAGTTTTCTTGTGATTTCAAAAGGAGTTGTTTCATACAATTTAATAAATAAATCTGGAGAAATCCCCCCTCGACAATCCCTAATTTCAGAATAAAACTGTCCTGAGACGCTACAAATCGAACTCTGAATATTCAGATTTTTCTCTTTTTCTCTAAATTCTTCCATGCAACAATAGACATAAATATAAATCTTCATTGCATAAGGATAAATTTGTTTAATTCTCAAAAAATCAAACATCAACTTCGCTTTATCATGCCCTAAATCACGTTCTTCAATCAACTTAAATATTCGACATTCCAAGGCAACAATAAACTTTTCTATATCCAATACAAAAAATCCATCATCACCCAAAACATCTAATACATCATTTTGATTATCCGTAAAAACAAGTTTTAACGAAGCCGTAGGCTTTCCATCTTTCACCCCAAACTCATCATTAAAAATCTTATCAACAAAACTTAAATGCGTTTCGTCTGTTGCGCTCAACATCGTCTCGTAAAATTTCATAATTATGCTGTTTATAAAATAATAGTTTAAATAATTAATTTATCGTTTTTTCTTATAAACACGCATTACAATATTGTCAACACTATAAATCCCCACCATAAACACTCAAAAAAAACGCCAGCTTTTTTAGCTGGCGTTTTCTTTATTACCATGGATCTTTATATTTCAAACTAGGATCATTAAGTCTTTCAACATAACCACCTTTATCTGTATCAGATTTACTATTAAATTTATAATCATCAGATTTTGCATTAAATTGCAATACATGAGAAGAATCAAACTGAGTTCTATCAAAATAACAATAAACCGTTGCATGACCTTCTAAAGTATTCGTTGGAACAGGGAATAAGTTCCATACATAATCAGTCATACTAGCACCAGGGTTACTAGAGTCATTCGCAGTATTATTTGAACGAATACCTTCATCAAAGAAATTATTCCCCATTGCAGATAGCGTCCAATTATCCTTATTATAAATAAAGCCCATTCGTCCTTCCCAACCAATATCTGTAGGGTTAAGAGATGTCTTTAAATATGTTCCTTCTTGGAAGTACAAAGGTTCTGCAACCGCAAATGACGAATTATCTGCATCTGTAAATATTTGAACCTGATTAGAACCTGTAGTAAGTCTAGTATTTATCAATTCGCCATGTTCATTACTATTTGCCTTAAAGCCTCGGTACCAACCTTCTGTTTTCCATTCAATATCAGAAACAAATTGAGAGAATGTTCCAGAACTATTATAAATATCGTTCCAAACCAAACTGCTACTTTCTTCCAAAGCAGGATATGCTATTCCTCTAGTACCATAAGACGCACTTATAATATCTGATTGTCTAAGAGTGTCTGCAACCATCCATTTAGACCTTGTAGAAACTCCACCTTTTTGGCCTGCCTCAACAACTCTACCTGCTCTACCTAGTTGGAAAGAAATTGGCACAATGGTCGCCATATTTTTATATCCTGGAGGACACATAGCATATGGCACAATGCCCAAATATGGTGATGCCCAAGCAACAGGATTGGTATTTTTACCACCACTCCAATCACTTCCAGCACTCCAAGAAATACGTTCTGATTTACCGTCACTTGCTTCAGTATAGTCATTAGATACGTTATAAACACCTTTTAACACGAAATCTGGCAAGATATCACTAAGTCTTGCACCACCACGTGTTGTAAGTTTAATATCATGCATCACAGATGTATACGCTGGGTTTACCATATATTGGTCATATGCTTCACCCCTATCGCCACCACCAGTTGTAGTAGTAACTGTAGGCACTGTTACATTTGCATTAGAAACAAACCTATTTGCTTTAATATAACCAAATCCCTCATCAGCACCATATATAGAAGATGAACCACCTTCACCACCAATACTCCGTTCTAACTCAATAGCACCTCTTCTAACATAAATAGATGTATCATTCATTATATCTGTTGTTGCAATAGAAGAACCATTAATATCTTGAGGATTAATAGTTAACATAGCATGATAATCGCCACCTTTTGCATATGTTCCATGTTCATCTCTAGCCCAAATTCTAACATAATTAGGATCAATTTCAAACATAGCTCTCGAGCTCTCGTGCTCTGCAGTATTTTCGCTATCAGAAGCTACGTGCAATACTTCATTACCAGTGATATGTAAACTACCATCAATTTCTACATTAGCTGAGCCAAGTGCACTAGCATTAGGATGAACCCCAAATACAACCGAACTATCCATGCTATCACGTTGAACTTCAAAATCAACATAACGAGTTCTAACTATATCACTATTTGCATACAACTGAGCATCATCAACTGTATTTGATGCGGTGCTCCCCGTAAATAAACCGAACTCGCCAGCTTTAGCCTCAATCATATTACCATATACACCGCTACTCCCACCTGGTTTTCCACGCATTTGAAGCGCACCGTCTTGAATATCAACAAGACTACTACTTATATCCTGATCTAAAGCATATATCTTTACACCATTAGCACCAACTACATAAGAAGAACCAGAAACATTTGATGCATTACTAGAATCACTAGCAAAATAATTAAACTCAGAACCAATTTTTGCAGTACCTTCGTTCAATAACATAAATGCACCATCTGTATCAGCCATATATGCAAAACTAGAATTAGCAAGGAACATAATATCTGTATTAGTACCAATGTTATTATTTTCAATAATTTTATCTGGATTACGAATTACAACACCGCCACCAACAAGCTCACTACCACCTTTTCCATAAACATTAAGCCAACCAGTTTTAGGATTTTGTTCATATTGAGCAAATGAGCTAAATCCAGCATGTAGATTTTTCATACCTGCATCTTTAAGCCATGCTCTTCTTGCCCACAAAGTCTTATCAACCCATGCAGAACCAGCAACACCTAAACCCCAATCTCCTCTATTATATACAGCACCATCATCAACCTCAGAACTCATATCTCCAGCCCCCATATATGTAGAACCGAAAATATCTGTATACTTAGATGCAACAACAGTCAAACCATCTTTCACTTCATATCCAGAAGCATTTGTCCCGCCAAATCCTGATGCTTCATTATAAGGAGTATCTTTCAATACAACCATTCTTTGACCATATAAAGATACTCGGCTAGAAGCAACGCCACTAGAACCTCCACCAAAATCAGCATAAATTAAATTATCATCATCATTTGCTCCGTCTTTACCAACAGCAAACACCCCTTGATTACCCTTTAACATCTGCACAGTAGTACTATCATCTCTACCACTTGCAAACATCCAGCCTCCTTCAACACCTGCTTCTAAACTACCACCGCCGCTATTAATTTTTGTAACAGCATTAACCATAGTACTAGAACTATCTTCAGAAGAGTTAATAAATACATTACCGCCTTTTTGAGCTATATAAACATCTGCATCTTTTTGCATACCGATACGAACTTTTTGCCCACCTGCATCACTATAGGCTTGAATCATCTCATTGTCGCTATCCGCAGTCATAGAACTACCAACACTAAATGTATATCCACCTACCAAATCTTTTTTAGCTTTTACAAACTCTCCAAGCATACGAACTTCAGCCTCACTACTATCGTAAGTTCCCTTAGCATAAATCAAATCATAGCTTGTAAATGTAGAATCAAAATCAACATCACCACTTGTCGGACCAAAAACAAATTCTGCTGTACGTGATGAATCAGAAGTAACCTTAAATCCTTCATTTATAGCACTTAAATTACCATAAATCCAAGCCGCCGCATTATTACCAAAAGGTCTAACAGCTTCATCTTCGTAGTTTGCACCTTCTAAAGGCTTACCAATATATAAATCAGCAACATACGGATTACAATAATTTGTTGCAATACTAGGTGCATTGAGTCCTACCAAACCTTTATCACATCTAGTATTAAGTGTAAGTTTCCTTACGTTATAAATACCAAAAAAGTTATCAGGACTTGTATCTGAAGAAAAGTTACTAGTTTGGTCTGCAATACCCCCCATATAAAGGTCTGTAATCATTGCATTATGAAAAGGCTCATCACCTTCTATTCTATATAAGAACTTGTCGTTATCCTCTGTTGAGTTTTGGATAGGCTCATTTGCTGTAATAACCAAAGAGTTAGCCCCAACATCATCTAAGTCAATTTCCAAATCATCAATCATAGAACTATCCAAATACCAAGCACCTCCAGTACCTTGCGCTTCTCTTAAAGGAGTAATTAAACCACCATTAGAACCAACAAGAGATGCTAGTCTTGCTGCTCTTTTTCTACCTGGGTCAATAATTTGAGGATATACAATATAAGAAACCAAACTATTACCATCTCTATGAACATAAATCTCAGGTGCTTTATAATTTTTAATTGTATCTGGGCTATATCCATATGGCAAAAAGCTTGAATAACCTATATCAAAATAACCTGAGCTATTATCTTCTAATGCAATTTTAACTGTTTTAGGATCAGATGCAGATGATGTTTCAGCAAGTATTTGTTGGAAGTGTGTTTTAATAAATGTTTCAATAACATTATTCATTGTTCTTGCTTGAGATGCAGCATTAATATCTTGTATCTCTTGCAACCTCTCTGCAGATTTCTTATAGAGAGTTGGAGTAACCATCGCTATCAATCCTAGCATAGCCAATGCTTCTACTAAGAGAGTACCGCGTTGTTCTATTTTATTAAACACTTTTCTCATATAACTTCTCCCTATTAAAAATCTTCAATGTGAAAAATACAGCCTTTTTCACACATATCTTCGCCATTAACTTTAAAAAAATCTTCCCCAAAGAATGATGGCAAAATCCATACTGTCTTATTTTTTTCTTTACTTGGAAAATAATCACTATCACTATGAGCAGGATCTGCTTCCCATCTTAATTTTGCCTCTTCATAAGATGGTAAAAATCTTAATTTACCTTGGAACTTCCAAGCTCCATTTTCCCAATTAATTATTCCAACATTTTGGTTAAATTCTCTAGATTGCAATGCTTCCATAAAATCCATACTGATTTTTCCTGTAATTCGACTTAGCCACTTTGCATCAATTGCCTTAAATGTAACCAAATATTTCCCCCCAGGAGAAGCTCCTGCCTTACAACAAGTATCACTAATCTGCCTATTACTAGGGTCAGACTCATCAATCAGAATATCACAAGTTTCAGCCCTATTTCCATCACATCCAAATTCACTACCTGTTGAACAATACAACTTTGTTTTTAAGCATACAACTTTTGTTGCCATTTCATCTGCAGGGTATAATTTTTTACCCAATGGCATATAATTACCTGAAGTACTTTCTCCTTCTATTTTCTTTTGATAAAATTCAAACTCCTCTTTTGCTAACTCATGATTTTGTTTATAAATTAGCAAATATTTATTATTAGGATTATTTGGATTATCTCCTCCTGTTACTACATCATCAGGAAGAACATATAGCGGTAGTTCATGATTTTCTCTATGTTTTCTAATTCTACTAACAAGACCTTCTACATATCTGTGCTGTTCATCAAAGCGCGTCAATACGGACAGCGCTCTTTTACGCACAATATCCCTATCATATTCAGGGCGTGCTGATAAATTATATCCGTATATTGCTGCCATAAACGTAGCAAGTAACATCAACAAATACATAAAAACTCTCCGACCACATATACATATCTTTTGAAATTATACATTATTTTTTATTAAAAATCAACTAAAAAATCCCAAAAAACCAACTATTTTTAACATTTTTACTATAACCATATCAACCTATTTATAAAAAATATAAATAAGCCAATATAATCAAAAAAACTAAGAAAATTTTATAATCAATAAAAGACTAAATTATCTACTCAACTCTACATTTAACTGTCTTACAATATCTCTTGCAATTGTTTTTACAGGCTTAACAAATTCATCACTTGCTTTCGAATATTGTTCAACTTTTGCTTTAACTCTTTCATCAACATTTCCGTCTTCAATCTGAGACTTAATTTCAGAAGCTAAAGTTTTTCTTCTACCTCTAGTTCTTGAAGTGCTCCTCTCTTTTGGTACAACCCTTACACCAACGTTACCAAGAGTTTCAGTAACTTTATCAAGCACATCACCTCTTAATCTTCCAAGCGCAGCCTGTTGAGAAGGCTCTCTTAAATACTCCATCAATCTAGTTCTAACATTTTCATCTTTAATTCTTTCAGATATTTCCTTAAACTCACGCTCTAAGGACGACAATCTCATATCTGCAGCAGCCATCAAAGCAGGAGTATCAGCTCTCTCTTTCCTTCTATTTGCACGATGCATTTCTTTAACTACATGCATAAAATATTTTTCAGGTTGATTTTCTTTCCAATCTTTCAAAATTAAGTGGCGATCACTTTCACGAGTAGCTCTCCATTTTTCTTTCATTTCTGGAGTTAAAGGTCCAACACCTGCAAGCAATAACAACTCTTCACGAAGAGACCTATTTTGCGCCATCATAGAAACAGTTTCCACAGCATACCCAGCAGCCAATAAAGATACGCTATAATTCATCAATTTTTTATTTTCTTCTTCTTGGATTTTATTGTGTTTTTCTTCTTCATTAATGAACTGAATTACAGTCTTATTTCCATTTAACACTTCATCAGGCAAATTATCTGCATATTCGTTTTTAATCCATTCAGGAATTTTACACCAGATTTTATAATCATCTTCCCTGCGAGACATAATGGCATTTATTACATCTTCTTTAACATCAGGATCTATCACCTTCCTATAATCATCAGGAAAATTTGCTTTCAAGAACCTTTCAAAATCACTTGACACACTAGCCATCTCATGCCTCTCATTCATAGCTCTATTGCTATTTCCATAAGTATTGTATCACAAAATTACACCCATTTCAATACAAATCGAACAAAATTTATAAAGTTTTTATCTTTCTATTTCATTAATAACCAAACTTACATTATCTTTTTCATTTCTCTTCTTAACAGCATCAATTATTACTTTTCTAATTTCTTCATTTTTTGCCCTCATCAAAGCTGTTTTTCCATCTTTATCTTTAGCATTAACATCTGCACCTTTTGAAATCAATAATTCTACAATTTCTTTCCGACCAAATCTAGAAGCAGAATTCAATGCCGTATTACCAAGAATTTCATCTTTAGCTTCAATATCTATTCCTTTTTCTATCAACAAATTTGCAATTTCTACATTTATAGCCATCATCAATGCATTAAATCCTGCATTATTTTTAGCATTAACATCTCCACCTTTTGAAATCAATAATTCTACAACTTCTTTGCGATTACACGCAGACGCCATAGTTAATGCCGTATTACCATTCGTTTTGTCTTTAGCTTCAATATCTGCACCTTTTGAAATCAATAATTCTACAACTTCATTATGACCTTTTTGAATAGCCCAAATTAATGCGGTCATACCATACTGCGGCGTATTATCTTTAGCGTCAATATCAGCACCCTCTTCTATCAATAATTTTGCCACTTCTTTATGACCTGCATAAGAAGCCCATATCAACGCTGTCATTCCAGAATCAGTCTTATCATTAACTAACGCCCCTTTTTCTATCAATAATTCTACAAGTTCTTTATTACCTGCCAAAGATGCTTCTATCAATGCTGTAGACCCTACACAATTTTTAGCATTAACTAAAGCTCCTTTTTCTATTAATTCTTTAACCCTTTCAATATTAGGATTTTTACTTTTAGATACTTCCAATAATTGCTCTACAAGCCTTTTTTCTTCCCATTCATAATAAAATTCTTCTGCCCCTTTTTTGCTCAAATATTCACAAACTCCATTAAGTCCATTTTCTTTTGCAATAAAAAGAGGTGACTTTACATTATATTTCGTATTCACATCAACACCAAGCATTACCAACATATCAACTTTCGCAAGTTTAAGATGCTCTGGCATTTCTTTATTTTGAATTATTTCAATTAATTGCTTTTCTAAAATATTTTCACTCATTTTTGCCTCTTTCTACAAAACTTAAGCCATTCTACCACAAATTTACCCATTTTGCAACAAAAACTATATGAGAGAACCAACACACATATAACAATGCTTTAACTCACTCCACAAAAAAAGCGCAATCTAAATTGCGCTTTCCCTCTACCAACGTGGAACTACCTGTCCCCTATTTCCTCCCCAGCGTCTTGCCGGATAATTCCCTTCAACAATCACATCATACCTAGCAGGAACTTGAGGAATATCTGTAATCAAAACATATCCCTCTTTTCTAAACCTTTCCACACAACTCTGAACAGATGTACCTGGCTCATCAAAACAAAGCACCACTTTTCTAGTATATGGATGAATAAGCTCTACATCACCTTCTGCAAGGTTTACATCATTATAATATTTTGGCATCGGAATAACACAAGGCTGATAAGGCACCAATTCCTCATCGGAACAAACTCTCATATTAGGACAAATCTTAAGTCCGCCTCTACTAATCCATTCATTTTCTGACCAAGTACAAATAACCTCATTGTTTTCTACTTCTTCATAAGTTTCTTCATTACTTAGAGTACAACAAGCCAAAGCACTCAAACTAAAAAATAAAACAAACATTTTATAAAATTTAAGCATCTTAACCAAGCCTTTTTTATATAAAAAACACTAAACCTTTAGCCTAATTTATACCAGTTTATAAAATTTTACACCAAAATTAAATACTTATAAACAGCAATAAAATTTACTTAATGACTTTTATATTAAAAATCTAATAGTTTTGTTTTTTCTTTAATATATTCATCTTTACTCAAACAATTTTCTGATGCTTTTTCAAGCCTATCATACTCTTTTCTATACTCGCTACCATCTGCATACATTTTAGATAGTTCATCCGATATCATTTGCATTTTCTTTTTTTCATAATTAACATATTCTTCAACTGCTACACAACCATCCTTATTTTCGTCCATTTTATTAAATTCTTCATCAGAATATTCTTTTAACTCATCATCATCTTCACAAAAAATTGGATCTTCTTTGCAAGTTTTTTCTTGAAATTTCTTTTTTTCAGCCCAATATTCATCTTTATCTATACAATTATCACCATTTGTATTAATACCATCAAAATCTTCACGATATTCATTATTTTCATCTTTCTCTATCATATACTCTTCACGATATTTTTTATCCACATAAGTCCTAAAATTAACAAACTCTTCCTTATCTAAGCACTCATCTTTATTTTTATCTGCTTGGTAATACTCTTCACTACACGTTAAGATCATCCGATTTTTAACCATATCATGAAAAGTTTGATCAATGTTTTCTTCAATAAAACTCTCACTCAAAGATGCAAACTGTTCTTTCATAGTCTCTAGTTTCAAAAGCATCTCTTCTTCTGTTAGCACATCTTTTTCATTTAATATTCCATCTTGAGTTCTATCTTGCTTATTAAAACTATTTGTAACTTGATTTATCACTTCATATTCTACGTAATTTTTGAAAAATGCTTCACTTTCTGCTAAATCTAGTTCATCATTACTATTTTGGTCAGCATTCTTAAAAAATAAATTTGTTTTTTCAATAATTTCTTCTTCAGTTCTTAAAGATTTAGCACCATAAACTTCTTCTAATGCTTTATCTAATTCAATAGTTCCATCTTTTAACATCTCCAATTCATTTTTAGATATAATTCCATCATCATTAACATCAACACCCTCAAAATATGAATTGAAATCAAATTCCTCATTTCCTGTTTCAATTATCTTATTTATCATCTCTTCCTTTGTTATTCCCTCATTTGCCAAACCCAAACAAGGAACCAAAGCAACCATCAACACTAAAATAATTTTCTTCATAACATATCTCCTAAAAAATCCCTAATCAGGATTATCCGTTGCATTTTTTATAATTTCATCTCTTTCTTTTTGTATTGTTTGTTTTCTTATATACGCTTCTTCACTAAAATCTTTCATCAAAAGCTCATTAATTTCCTTTAATTCCGCCTCCAATGCTCTAATTTTATTTTCAAGCAATAACTTTTCGATATTTTTTCTCAAATCATTAATAAAAGGCTTTCTTTCCTTAAGCATACCAATTTCCCAAAAACCTTTTAATAAATGCGGAGTTTTATCCATAACAGCATTATATAATTCATCACCACTAAGAGGTGTTTCTGCTTCATGATAAGTATCAGCCAAAGTTATTTGTAAATTTCTAACATTCTCATCTTTAATATCATCAATAAAGATTTCTTCTTCATAGTCATCAATAAGTTCCGGATAAATAAATTCTGCCGCCACAATAAATCTAAGACTTTTATCCGTTTCACTATTAACATTTTTCTTTAATTCTTCAGGAGAAGAAAAACTATGCCCAATTGACGTCCTTTGATTATTTTTATTATATCTATTCTTATCAAACCTATTATATTTATCACCCGCTCCACTTCTAGGTTCAAAACTTATCTTAGAAACAACCTTATTTTCAGCATTTTGAACAGGTTTAACTTCACTTTTTGCAACCTTTGGTTTAAATGCATTATAAATTCTGCTCTTAATTTCTTGCATATAATAGTTTCTAACGGTCAAATCACCAATTTTATTAATCTCAGCAAACAAAGTTTTTTCAACCATAGCTTTACGTTCTGGAGTAGATGCATCAACTCCATCAGTATATTTTTGCCACAAAATATCAATAAGAGGCTTTGTTTTTGTTAAAAGATTTGCAAAACTTTCTTTACCATAAGCTTGTAAATATTCATCAGGATCCATATTTTCTGGCAAAAACAAAAACTTTATCGAATATCCCGCCTTTAAGATTGGAAGCACCCTATCAACAGACCTCATTGCAGCTTTCGTTCCTGGAGCATCTCCATCCAAACACAAAATAGGCTCATTAGTAACCTTCCAAGCCTCCAAAATTTGCTCTTCCGTCAAAGCCGTACCAAGTGGTGCAACTGCATAATTAAACCCATATCTATCAAGAGCAATAACATCCATATATCCTTCAGATATAATTAGCTTTTTCTCCTTATATCCGCTCTCTCTTGCCTTATCAAGATTGTATAAATTGCGCCTTTTATTAAAAATTGGAGTTTCTGGCGAGTTAAGATATTTAGGCTCAATTTTTTCCATCACCCTACCACCAAAAGCAATAATTTTTCCTTGCTTATTAGTAATAGGAATCATCACTCTATTTCTAAAGAAATCATGGTTTTTACGAGTTTTATCTTCAGGAATTGTCATCAGCCCCAAATCATTTAAGTCTTTATCATCAATTCCCAGAGATTTTAAGTGCGCCATCAAGCCATTATTATTCGGAGCATATCCAAGCCTAAACTTTTTAATAACTTCGTCAGATAGACCTCTTTTTTCTCTAAAATATTTTAATCCCTCAGCACCAACCGGCATATAAAGATTTTTTTCAAAAAACAAACAAGCCTGCTCCATAATATCATACAATGATTTCTTTTCTTCTGCATGTTCTGCATTTGCTTTAGAAAACTTAGGAACACTAAGCCCTGCCTGATGTGCAAGCTTTTCAATTGCATCCATAAATGGAAGCCCATTAGCATCCATCTCAAATTTTAAGATATCGCCATGAGCACCACAACCAAAACAATGATAAAATCCCTTCGCTTCATTAACCGTAAAAGAAGGAGTTTTCTCGTTATGAAAAGGGCATAATCCTTGATATTCCCTACCTTTTTTTACAAGCTTAACTTTCGCTCCTACCACATCAACGATAGAAACTCTTTCTCTTAACTCGTCAATAAATCTTTGTAAATCATCATTGGCCATAATTTATATATCTATCCCAATAAAGATTTGATTAAAGAAGATGCTTTCCCCATATCAACTTGACCAGCATATTTTGCTTTAAGCTCTGCCATAACTTTACCCATATCCTTAATTGAGCTAGCACCAATCTCTGCCATAATTGATTTAATAACCTCTTTTGTCTCATCTTCACCTAATTGTTTAGGTAAAAATCTCTCAATAACTTTAATTTCTTTTTCTTCCTTTACCGCAAGCTCTTCTCTACCACCTTCACGATAAATTTTTGCCGATTCGGTTCTTTGCTTAACCATAGTTTGCATCATTGCCAACAACTCTTGGTCAGAAGCACATTCTTTACCACTACCACGAGCCACAACATCTTTTTCTTTTTGTCCTGCAATAATAAGTCTAACAGCACCAACTGTTTCCATATCTTTAGCTTTCATCGCTTCTTTTAGTGCATTTTGAAGTTCTTCTCTTAACATTTTTTTCTCCCTATTATCTAACAAATCTAATATTAAAATTACTCAAACCTTTATTTGGCAACAAAATCTCAACTTCTGTTTTCTCTTTTGCCTTCAAAAACATAGTTTCACCGCCAAAACTATCATCAAATCCCTCAACTTTAATTTTAGGTAATTTTGTTCCAAGCATTCCATTGTTTTTAACACCAACTTTTAGCTTAATCATATTTTTACCCTCAACCTCCTGTTCGCTAACTTCAACACCATTAAATTGAAGATTACTAACATTATAAAGGCCACTCAAACCTATCTTATTATAATAGCTTTCAGCATTAGGATAAACCATTACAATTAAACCACGTAAGAAATACAAAAATGCTACAACAAACAACAAAAAGATAAAAAATTTAGTCTTCACATACCATTTCTTAGGTTTTTCATCAACTAATCTATCCGAAGATTTTACTTTAAGCTCATCATCAAATGCGCTCAAACGTGGCTGTTCATCATTTTCTTGTTCTTCTTTACCATCCATACTAATAGTAAAAGATGTCCCCATATCAGAAGTTAAAGTAAGCTCTTTTTTCTTTTTTGGTTTTGGTGCTTTATAATTTGGGTCACCTTCTTCATTTACAAGCTCTTTAGAACTCATAGTCCTTTTGCCAGACTTTGTATCATTAACAATCTGATAGTTTTCTTTATTTGCCGGATAATTTCTATGAGGTGGTTCACTAACCTCAATTGCCTCCACAAAAGGCTCACTTTCTTCATTTTCTTCATATCCCAAAGCATCAGAAGGAATAGCATTCCACACATTAGAACATGCTTGACATCTAAAGTTTTGCCCAGTTTTAGGAATCAAATTATCAGGAACTTCATAAATACTATGGCATTTTGGACAACTTATTAACATTTCTTTTATCCCTACATTTAAACTGCCGTAGTATAGACTCAAAGCATTCTTAAAATCAACACTTTTTTATATTATCTCTCAATTCCTCTAACAATCTCATTTTCAACATTCTTTTCATTTCTCTTCTTAACAGCACTAATTATTGTCTTTTTCATTTTTTCATCTTCTGCAAACATCAAAGCTGTTTTTCCGTCACTATCTTTTGCATTAACTTCAGCTCCATTTGCTATTAAATATTCAGCTATTTCATAGTGCTCATTCATAACAGCTTTCATTAATGCGGTTCTTTTTCCATTAGTCACTTCATTAACATTAGCACCTTTTTTTACCAACATCTCAACAATATTCATGTACCCATAATTTGAAGCATGCATCAATGGAGTATTTCCTCCCTCATCTTTAACATTAATATCTGCACCTTTTTTTATTAACAATTCCATTATATCTATTTGCTTTTTTACACATGCCCACATTAAAGGTGTAACATCTTCTCTCATTTTTTGATTAATATTAGCACCTTTTTCTATTAAATATTCAACTACATCTGTATAACCATTTCCTGATGCCCAAATTAATGACGTAAAAATAGGCCCTCCTTCATATACTACATCTATTTCAGCTCCTTGATCTATTAATTCTTTAACTTCATCTATATCACAACCATCGCCATTATGGCATTTAACTCCTAATTTTTTTCCTAAATTTCTAGCCTCATCTTTATCAAAAACCTCTTTTGCGCCATTATCTTTCAAAAATTCAGCAATTTTTTGCTCTTTTTTATCATTTGCAAACATCAAAGCAGACTTTGCTCCATACATAGCATTAACGTCAACTCCTAGTCTAACAAGCATATCAACTTTAGCAAGCTTAATATTTTCCGCCATTTCTTTATCTTTAATTATCTCAAACAACTGACTTTCTAATGTTACCTTACTCATATTCTAACCTTTTTATTATAAAACATGCCCTATACTAGCACAAAAAACATCTATTTACAACAAAATATTCACCTAAATCATTCTTAAAAAAACAACAAAATTGTGAATTATTAAAACCAAGCTATTTAATCTTTGAAACTTTAGTATATATTACATACATCAACAAAAGAGGAAAAAATGGAAGACAAAACATTCGAACCAATTGTAGAGATGAAAAACGTTGGCTTAGCATATGGCAACAATGCTCCTGTGCTAAAAGGAATAGACTTTGCATTTCGCCGTGGCTCTATGCATTTTTTAACAGGTAAATCAGGCGCCGGCAAAACATCACTATTATCAATGCTCTATTTAGCACAACGCCCAACCGAAGGTACTTTGAAAGTTTTTGGCTCTAACGTAGCCATGACTGATCGTGATAAAATGGCATTTTTACGTCGCAGAATTGGCGTTGTTTTCCAAGACTTTAGGCTCTTAGAACATTTAAGTGTTTTTGACAACGTTGCGTTACCTCTTCGCCTAAAAGGTATGAAAGAACGTGAAATTCGTCAACGTGTAATAGAGTTACTTGCATGGGTTGACTTATCACACAATATGTATGTAAAAGCTTCTGAAATCTCTGGTGGCGAAAAGCAACGTGTTGCCATAGCAAGAGCCGTAATCAACCGTCCAGAATTATTACTTGCAGACGAACCAACTGGAAACGTTGATAATGAAATTGCCATAAAATTAATGAAATTATTTGCAGAATTAAATCGTTTAGGCACAACAGTTGTAATTGCCACCCACTCAGAAGATTTGATGAATAGATACAACTATCCACGCCTAAAATTAGAAAATGGCCATCTTGAATATATTAAATAAAAGAGAGAAACATGGAAAATAACGACAACACCATAATGAAGGTAAAACCTAGTAAAAAACCTCGTCCAGAGGCCTCAAAGGTTAATAAGTTAAAACGCCAAACTCCTCCTGCAGACTCTAAAAACGAGTTACCAATTGACGAAGGTTACTCTCACACATTTTTAAGTGTAATTGTTGGCGTATCTGTGTTTTTATTTGCCATTACCTTATCTGGGGTACTTGGCATAAACACCATGTTTGAAAATTCAAGAAAACAAGTTGTAACCAACTTCACCGTCCAAGTTCTCCCTCTTCCAAACTATGAAGACTCAAAAAAGGACTTACTAAATATTGTATCTTTCTTAGAGCGCTACCCAAATATTGAACAAGTTAGTGTTTTAAGCGATTCAGAATTAAGATATTTATTAGAACCTTGGCTTGGCAACAACGTAGATATAGAACTTCTTCCTATACCAAAACTTTTAGATGTAAAAATAAATCAAGCTAAAAACTTTGATTACAAAGAGCTAACCATTCGCTTATCAGAAGTTTCAGCACAAGCATCAATTAACGACCATAATTTATGGTTATCAAGGCTATTAAAATTCATTAATTCTCTAAAAATGTTAGCCTTAACCGTATTATTACTTGTTGCCCTTGCATCTGTTACTGCAATTATTTATGCAGCCCAAACAAGCCTAAACATACATCGAGACATAATAAGCATCTTACACGTAATTGGCGCAACAGATAAATACATAGCTCTAAACTATGTAAAACAAATTTCCAAAACATCTATCACCGCCGGCATAATTGGTACTTTAATTGCCGTTCCAGCCATCATGATAATCGGCTCAATGGCAAAAGGCATAGAAGCTGGCATCTTTAATTCTGTAACATTTGGCTTAGAAGAGTGGTTATCAATATTCTTGCTACCTATTGCAACATCAATTCTAGTTGCAACAACTGCTTATCTAACCATAGTAAAAACACTGCGTAATATGATATAAAAAAAGCTCCTCTTCCCGAGGAGTTTTTTTTATTAAAATATTTTCACCCTCACCTTTCAAAGCCACCTTCCATCTTTGAAAAAACTTTTTTTTCACAAGCTTTAATTATTGCTTCTTTTGTTTCTTTATTTTTAACGAAATCCATTGCTGTTTTTCCACTAATATGTTTTATATCAACATCAGCCCCTTCTAAAACTAAAAATTCTGCAATATCTCTATGACCATTTAATGAAGCCCTCATCAATGCCGTTCCACCATCTTCATCTTTTTGATTAACATCAGCTCCATTAGCAACTAAAAATTTTACAATATCACTATAACCTTTTGTTGAAGCCCTCATCAATGCTGTACGACATTTTTTATCTTTAGCATCAGCATCAGCTCCATTTGCAACTAAAAGTTTCACAATATCACTATACCCTTTTCCTGAAGCCATCATCAATGCTGTACAATCTTTTTCCTCTTTAGCATCAACATCAGCACCTTTAGAAACTAAAAGTTTCACAATATCACTATACCCTTTTCCTGAAGCCATCATCAATGCTGTTATTCCGTTTCTACCTTTTACATTAATATCAGCACCACTTGAAACTAAATTTTCTACAATTTCCTTATAACCTTCTCGTAAAGCCAATATCAAAGCGGTCATTCCATCATTATTTTTTTGATTAACATCAGCTCCATTTGCAACTAAAAATTCCACAATTTCCTTATGCCCTTCTTGAGAGGCAAACATCAATGCTGTTCGTTCCCTTACATCTTTTTTATTAACATCAACCCCAAGTTTTACAAGCATATCAATTTTAGCAAGTTTTATATCCTCGCTCAACTCTTTATTACTTATTATATCAAATAACTAACTTTCTAATGTTATCTCACTCATTATTCGTGCCTTTTCTATCAAAACATACCATATTTTACCACAAAAATCTTCTTTTAGCAATAAAAATTAGCCATTTTTTACTCTACCATATCCAAAAGATTACCTACAAAAACACCTCCTAAACATTATATAAAAAACACAACAACAAAAAGGAGATTTCTCATGAAAATATGTAAATCAGAATTATTACTCTTAGGTGGAATGTATCAAGTACTTGCATTCATCTTAAGCTATTTCAATACCCCACTTGCAAATGCAAGTTTAGGAATTTTATACATATTATTTTGGATAGCGGTACTTGCAATGTCACTTTCTATCATCAACACGTGGGGATTTGTACACAGAACAAATGAAGCTTTCCCTAAAATCTCTGTATTTTTAGCATCAATTGGTTGGATACCTTATTTTTCTGTAATCTTTGCATTTTTAACAGTTATTGTAGACTATATCGTAACCGGTTCAAACAGTCTAACAGTATTCCTAAACAACTATATGCCAATAGCTGATGTATTCTTAGGTTTAATTGTACTATCTTTATTATATGCCTCATACAAAGTATTTTACAAACACGAAGACCTAAACATGAGTTGTTATAACTACAAACAAACTATTTAACAAAAAAAAGACAGGTAACCACAATGGTTACCTGTCTTAATTATTAGTACAAACAAGGTTGCTTTGCCATAAAATCATTGAGCGCATCAAACTCGTCTTTAATCCTTCGTTTAACAACAAGGTCATAAACCTCATCACAAACCGGATAGCTAGATACAAGCTTAATAATCTCTTCGCTCTTGCCTCGCATGACAAGTTCTTTCTGTGCAACATATGAAAGACTACGATGCTCCAAATACATCATAATCAAGCGATGACAACCTCGCTTAACCAGCCTAACCTCAGCCTCGATGCTAAGCTCATGAGTTTTGATATACGCCTTAATTTCGGCATGATGAGCTCTGTTAAACAGCAAAATTTCCCCTTCATCCGACAACCTATTCTTTGATAAAAAGAAAATAATCCCATCACGATTACTACGCTTTAAGATGCGAACATCAAAATTGGCAATATTAAAATGCTTTGCATACTTTACAACCATGTCAATATCCCCAATCTCAAAGAACAAATCTTCAGCCGGCTTTAGAAGTCTTGTTTTTGTGATTTTTTGAACAACACTTGCTCCTTTGAAACGAATGTCAAAAATCTGCCTAAAAAGAAAATAATCTTTGTGAACGTTTGCATATATGACCATCATTGAAGCATTAGCTTTTGAGCCATATAGCATAACAGCAAGCTTGTTTTTCTCATCAATCTTGCATGTTTCAATCATTTTTGAAACAGCACGATTATTGTGACGACGAATTAAGTCATACTGACCAAACAGAGAAACTTTATTATTTAAAATAAACTTCTCTATCTCTGCATAGCTACCATACCAAAATAGCTTTTTTTCAGGATATTTCGGAGAATCATTATCCTTAAGCCAACAACTAATTGTTGCATACTCGCCCACATCAAACAAAAGACTGTGAACATTATACTTTTTTGGCTCACTCTTAACCAAGAGATTAATATGCTCAAGGTTATTAGACTGAATAATCACTCTTGCCGTTTTCTGAAAAACGCAATATCGCTCGAGATACAAAGGAATAAGTGTCGGAAATTTCTCAACAAATACCAGCTCTGCATCAAGCCTAAACGAATATGACTTTATGTATTCACTTACCTCGTCAGCACTACTAGAACTCAAAAAATCAAGTTCATCATTTAACTTTTTTAACTTCATAGTGTATAATTTTTTTAATTATTAAACATAAATATAATTTTATTAAGAATAGCTAATATACAAAAACATCTATTTTGTCAACAGGTTTATCCTTTCAAACATAAAAAAAGCCCCCCGAAGGGAGCTAATTTATTTAAGCTTTAAAAAACTTATTTTCTTAAATCTAAAATTTTACCAATCAAGCTTGTAGTAGAACTATCATGGCAAGCTTTTGGCCCACCTTCTAATTCTGGCAAAATCTTCAAAGCCATTTGTTTACCAAGCTCAACACCCCATTGGTCAAAACTATCAATTTCCCAAATTACACCTTGAGCATGAACTTTATGTTCATACATAGCAATCAACATACCCAAAGCATATGGTGTTATAGTCTTTACAATAAACATATTTGATGGACGATTACCATCAAAGCTTTTATTGAGCTTCAATTTTTCAATTGTAGCCTCATCTTTTCCTTGAGCTCTCAATTCAGCTTCAGCTTCTTTTTCACTCTTACCTTTCATCAAAGCCTCTGCTTGAGCCAAAATATTAGCAAGCAAAATCAAATGATGTTTACCTTTTTCATTCAAAGAATTAGCAGGAATAATAAAGTCAACTGGAACAGGCTCTGTACCTTGGTGCAAAAGTTGGAAGAAAGAATGTTGAACATCAGTACCAGCCCCACCAAACAAAGCAGGACCTGTTGCATAATCAGTAATTTTCTTATTATCTAAACGAACAGATTTACCATTACTTTCCATATCAAGCTGTTGCAAATATGAAGGTAAAAACTTCAAATATTGGTCATAAGGAATAACCCCATATCTATGAATATTATAATAATCATTATACCAAATACCAATAAGCGCCATAATCACAGGGATATTTTCATTCAAAGGAGCATAGCGGTAGTGATTATCCATAGCTTCAGCACCTTTTAAAAGCTCTTCAAATTTATCATAACCTACAGTCAAAGCAATAGAAAGACCAATAGCTGACCACAAAGAATAACGTCCACCAACAAAGTTCCAAAATTCAAACATATTATTAGTGTCAATACCAAACTCTTTAACTTTTTCAGCATTAGTTGATAATGCAACAAAGTGATTCTTAACTGCATCTTCACCTAATTTACTAACAAGCCATTCTCTACAAGTTCTTGCATTTGTAAGAGTTTCGATAGTAGTAAATGTTTTAGAAGCAACAATAAACAAAGTTTCTTCAGCATTAACTTTATTTAATACTTCATGACAAGCTGTCCCATCAATATTAGAAATAAAATAGCTCTCGATTCCTTCAACCCAATATTTTTTAAGCGCAGATGTTACCATATAAGGACCAAGGTCAGAACCACCAATACCAATATTTACAATATTTTTTAATTTTTTACCTGTAGCGCCTCTAAATTCGCCTTCATGAACTGCCTTAACAAATTCTTTCATTTGTTTTTGCACTCTCAAAATATCAGGCATAACATCTTTACCATCAACAAAAACAGGCTTTCCTGAGAAATTACGAAGTGCAGTATGAAGCACTGCTCTATCTTCTGTTACGTTAATTTTTTTACCTTCAAACATATCTTCAATACGTTCTTTTAGATTATGTTCATTTGCAAGACCAAACAAAGCATCTAAAACTTTTTCATCAAATCTATTCTTAGAATAATCAAACACCATATCTTGAAGTTCTATGGTATATTTTTTTGCTCTATTTTCATCTTTTTCAAATAATTCATTCATTGTTGTAGAAGAAAAACGATTATATTCTTCCATTAATTTTTGAACAGCCAATGACACTGCCATTTTCGTCTCCTATAAATATTTAAACCAAATAATGCCCTAAAATCTACCTCTATCCTCAAAAAAGTCAATTAAAACCCAACATTTCTCCCCCAAATTTTACACTTGACACTACCTTTAATACCCTATATTATCCGCAATAATTCTAACTATATGGAGAAACATAATGCTATCGGTAATAGAAACTTTAAATCAAATATTTATGCAATCATTTGAAAATGCGGGCTATGATAGAGAATTAGGCCGAGTTACTGTTTCTAACCGTCAAGACTTATGTCAATTCCAAGTAAATGGCGCAATGGGTGGCGCAAAATTATATCGTAAAGCCCCTCTTCAAATCGCAAATGATGTCCTAAACAACATTGTTTCAAACGACATTATAAAAGACATTAACGTTGTAGCCCCAGGCTTTATAAACATTAATGTTAAAGACGAGTTCTTACATTCTTACTTAAACGAAATGTTAAACTCTCCTAAATGCGGATTTGAAAATAAAGAAGCTCCTCTTACAGTTGTGATAGACTACGGTGGTCCAAATGTTGCAAAACCACTCCATGTCGGTCACCTTCGTTCTGCTGTTATTGGTGAAGCATTAAAAAGATTAAACCGTTTTTATGGCAACAAAGTAATTGGAGATGCTCACCTTGGTGACTGGGGTTTGCAAATGGGGTTAATTATCCATGAATTAAGCCAAAGACAACCAGACCTTTGCTACTTTGATGAAAACTATGAAGGTCAATACCCTGAAATACCACCATTTAACCTAAAAGACCTAGAAGAAATCTATCCATTTGCTTCCAAAACATCTAAAGAAGACGAAGACTATTTAGCCAAAGCTCGTCAAGCAACAAAAGAACTACAAAATGGTAGAGCAGGATATCGTGCTTTATGGAAGCATATCCTTAACGTTTCTCTTCAAGACTTAAAACAAAACTATTCTCGTCTAGATGTTGATTTTGATGTTTGGCTTGGTGAAAGTGATGCAGCCCCATACATTAAAGACATGGTAAAAATGATGAAAGACAAAGGTTTTGCCTATGTTAGCGAAGGAGCACTCGTTGTTGATGTAAAAGAAGAAACAGACACAGCCCCAATTCCTCCATGCTTTATCTTAAAATCTGATGGCTCTGCTATTTATGAAACAACAGACCTTGCAACTCTCGTTCAAAGACAAGAAGATTATAATCCCAATAGAGTAATCTATGTTGTAGATAAACGCCAAGGTTTGCACTTTGAACGTGTTTTCCGTTGTGCTAAGAAAACTGGTATCATACCAGAAAATACAGACCTATCATTTGTAGGTTTTGGAACAGTAAATGGCTCTGATGGCAAACCATTCAAAACTCGTTCCGGTGGCACTATGAAATTGTCAGAACTTTTAGATACTGTAGAAGCAAAAGTATCAATAAAAGATAGCGAAAATATGCCCCAAGATAAATTAGCTGAACTATCCAAAATCATTGCACTTTCTGCCATCAAATATGGTGATTTACAAAACCCATGTGAAAGCAACTATATTTTTGATATAGATAAATTTGCATCATTTGAAGGAAACACCGGACCATACATTCTATACACAATGGTTCGTATCAAATCTATTTTATCAAAACTAAACTTAAATACTAAAAGCCAAATCACCGCATTTAGCACAGATTCTGAACGTGATTTAGCGTTAAGCCTAATTAAGTTTAGCCACATCTTAACCGAAACCGTAAAAAAAGACGCACCTTCAATTTTGTGCCAATATATTTATGAAGTTTCAAACAAATTTAACGCGTTCTATCACAACAAAAAAATATTAGCAGAAACTGATCAAACCGTATTGCAATCTCTTGTTGCGCTAATTACTTTAACCTTAAATGTATTAGACACATCAATTAATTTGTTAGGCTTTAAAGCTCCTGAAAAGATGTAACAATGTTAAAGCACTTTATAAAGTTTCTTCTTATTTTAAGCTTTGTTTACTCTGCACCTATAAAAGCAGAAACGATTACGGTTGCCGTAATTGCCCCCAAACAAGGCGAATACAAAAAAGAAGGAGAAGAACTATTTAATGGTGCAAAACTTGCAATAGATGAAATCAACAAAAAAGGAGGTCTAAACAACAAAGAAATAGACATCCTTACCATTGATGACCGTTGTGATGATAGACTAGCAATCTCAACAGCAGAAATGTTAGCTTTACTTAATTCAAAAAAAATAGGCCTTGTTGTTGGTCCTTATTGCTCAAATCGTTTTGCAGAAATCGCAAACATTTATGAAAATTCAAAAATTTTCCAAATTGTACCAACAACCGTAACCTACAATCAAGCCGACACCAACAAAAAAGGACAAATAATGTTCCTTGGCACAAAATCACAAATGAGTGGAGACTTTTTTAATTTCTACAACCAAAATTTTGCAGGTCTAAAAACTGCATTCATCTATGACGACAACAAAGATGATGGTTACTCAGATGTGGCAAAATCTTTATTTAAAGAATTTCAAAAATACGGTAAAAGTAATTTACTAAAATTCTACACCTTAAACAACTCAACCAATATAACAGATTTAATCTCCACCGTAAAAAAAGACCAAATCGCCATAACTTTTGTATTATCAAGCAAAGATGCCTCAACAGATTTCATTTTATCACTAAAAAAACAAGATGAAGATATCATAGTCTTTACAGCCAAAGACATGCCAGATGCCATGATTTATAATACCTTAAAAGAAAAATCAAATGGCATATATGTTATGGCATTAAAAGGCTTTAAAGATAGCATTATGTTTACCGAAAACTTAGTAGATTTGCGCCTTCGTGGTATAGAACCTAAAGGCTTAGAAGTATATAGCTATGCAGCCGTAAAATTATGGGGTGATTTAGTAGAAAGCAACCAAAGTTTTGATTACAAAAAATTATTATCTTCTTCAAATTCTGATGCCCTAAGAGAAAAGTGGTCAGAATTTATGATGCACTCAGGTTCAATAAAATCATCAAAATATATTATAGAAATGTATAACAACAACTCTTTCAAACAAGTATATTAATCAAAAAAATAGCCTTAAAAATTAAGGCTAAAATCAAAAACTATCGACCTAAATCTCTAACAAACTTAGTACTTTTAATTGTTGCATTACGATATTTTCCTTTAACTTCAATTACATGACCAATATATTTGCGCCATTTAGCATATGTTGACCTATTACGAGTAAATTCAAGCTTAACGGCAACTACTCTCTCATCTGCTTTACGTTTATAATATTGAGTTTTACTACAATCTTCACTACCTACTCCAATATCACCTCTTAGCAGTTTAATATAACCTTTATCTTTATATTCTATATATTCACCACACCACAAAAGTGTTTCAGCTTTAGCCACATTTACACTAAAACCACCAAAAATTAAAATTAAACCAATTAAACAATTAATCCAAAATTTCATTAAATTGCACCTTCTAAAAGCCACTTACAATTTATATATATTACCTATTTTGCCAAATGTCAAATGTTTTTGTCTAAAATTACAAAAAATCTCTTCTTTTATCTAAAAAACCCTCAAGCATATTTATATCTTCTTTCTTTAAATTAGCTGATTTTGTTTTCTTAAATTTCTTAATTAAAAACTTTTTAATATCCTCATTTTGAGTATATTCTAGTGCAATTTTACCTTTTTTATCTTTCAATAAAACATCCGCACCAGCATCTATTAATTCACCAATTAAATGAATATCCCCCTTTTCTACTGCTTCCATAAGAGCGCTCTGTCCATCTACATCTATTTTGTTTACATCAGCTCCATTTGAAATTAAAAATTTAACCATATCATAACGCCTATCACCAACCGCCCCCATCAAAGGAGTTAATTTATATTGGCTAGTATCGTCATTAATATCAGCCCCTCTTTTAATTAATTCTTTTATAATATGAATATGTCCTCTAGCCGCAGCTATATATATCGGAGCTATAGTTTTTTCAGCATTTTTCAAATTAAGTTCAGCTCCACAATCAAGCAACTTTCTAACCATTTCAATATGCCCATGACGACATGCTTCCAAAAGAGGAGTATTATAATGTAGTGAAGCTTTTTCAATATAATTAACATCAGCCCCCTCTTCTATTGCGTTTTTTGCTTCATCTAAATCACCTACATTAATAAAAACCATAAGTCTTTTACTCAATCTCTTTACTTCTTCATCAGAAATTCTTTCATCAAGAGCCCCATTTTCACTCAAAATTTCAGCAATTTTTTCTAAATTTTCATCTTTAGCTAAAGCAAGCGACGTTTTTCCTCTAGATTTAACGTTCAAATCAGCCCCAAGCCTAATTAGCATATCAATCTTAGCGAGCTTGATATTTTCCGGCATTTCTTTATTTCTAATTATATCAAATAACTGACTTTCTAAAGTTACTTCACTCATTTTAGCCTCTTTTTTTAAAGATATAACCTATTTTATTAAAAAAATCCTCTACCTAAAATGAGTTCCTCAACTTTTCTTGCTTCTTCCAATTTTTCATCATCTTCTTTCTTTTGCTTTTTCTTCGCCGCCTCAAATATTACTTTTCTCATATTTTCATCTTTAGCAATAGCTACTACAGAACGATTATTACTATTTTTAACTCCAATATCTGCTCCGTTCAAAATCAACATTTCTACAATTTTTTCACTATCACCTCTACAAGCAACTAACAATGCTTCATTTTTTGCCTCATTTTTAACACCAAGTTTTATCAACATATCAATCTTGGCTAACTTAACATCTTCAGGCATATCTGCATCATATACAATATCAATTAATTGATCTTCTAAAATATTTTCACTCATTTTTTACTCCTATACTCCATGAATGTATCTAAAACATACCATAAAATTACCATCTTTACAACAAAAAAATTATCCTAACCGTCATCCCTCGTTTTACGTTAAGCAAAACGTCAAGGGATCTACAAATTAAAATTCTTTATTTCTCCAAACCCAAACCTCTTTTAATTTTACAAAAAAACTCTATTCTTTTTCTTTCCTTAACAATGTTAAATATCACTTTTCTTGTTTCTTCATCTTTTGCAAGTTCTATTGCGCTTTGACCATCTTTATTTTTATAACTAACATCTGCCCCGTTTTCTATTAGTAACTTTATAACTTCCTTATGACCATTTTTTGAAGCATACATCAATGCTGTATTACCTTCTATATCTTTTAGGTTAACATCCCCCCCTTTTGCAACTAAAAACTCCACAACCTCCTTATGACCATAATAAGCCCCTCCCATCAATGGTGTTTTATTAAAATTATTTTTATCATTAACATCAGCGCCCCATTCAACTAAAACTTCCGCAACTTCCTTATGACCATATTCAGAAGCCTTCATTAATGCTCCCTTCCCCCATTTATTCTTTTGATTAACCTTCGCACCATTTTCAATCAAAAATTCCGCAATTTCCTTATATCCATTTATAGAAGCTTTCATCAACGCTGTCCATCCCTCTTCATATTTATCATTAACATCAGCCCCATGTTCTACTAATTCTTTTACTTTCTCAAAGTTTACATTTCTTGAATTACATTCCTTAATTAAGTTTTCTCCTAACTCTTTTGCTTTTTTTTCGTCAAAGATATTTTTAGCCCCATTTTCTTCTAAATATTTACTAACTTCTGTTAATTTTTTATCTTTTGCAATCCTTAAAGCAGACCTTGCTCCATACATAGCATTCACATCAACCCCAAGTTTTATTAGCATATCAAATTTTGCAAGTTTAATATCCTCGCTTAATTCTTTGTTTTTAATTATCTCAAACAATTGACTTTCTAATGTTATCTCACTCATTTTTTATCTTTCAAATATGTTTTTAATCTTTCCAAAAACAACACCATGGTTTTCTATATTTTGTACCTTAACTGTATCTATCAATATCTCCCTTATTTCATCATCTTTAGCCAAATCAATCGCTATTTTTCTACTATTGTTTTTAGCTTTAACATCAGCGCCTCTTTCAACTAAAACTTCCACAATTTCTTTATAACCATTATTAGAAGCAAACATCAATGCTGTATAACCATCTTCATCTTGAATATTAACATCTGCGCCACTTGAAACTAAAAATTCCGCAACTTCCTTATAACCATTACAAGAAGCCCACACCAATGCTGTATAACCATCATTATCTTGAATATTAACATCTGCGCCACTTGAAACTAAAAATTCTACAAATTTTTTATTATCCATTTTAGCAGCCACCATCAACGCTGTACTGCCAGACCTATCTTTTAGATTAACATCTGCGCCACTTGAAACTAAAAATTCTACAATTTCTTTATAACCATTTCGAACAGCCATCAGCAACGCTGTACGGCCAGAATTATCTTTTAGATTAACATCAGCGCCACTTGAAACTAAAAATTCCACAACTTCCTTATGCCCCCCCCAAGAAGCCTCCATCAATGCTGTATTTCCGACATAATCTTTAACATTAGCATCAGCCCCTTTTTTAAGTAGCATTTCTACAATTTCTTTACGATTACATTGAACAGCCATCTGCAACACTGTATTGTCAGACTTATCTTTTAGATTAACATCTGCGCCACTTGAAACTAAAAATTCCGCAACTTCCTTATGACCACGACAAGAAGCCACCATCAATGCTGTCCTTCCGTCATCATCTTTAGCATCAACATCAGCCCCTTTTTTAAGTAGCATTTCTACAATTTCTTTATCCCCCAAAGAAGAAGCCTCTGTTAAAGCTGTCAATCCATCATTATACTTTTGATTAACATCTGCCCCGTTTGAAACTAAAAATTCCACAATTTCTTTACAACCATTTCGAACAGCCCAATACAAGGATGTTTTTCCATGAATATTTTTTAGATTAACATCAGCACCTCTTGTTACCAATTCTTTAACTTTATTAATATCAGCATTTCCTTTAGTACATTCCAGATATAACTTTTCTCCTAACTCCTTTGCTTTTTCTTTATCAAAAAACTCTATTGCACCATTATTTTTTAAAAACATCGCAATTTTTTCTTCTTTTACTTCATTTGCAAACTTTAATGCAGACTTAGCCCCATACATTGCATTAACATCAACGCCAAGTTTTATGAGCATATCAATTTTTGCGAGTTTTATCTCCTCGCTCATCTTTTTATCGTTAATTATCTCAAACAATTGACTTTCTAATGTTATATCACTCATACTCATCCTTGCTTTTATTCAAAACATACCTTATTTTACCACAAAAATCCCCCCTTTGCAATAAAAATATCCTCTCCGTTTCCCCAATCCCCAACAACAATCATCACTAAAATTTCGATTTTACCCTAAAGCATTTTAATCACTTATAACCTTACGGGTGGATAACTACATAATTACTTGAAATTTAATCATCAATACTGCAAATTATACTAAAACATAAATCATTAAAAGAGGATACAAAAATGCAAAAAATAGCAATTATCGGTGTAAAAGAAAGTCAAGGTTATGAATTATTAAATCTTTTTAGCGAAAACGCATTTGATGCCAAAAGCATCTATGCTGTAGACCCTAAAGCTCCTCTTGGTACTATCGTATCATATGGTGAAGATGATGAGCTTGATGTTCATAATCTAGAAAATTTTGATTTTAAAACTGTAGATATTGCTATTTTCTGTTGCACAAAAGAACAAGCAACAAGATACATCAAAAAAGCTGTTTCTTCAAACTGCAAAGTTATAGACTTAAGTGGTGCAACCTTTAGCCAACAAGATGTTTTATCCATTATCCCAGAGCTAAATGGCGACCAAATAACATCTGATACTTCTGTTGTTTCTATTCCATCATCAACCGCCTACCAAGTATTACTTCCTCTTTCAAATAGCTTGAAAAATAACTCTCTTAAACGTTTAGTTATTAATGCATTTATTTCTACATCACATTATGGCAGAGTTGCTATGGATGAATTATTCACTCAATCAAGAAAAATTTTCTTAAATGAATCTCTTAGCGACAATGAGCAAGTTTTCAAAAAACAAATTGCATTTAACGTACTACCACAAGTTGGTGACTTCATTGGCGAAGAAACCGAATTAGAATGGCAACTAAACGCCGAAATCAAAAAAATCTTAAAATCTGACATAAAAGTTCATGCAAATGCAGCTTTTGTTCCAACATTTATTGGTGATGGTGTTTTTGTAAATGCCGAATTTACAAATGAAGTTGATGCAACAAACATAAAAGAAGAAATGTCAAAAACTAAAAACGTTGTTGTTTTTGATAAAAATGTAGATGGCGGATATGTTAGTGTAGATGACATTCAAGGTGAAGATAATGTTTATGTTTCACGCATTCGCCAAGATGTATCTGTTGAAAATGGCATAAGTTATTGGTCTGTTCTTGATAACTTAAGAGCCGGCTCTGCAAAAGCATGCTTTGATGTATTACTAAAATACTTCATCAAACGCTCATAATTTGGTTATTAATTTTGAAAGTATTCAATATGAAAAAATTATTTTTACTTGCTTTTCTTTTAAGTTTTATAATCACCCCTTCAATGGCTTATAGTTCACAACAAGCCTCGCTAGAGACTAAACCAGAAAACGACGCTCTTGTTGTTTTAGAACAAACCGCTGAAAATTTTGATTATAAACAAATATCTGATAATTTTTTAGTTATTGAAGAAAACATAAAAAATAATAATTTCACCAACCAAACTCTAGATGAGGCACAAACCTATCTTAACGAAAAAGAAATCACTCTTGATACTGCTATTAAAAATATCGAAAAAAACGCCAAATTTACTCAAGATGCTTTATTAGCTATTGGTGAAGCTCCCAAAGAAGGCGAAACAGAAGACGCATCTATCGCTGAGATGAGAGAAAAATACACTCAATCAATGACAGCATACAAAAATAGGCAAATAGAAGCAAACTTATTAAAAACAGAAATTGCCCGTTTAACAGCTTTAATCTCGAATGCTCGTTCACAAATTTTAATAGGAAACCTTGTCGCAGAACAAAACACACTAATAAACAAGAAAAATTTTCTAAACTCATTCAGTGATGGTGCTGTATTTTTATGGAAAATAGCCTACTCACCAATTTCTTGGTATAAAAATCTAAACAATCAAGAAAAACAAGATTTCAACCAAAATATTTGGTATGTATTACTCATATTAATATTCATCTTATCAATCGGTTTATTTTTAAGACACTTTATCATCACTCACTATGGTTACAGACAAACAGAAGACCAACCCCGCTATGGGCAAAAAATTATTGTTGCAATAATTACAGCCATTGCTTATGGAGTAATCCCTTCATTATTAATAGGTGGCTGTTTGCTATGGCAAGTTAGCAATCACACTCTCACCAATAGCAACTTTGGAATAGTTTTAGCTAATATCTTATACTATCTTCTCTATATTACATTAATTAGAGCTATCTCCCGAGTAATCTTAGCTCCATGGAATGGTAAGTGGCGTTTATTTAACATTTCAGATGAAAAAGCTGAGCGTATTTTTAATGCTACAACATTAAGCATCATTTTGCTTGGCTCTATTGCTTGCATCATCAATATTTCAAACTATTTTGAAATATCATCTGAATTAAAATTGCTTCTAGAAGTTATATCAGATGCCTTCAAAGCTTTTGTTATTATAATTCTAACATCACGCATTTTAGAAGATGAAAAAGCAAAAGAAATCATAGAAATATCATCACAAGACACCACCTCAAACAATGATGAACAAGAAGAAAATAGTACATCTATTCGAATCATTATTTTCACATCACTTTTTGCAATCGGTACATTTATTATTTCATTAATAGGTTATCCAGGGCTTGCCACATTCATTTTCAATCGCTTCATATTATCAATATTATTACTTGGAGCATTTATAATTACAAGAAAGTTTGTTTCAGATCTCTTACGCAGAAGCATCATCTTTTGGATATCAACTTTCAAATTACGTAAGAAATTTTTGTCAAAAGCAGACTTTACCATGTCACTACTTATAACCCCTATTTTAGTAATGTTATTCTTATATTCATTATTAAGATTATGGGGGGTTCCATCAACATTTATGCTTCATGGGTTAAAAAAATTACTCTTTGGTTTTAAAGTTGGTGGTATAGAAATTTCAATAATAGCCATACTAACAGGACTTGTTGTATTTTTAGCATCACTAACTGTTGTAAAAATTATCAAAAAGAGACTATCTATCAATTTACTTAACCGCATCAACATGGATGAAGGTATAAAACACTCACTTATATCTGGTACCGGCTTTGTTGGTATAATAATATCTGTAATCTTAGCAATCGTTGCCATGGGTGTAGACCTATCAAATCTTGCAGTTATCGCCGGTGCACTTTCCGTTGGTATCGGTTTTGGTTTACAAGATGTAATTAAAAACCTCGTATCAGGTATAATCATTTTGTTTGAACGTCCATTCAAAGTTGGCGATTGGGTAATAATCGGAGGCGAAGAAGGAAAAATCAAACAAATCAACATTCGCTCAACAGAGCTAGAAACATGGACAAGACAAAGTGTTATCATTCCAAATGCAACTCTTATCTCAAGTTCATTAATAAACCTAACTCATGACAACAACTGGCAACGTCAAGCCATAAAAGTTGGTGTATCTTATGACTCAGATGCAAACGTAGTTACAAACTTATTGCTAGAATGTGCAAAATCATGCAAAAAAGTAGCCAAAGTTCCAGGACCTTATGTTGTGTTTAAAGATTTTGGCTCATCATCACTTGATTTTGAACTAAGATTTTATGTATCAGATATCTGGTCAGGCTGGACAGCATCAAGTGACATACGTTACGAAATTTTGCGTCGTTTTAGAGATGAAAACATCAATATCGCCTACCCACAAATTGTTGTACACAAAAGTAGCGAAGATACATCTATCAAAGGATGGCAAACAAACGTATAACCCAAATTTAGCGACCTTTATCGGTCGCTTTTTTTTATTTTCAATTAAATATGTAGGATAAAAAAATATAACCCTTGAGATTATTATTAAAAGTTTTATTCTATATCAATATAAAACAGAAAAAGGACCATCATGAAACCATTAAAAAAGAAAATAAAGCACTTTCTTAGAGACCTTGGTCACACTAAATTTGCTTTAAAACTCATTAGCTCACTTGCTTATATTTATTTACGCATAATCCATAAAACTTGTAAATTTGAAGTTCATGGCGCAGAAGAATTCATTAATTTATGCAAAGAAAACGCTGGAGCAATTTTTATTGCTTGGCATGGCAGAGTCCTTGTACTCCCCTCATTTTTTGAAAACAACTGCACCCTAAAAGCCCTAGTTTCTCCTCATCAAGACGGTCAAATTATCGCTAAAATATTACGTAAATATCACATTTCAACAATAGATGGGTCAACAAATGACCATGCCGCAACTGCTGCCGTAAAAATCGTAAAAGAATTAAATTCAGGCACAACCATTGCAATCATTCCTGATGGACCACGTGGCCCACGTATGAGATTAAATAAAAGTATAGTTTATTTTGCCCAAAAAACTGGTAAACCAATCATTGGTTTTACATATAGCGCTAAAAACGCAATGGTTATCAAAAAAAGCTGGGATGCAATGTTAATTCCTCGCCCATACACAGAAGGAATAATCCTGCCAACTAAACCATTTTTTGTCCCCAAGGATCTAACAGATGAAGAATTAGAAGCATATCGTCAAAAAATCGAAAATGAGCTAAATGAAATAACCTATAAGGCTGACGAAATCTGCAATATCGAAAAAATAGAACCAGGTGTAGGCAAAAACAAAAAATACCAAAACAATTCACAATCTACCAACTAAGGAGCATTATTTTGATAATACCAATATACAAGGCACTAATCAGTCTTTCTTTTCCTATAATAAAAGCAACATACATCAAAAAAAGACAAAAAACCAATAAAGAGCCCCCTATCCGTTTTAATGAGCGTATCGGTCATTACACACACCCTCGTCCAGAAGGTAAATTATATTGGTTACACGGTGCATCAGTTGGTGAATCTGTTTCAATGTTGCCATTAATAGATAAGCTATTAAAAGAAGATAAAGACTTATCAATAATGGTTACAACCGGCACTATAACTTCCGCAGAAATTATGGCAAAACGTTTACCTGAACGTGCTTTTCATCAATTCATTCCATATGATGTTCCAAAATTTGCAAAAAACTTGCTAAATCACTTCAAACCAGATGCTGTTTTGTGGTTTGAATCTGAACTTTGGCCATCATTAATATCAGAAATTCACAAAACAAAAGTTCCTCTAATTTTAGTTAATGGTAGAATATCTGATAAATCTTTTAACCGTTGGAAAAAATTCAAATTTTTATCAAAAGAATTGCTTTCATATTTTTCATTATGCTTAGGCCAATCAGAGCAAGATAAAAATCGCTTAAAAATTCTTGGTGCTCCCAAAGTTGATTGCATTGGTAACTTAAAATATGCAGGTATCCCTCTTCCAGTAGATCTAGAAAAAAAACAAGAAATTGTTTCTGCAATTGGAAATAGAAGAGTATTTTTATTAAGCTCAACTCATAGCAACGAAGAAGAACAATTTGCTGAACACTTAAAAGAGTTTCAACGTATCGTTAAAGACGTTTTAATTATTTCTGTTCCACGCCATCCACACAGAGGAAAAGAAATATCCGAAACATTCAACAAACATGGTTTTTCAACAGCTCTTCGCTCACAAAAAGAACCATTAACACAAAAAACAGATGTTTACATAGCAGACACCATTGGTGAAATGGGCATTTGGTACTCAATAGCTGATGTTACATTTGTTGGCGGTTCATTAATCAAACATGGCGGTCAAAACTTTATAGAACCAGCTCGTGACAAAAATGCGGTTATCGTTGGCGCATATATGCACAACTTTAAAGAAATGCTAGAAAGAGCACAGACTTCACATGCTGTAACTCAGCGTTTTTCAGCTCCTGATGTAATTGATGAAGCTATTTCATTATTTATGGAAAAAGAACTTCTAGAAGATGCACAACAAAAAGCCTACAATTGGGCTACAGCAGAAGCCAAAGTTCTAGATGGTATAAAAGATGCTTTGGTTAAGGAATTATCTCGATGAAAACCCCTTATTTTTGGAATAGCGATAATTTTTTATCAACCCTATTAACTCCAGTATCTAAAATATATGGTTTTATAACTCAATATCGTATAAATAACTCATCTCCATATAAAAGTACAGCAAAGGTTATTTGTGTTGGTAATATTACTGCAGGAGGAGTTGGCAAAACTCCAATCTCAATAGCCCTCGCCAAACGCTACCAAAAAGAAAACAAAAAAGTATTTTTTGTAACTCGTGGTTACAAAGGTAAGCTAAAAAACATCCTTGTAGATTTGTCTGTTCACACTCCGCTTGAAACTGGAGATGAAGCAAGATTACTAGCTCAAACTGCTCCAACCATAATTTCCCCCAATCGTGCCTATGGAGCAAAACTCGCAACTTCACTTGGTGCAGAAATCATAATTATGGATGATGGCTTCCAAAATCCAACCTTATACAAAAATGAAGCATACCTTGTTTTTGACGGCGCAAATGGTATAGGAAATGGTAAAATAATTCCCTCTGGTCCATTAAGAGAAACACTTTCAACTGGCCTAAAACGTGCTAATTATGTCATCATCATGGGCGAAGATAAAACCAATTTAAAACAACACATTACCCTACCATGCTACACTGGAAGATTAATTGCTGAAAAACTAAATTTATCAAATAAAAATGTTCTTGCTTTTGCCGGTATTGGTAATCCTTCAAAATTTTATAAAACACTTTCAACAGAAGGTTACAACGTTGTCAAAACCAAAGACTTTGAAGATCATCACACATATACCAAAGAAGATATCAATCAGCTAAAAAAAGAAGCCTTAGAAAATAATCTAACGTTAATAACAACAGAAAAAGATTATGTTAAACTAACCAAAGAACAACAACAAGACATCTATTGCCTAAAAGTAAAAGCTGTTTGGGAATAATTTTTAGATATATTTTTCAAGTTCGCTATAATAATTAGCGCTAATCCCATTTGTTCTAAAGTTTAATATCTCTTCAAGAACCATATAAGGAATATTAAGGTTATTATTTTTTCCTGTGCCAAGTTTATTTTCTGGATGTGCAGTTCCTCCATGAAAATCAGAACCACCAGCTGTAATCAACCCCAATTCTTTAATCATCTCAAGATATTTTTTTCTTAAATCACTAGATTGTGAAGAATGAAATACTTCCACACCATCAAGTCCGTATCCCTTCAATTCAACAAACAAATCAAAAATTTCTTGATCAAATTTTTTGGTGTGAACAGGATGAGCTAAAATGGCAACGCCACCATTGTCCTTTATAAATCTAATAACATCTTTCACATCTTTTGGGCGATTTTCAACATAACTACCACCGCCTTTAACAAAAATAGTCTTATAAGCTTCCGCAGTTGTTTTTATATATCCTTTTTTTAAGAGCACATCAACAAAGTGTGGTCTTCTAATTTGCATACGTTCATTACCTTTTTCATCAAAAGCAACCTCTTCATAGCTAATGTCATATCCCCAACCTTGCAAAATACTAAGCCTTTTATCAGTAACTCTTTTGCGTCTAATAAATTCCTCTTCCTGAAATTTTTTAAACTCTTTCATATTTTTATCAGGCATATTAAGCGCAATAACTTCCATATCAGTATCTGGATAATATACCGATAATTCCGCCCCATTGATAATTTCAATATTTTTCCCTAATGCAGCCTTTTTTAATTCATCTACACCTGCAATTGCATCATGGTCTGTTAAAGCCAATGCTTCTAATTTTATATCCAAAGCCATATCAATAATTTCAGATGGACTAAAAAAACCATCCGATGCATTAGAGTGCACATGTAAATCAATCATATTATTCTCTCTTAAAATTCTAGTGTCAAAATATTTGCAAACAAATTAGCTCCTTTATGTGTTCCACTTGCTTGGCAAGAACTCAAAAACACCACCATTAAAAGAGCCCAAATTATTTTCATAAATTCCCTCAATATTAAATATCTAAATTATCTTCTAATGTACTTTTAACAGACCTAGCATCTTTAATGTTTGTAAATAAAACATAAGAAACCCCAGTTCCTGTAAAATAAATATCAGCATAACGCCATAATCTTTGCCATAAAGTTTGTTTGATTTCAACAGATTCAATACGAGCATTTTTTAATTCTTCAGTATTAACAGCAATAATACCCGTTTTGCAAATAACACGTTTTGTTGTAACAACCATCTCTGTCATTCTAAGATTTAAATATTTGCAAAATCCCATAAATACAAAAAACCACCCCAAACCTTTTTCATAAGGAAAATAAAGATACTTTGCTTTACCTAAATCTACATTACTCAAATAATACAAAATTCCCAAACCAATAGCAAATAAAACTATAGCACCAAAATAAGCAAAAGGATGCAACATTGCAACTTTCATAATATATTCGTCACTAGATAAAGTTCTTCTAACATAGCTACTTTTTCTAATCTCTTTACCGCTAAGCTGTGGCACAACAAAATTTACACCACTATCAGATGTCCTGTAGCCCTTCATTTGTTCTTGAAACATCTTAAACTGAAGCATCTCTTCATCACTTAACTGAATATTATTTCCGTTCATATTACCCTCTTTATTTTTTACTATACTATTATATTAATAACTAATTATCAAAAATTCATTAAAAAAACAAGCATTTCTCAAAAAAAATAAAAATACATTATTTTTTTACCCAATTAATAACTTTTTTTCTTGATTATTTATTTTCACCAATATATATTGCACTTGTTTTAAAAACGTGCGGTCATGGCGGAATTGGTAGACGCGTAACGTTGAGGTCGTTATGGGCTAAGCCCGTGGAAGTTCAAGTCTTCTTGACCGCACCAAATTAAATCTAGGCTAGTTATTATTTATGGAGGTTCAAAATATGCTCAGAATTTACAGAACCGAAGATAACGGCAAACTTACCAAATTAAAGAAAAATAAGATTCTACCAATGACATGGTGCTCACTTGTCAATCCAAATGATGAGGAGTTATTACAAGTTTCAAGCTTACTACACATTGATTATGAATTGTTAAATAACTGTCTAGATGCCGACGAGCGCTCACGCATAGAAACAGATAAAAATTCTCTTGCCATCATTATCAACTTACCACTCTTAGATGATGAAAACAATTTTGACACTCTACCATGTGGTCTAGTTTTAACTCAAAAAAACTTAATTACAATTTGTGCAAGAGACAATCGTGTATTAAATTCTTTCAATCGCTCCACTGCAAGAACTTTTGATACACGCAATCGCTCTCGATTTTTATTAAATATTTTATACAGATGCACCGAGTTTTATTTAAGATACTTAAAGATAATCAATCGCCGTACCGAAAGTATTGAATATGCTTTAAGAAAAACCACCTCAAACAAAGAACTATTTGAACTAATGGAAATCCAAAAATCATTAGTTTACTTCACAACTGCATTAAAAGATAATCACTTAGTTCTCTTAAAACTACTAAGAATGCTAAGAAGTCCAACCTTAAGCAAATTAATCAAATTTGATGCAGATGATGAAGAACTATTAGATGATGTTATTATCGAAAACAAGCAAGCTATCGAAATGGTAGATATGCACCGCTCAATTCTAGAAGGTATGATGGATGGTTTTGCAAGTATCATCAGCAACAACGTAAATTTAGTTATGAAATTTTTGGCAGCCATTACCATTATTCTTTCGATTCCAACCATGCTTGCAAGTTTCTGGGGAATGAACGTACCTGTTGCCTTTAGCGCTAATCCCAATGGTTTCTGGGTTGTAATAGGTTTATCAGCTATTGCCACAATCATAACCATCATCTTCTTTAGAAAAAAAGGAATGTTCTAAACTTTATCCCTCTTCTCTTAACAATAGAAGTTGCTCAAGTTTTCTAACTTTGTCCCTGCATTCCATTGCTTTTTCAAACTCTAAATCTTCTGCCCAAGCTCTCATTTCTTTTTTGAGCTTCTTAATTTCTGTTTCGATATTCTTTATTTTAGAAATATCAATATCGTCTCCCTTCTTCTTACCCTTTTTACTCGTATCTTCAAACTCAGTCATTGTCATTAGAGTATTTGAAACCGCTTTTTTAACTGTTTGAGGTACAATATTATGCGCCTTATTATATTCTTCTTGTTTTTTACGACGCCTGTTTGTTTCATCAAGAGCAAGCTTAATCGAATCTGTTATCTTATCTGCATACAATACAACCCTACCTTCTGCATTACGAGCAGCACGACCAATCGTTTGAATAAGTGAACGATAAGACCTTAAAAATCCCTCTTTATCCGCATCCAAAATTGCAACCAACGAACACTCAGGAATATCAAGTCCCTCTCTTAGAAGGTTAATACCTACCAACACATCAAACACACCTTGCCTTAAATCACGAATAATTTCAATGCGCTCAATCGTGTCAATATCTGAGTGCAAATACCTAACCTTAATTCCATTTTCTCTTAAATAATCAGTTAAATCTTCAGCCATTTTTTTCGTCAAAGTTGTAACCAAAGCTCGCTCACCTTTTTTAATCACTCTTTGACATTCTGCCATCAAATCATCAACTTGAGTTTCAACTGGTTTTACAATACATTCAGGGTCAGTCAACCCCGTTGGTCTAATCACTTGCTCTGCAAAAACACCATTTGATTGCTCTAATTCCCAATCACCAGGAGTTGCCGAAACAAAAATAGTTTTCCCTCTAAAGTTATCCCATTCCTCAAACTTCAACGGACGATTATCCAAACAAGATGGAAGCCTAAAACCATAATCTGCAAGAGTAGATTTTCTATTTCTGTCTCCTCTATACATAGCCCCGATTTGAGGAACAGATATATGACTTTCATCAATAAAAATCAAACAATCTTTAGGAAAATACTCAAACAACGTTGGCGGAGGTTCACCAGGATTTCTACCTGTTAAATATCTAGAATAATTTTCGATTCCCTTACAATGTCCAGTTGTTTCAAGCATTTCCAAATCAAAATTTGTTCTTTGCTCTAATCTTTGCGCTTCAAGTAGCTGATTATTTTTTCTAAACTCATTAAGCCTTGTTTTTAAATCTTCCCTAATATGCATCATAGCCTGAGATAAAGCAGGTCTAGGTGTCACATAATGATTTGCAGGATAAACCGTAATAGCTTCCAAATCAGCAGTCTTTTTACCTGTCAAAACATCAAACTCAACAATTTTTTCTACCTCATCACCAAAAAACGAAACTCTCCATCCCCTATCTTCATAGTGAGCAGGAAAAATATCTAACGTATCCCCTTTAACCCTAAAAGTAGACCTAACAAAATTTGCTTGATTACGTTCATATTGAAGACTTGCTAAATTTTTATGAATTTCTTTTTGCTCAATCACATCACCAACACTTAAAGAAAAAGCCATAGATGAATAAGATTCCATACTACCCAAACCATAAATACAAGAAACCGAAGCCACAATAATCACATCTTTTTCTTCTAGCACATTCCTTGTTGCACCATGGCGCATTCTATCAATTTGCTCATTAATAGAAGAATCTTTTTCAATATAAGTATCAGTTTTTGGGATATATGCCTCAGGCTGATAATAATCATAGTAAGATACAAAATATTCTACGTGATTATTTGGAAAAAATTCTTTCATCTCCGCATAAAGTTGAGCTGCCAAAATTTTATTAGGCGCCATAATCAAAGTAGGCTTTTTTAATGCCTCAATAACTTTAGCCATAGTAAAAGTTTTACCACTTCCGGTAACACCTAATAAAACTTGATTTTGTTCGCCTCTTTTAACGCCATCAACCAATTGCTTAATTGCTTCAATTTGGTCACCCGCAGGCTCAAAAGGACTTTCAACTTTAAACTCCTTACTCATAAACATTAATATAATGCCTAAAACCAAATAAAGTCAAGCTACCATTTCATAGATAAAACTTGACAAAAAAAATAAAAACCATATACTCCCCCTCAACAAAAAATTATTATTAACTTAATTATTTATATAAAACTATGATTAAAACTATCAAATCTTGGAGATGGGATAGATTATTCTCCAAAAATGCATGGGAAAATTGTGATAAGTTTGAGCTATCACTCTCAATGTTTGCAACTATTTTAACAATAGTAATCTTCTATTGCATAAAAGAAACTAAGCTGTTTGGTGAACTTAACGTCTGGGAAGATACACTTTTTTGGGGAACTTTTGGCGTTTGTACATTTGCCCTTATTACTCTTTGGTTTAACGAGCTTTGGGACCTTTGTTGTAGTGATGACTTTTTCAAAGTCTACTACAACAAAAAACTAGCTAACTGTTACATCTATAAAAACAAAAAAAATAAGCGTTATTTACTTAAAATCATACAAAACAATAACGTTATTGTAGAAAAGTATATAGATGATTACAAAACCACAAAGTCAAAAGACGGCACCGTTAGTTTACTCTACAGTTGCTACCCCATGAAAAATTGGTTATTAATCCATGAAAATGGCTTTACAGACCTTGGTAAAAAAATACAAGAAAATGTGTTTTTAATGCCTCAGTATGCCACTCCAATAACCAAAGCTAGAATTTGTATTTTATACAAAGACAGCTTCTGGAGTACATACGTTGATTACTTTGTAAGTGGTTCAGAGCTGTACATTCCTCAAGGGGTAAAACCTAAAATCCATCCCACAACAAATCATCTCATAAAAGATGAAAAGCCAATACAAAACAAAACACCAAACGACTATTTACTTATAAAAAATGATGGTAAATATTGTTTTATTGGCCTCTACTTAAAAGAAATGTTGTTCCAAGAACTAATCCTTGATAGTTGCATCTTCAATGAAGGCCTTGATACTATTATCTTGAGCTACAATGACCACCAAAATGACTACTTCATTCTTCACAAAAAGCAAGCAGAAAGCATTCATTTTGACGAAAACACCATCATCGAAAAATCAAACGATTATGAAATTGGTGGTAAAGTCTTGATGTTCAACGAGTCAACAAATGTTTTGGTTAACATCTACGAAGGACCTTTCTTTTGCTTTGATAGCAGTCTGTGTCACATCATTGGAAATGATAACAACTATCATCCTTAAAACCAAAAAGGCCATATCTTTAAGATATGGCCTTTAAGTTTAATTATTATCTTCTTTAAGCTTTAGCATTCTAAGATAACGTCTAGTTATTTTTAATGCATTTTCAAAATTAGATGCTATAGCAATATTATGCCAATCAATATTATTTTGCAAAAAGGCATCATGCAACATACGTCTTGGCTGTTTTTTCACATTAGATAAAATAATTTTTGTATCATGCTTTTTCTTTACTCGTTGAATAAATCCAACTAAAGCATTAGCACCACTAATATCAACCATAGGCACATACCCCATACGAATGATAATAATCTTAGGTGCTACCTTATTAATATTCTGCAAAAACTTAGTAACATCTAACGCATCACCAAAAAACAAAGGCCCAGAGAAACGTATAGAAATAACACCTTGTTCATGCAAAACTTGTGATAAGTCACGACCACCACCCTTATATACAAGAGCTTTTTCATCTGTTTGGATTTCAATTTCGTTGCTCATTCTATGCATAAAGATAATACTAGATAACATAAAACCAACCGAAATACCAGTATTAAGATCAACCAATACTGTAAGCAAAAATGTAATAACTAAAGTAAGCGCATCACCTTTTGCACCTTTTAATAAGTAATACAATTTAGTAATATTAAGCATTTGCCAACCAACGATTATTAACACCGCCGACAAACATGAAAGTGGAATAAATTTCGCAACACCCGCAAGCAATAACATAAACAATAACAAAACAACCGATTGCAAAACTCCAGACATTGGAGAATAAGCATGAGATTTATAATTTGTTGCAGTTCTTGCAATAGCACCAGTTGCAGGAACACCCATAAAAATCATACTACCTAAATTTGCAACACCTTGAGCAATAAGTTCTGCATTAGAGTTATGATTATCACCACTCATACCATCAACAACCGTAGCTGATAACAAACTTTCAACTCCTGCTAAAAAAGCAATTGTCAAACCACTAGGAAATACCCTAAACAATAAATTTATATCAATTTGAGGCATAACTGGCATAGGTAAAAAATGAGGAATGCTACCAAATTTTGAACCAATAGTATCTGGTGCTGTTGTAAAAATAGCAAATATAGCAACTAAAATTGTAGCCCCAACCACAGCTATTAAATAAGCAGGCAATTGTGGTTTTTTGTATTTAACATAAAATATCGCCCCAAAAGAAAATAAAGCAATAAAGATAGATGAAAAACTACAAGTATTTATGTTGCTTAAATAACTCTGCCACTTAGGAATAAAATCAGCAGGCACATCATTAATATTAAGCCCTAACAAATCCTTTATTTGAGTAGAAATCAAAAGCACACCAATACCTGCAGTAAAACCTGTCACCACTGGATATGGAATATATTTAATATATGTTCCAAGCTTTAAAAAACCCGCCAAAATCAATATCACACCAGCAATCAACATTGCCATCATTAAACCTTCATTACCATAATTTTTAATCACATTAAAAATCACCACAACAAAAGCACCTGTTGGACCACCTATTTGGTACTTAGAACCACCAAGTAATGATGTAAAAAATCCCGCAACAATCGCCGTATATAACCCCTGAGCAGGACTAACGCCACTAGCAATAGCAAGAGCCATCGCTAATGGTATAGAAACAACCGCAACTGTAATACCAGATAATAAATCTCTTTTAAATTTAGTTTCATCATACCCTTTACGCAAAATTTCAACTAATTTAGGGCAAAAATTTTTAAGATAATATTTTACAAACTTATTAAAATTATCCTTTAAAAATGCTAACATAACACATTCCTTCAATCAATACATCAAAAACCTCTAAATAACGCTAAATATATCTACAAAAAAAATTAAACAAACGTTAATTATTATAAAAAAAAAACTCATAAAATCATCTTTTTAAAAATTTATCAAACAAAGAATTAACATCTTTAAAAAGAGCTCTAGACTTTAAATAACAAATGATGCAATATCTTAAAAGTTTTTTTTATATTTTGGGACTATAAAACTAATGATAAATGACTTTATATATGAACCTTTTGAAGGTATTTTACCAACTCCTATTTTAGCAAACTTAGTTGTAGCACCTCCTTATGATGTGCTATCATCAAGTGAAGCAAAAAATATTGCTAAAAATAATCCATATAGCTTTTTACATATCTCAAAAGCAGAAATAGATTTTAACGATAACACAAACCAATATGATGAAAAAGTTTACCTAAAAGCTGGTGAAAATTTCAGAAATCTATTAACAAACAGTGTGTTACATCTATCATCTAAACCATGTTTTTATATTTATCAAATAAGCTCTAAAGAGCATACTCAAACCGGACTTGTGGTCTCAGCCTCAGTAAAAGCCTACCAAGAAGGAAGAATCAAACGCCATGAGCTAACTCGTCCCATAAAAGAAAACGATAGAGTAAAACAAATAAAAACCGTTGGTGCTCAAACAGGCCCAGCATTGTTGATTAACAAACCCATAAATTCTATCAAACAATTATTGCAAAATATAACTAAAACCAAAACTCCATACTTAAGTGTAACAGACGACAAAGGCTATAACCATTTATTATGGATTATTGACAATGATGATGACATCAACCTTATAAAAAATGAATTTAAAAACCAAAATCAAGCATACATTGCCGACGGTCATCATCGTTCATCTGCAGCATCAATAATTGCCAAAGAAGAAAACAATGAAGATACTGCTCGCTTCCTTGCCGTTACATTTTTTGAAGATGAGATGAAAATAATGGACTACAACCGAGTAGTGTTTGACCTAAATGGTTTAACAAAAGATGCTTTTATAAAACAACTACGCATTAACTTTGAAGTTGCCGAAACATCTAATAAGCATCCTTCAAAAAACAACGAATTTACCATGTACTTAGATAAACAATGGTATAAATTAACATACAAAGGAGCACCTCTAGGTAACGATCCCGTATCAAAACTAGATGTTAGCATTCTATCAATAAAAATTCTAGACGAGATACTTAACATCAAAGATTTAAGAAATTCAGAAAGAATAGATTTTATAGGAGGCATAAGAGGCTCTAGCGCAATAGAAGAAATGACAGACAAGCATTCAGGTGTAGGTTTTATGCTATACCCAACATCAGTTGCAGAGCTATTGTCTGTTGCAGACCAAAATATGCTAATGCCCCCAAAATCAACTTGGTTTGAACCTAAACTTTTAGATGGATTAGTATCACTTGCACCAAACACAATGTGTCTAAAAAAAAAGTGCGCATAATATAACAACGTATAAAGAGGAAAAAATGGAAAAAACATATATTACATGGGAAGAAATCAAAAAACTTAGTGATGAACTTGCAGATAAAATTAAAGCACATTGCGAAGACCTAAGTTCTGCAACAATTATTGCTGTATCACGTGGTGGATTAGTTCCTGCTCAATTAATAGCTTATAAACTCGACATCAGAGATGTTAGAGTAATGAAATTAATTTCTTACGATAAAAATAATCAAAGAAACCAAACTCAAGACATTTCAACAGACCGCCTATTTGATGGTCAAAGTGTTTACATCATAGATGACCTTGCAGACAGTGGTGAAACCGTAAGATATTTAAGAGAAAACTATCCAAATTCAAACATTTGTTCTCTTTTAGTAAAAGACTGCTGTAAAACTTTACCAGATATAAGAACTTCACAAACCATCGATGGAAATGCTTGGTTAGTTTTCCCATGGGATGAATAAAAAACTCCAACAAAAAACTCCAGTCAATGCTGGAGTTTTTTTATACCTATTTCAACGACCTTTCCCATATATTTTTTTTAATTTTTTTCCAAACTGTTTCTTTTTCCTCTCTTTTTCTCCTTACATTCATTGCTGAATGAACAACATTTATCATATCTTTATGTAATGCAAGATTAAGTGCTGTTTGCCCATTTTTATCTCTTATTCTTAAATCAGCACCATTTAAAATCAAACTCCTAACAATCCCTTTGTGATTATTAATAATCGCCCCCATCAATGCCGTTGTTCCATATTCATCTTGAGCATTTATATCTGCTCCATTTTTTATTAAAACATTTGAAATCTCCTCATAACCAAAGCTAGTCGCATATCTCAAAGGCGCACAATCATGTTCATCTTTTTGATTAACATCTGCTCCATTTTTTAATAAATATTCAACAACTTTTTCATTCTTAAAAGCAACAGCATAAAGCAGTGGACTAAAGCCATTTATAAGACTTGTATTAACATCTACCCCAAGCATCACAAGCATATCTATTTTTGCAAGTTTAATATGCTCTGCCATCTCTTCATTTTGAATTATTTCAAACAATTGGCTTTCTAAAATATTCTCACTCATAATTAATCCCCCAATCCAAACCCTCTTTTTATCTTTGTAAAAATGCTATTATTTTTTTCTTCAGCTAATTCTTGCACTTTTTTATTTAAAATCCCTTTTACTTCTTCATTTTTGGCTAAATCAATCGCTGTCTTTCCTAGATTGTTTTTTTGATTAATATCAGCGCCTCTTGATACTAAAAATTCAATAATTTCCTTATGACCACCAAAAGAAGCAGACATCAATGCTGTTTGCTCAAATTCATCTTTAGCATTAACATCAGCACCTCTTAAAACTAGAAACTCTACAATTTCCCTATGCCCATTAAGAGAAGCCAACATCAATGCAGTCATCCCCTGTTTCTCCTTAATATTAACATCAGCGCCATTATTGACTAAAAGCTCAACTATATCTTTATAGCCACCTCGAGAAGCAAAAATTAATGCAGTCATCCCATCATTACCCTTAACATTAATCTCTGCACCATGTGCAACTAAAAACTCTGCAATTTCTTTATTACTATCACAAGAAGCATTCATTAATGCTGTATAACCTTCTTTATCTTTTAGGTTAACATCAGCCCCTTTTTCCACTAATTCTTTAACTTTTTCTAAGTTTACCTCATTACAACCACATTCTTCAACCAATTCTAGTCCTAATTTTTCTGCTTTTTTTTCATCAAAGATATCTTTAACTCCATTTTCTTCTAGAAATTCTGCAACTTTTTCAGCGCCAATCTCATTTGCAAGTCTTAATGCTGACTTTGCTCCATACATAGCATTAACATCAGCGCCAAGCTTAACTAGCATATCAACCTTTGCCAATTTAATATACTCTAGCATATCTTTATCTCTGATTATATCAAACAACTGTCTTTCTAGCGTTACTTCACTCATTTTTATTACCTTTCAAACCAGCTCTTTATAGTTCCGATAAATGTACCTGTTTCTTTTATCTCTATATTATCAATACTTGCAGTAAGCGCTTTTCTTATTTCTTCATTTTTAGCCATGCTTAAAGCTGTTTCACCAAATTTATTTTTAACATTCACTTTTGCACCTTTTGATAGTAATAATTCCACAACTTCTTTATGGCCGTTGCTAGACGCCCACATCAACGCAGTTCCTCCATCTCTGCATTTAGCACTAACTTTAGCGCCTTTTTCTATTAATATTTCTACAATCTCTTTATGACCATATAGAGAAGCCTGCATCAAAGCTGTTACATCGTCGTTATCTTTAACATTAGCGCCGTTTTCTATCAATAATTCCACAACATCTTTATGGCCTCTGATAGACGCCCGCATCAACGCAGTGTTACAATCTTTATCTTTAGTATTAACATCCGCACCATTTTCTAACAATATTTCTACAATTTCTTTATACCCTTTCCATGATGCCCACATCAACGCAGTTTCCTCGTTGTTATTTTTAGCATTAACATCCGCACCATTTTCTAACAATATTTCTACAATTTCTTTACGACCATACATAGATACAGTTATCAATTCATTATAACCATTACTGTCTTTAATCTCAGGATTAGCACCTTTTTTAAGCAAAAGCCCCACAACATCTTTATAACCATAAAATGAGGCATATCCCAAAGCTGTTACCCCATTGTTATTTTTAACATTAACATCTGCACCATTTTCTAACAATATTTCTACAATTTCTTTATCCCCTTTCCATGATGCTTTCATCAACGCTGTCGAATAACAACTATTTTTAACATTAACATCTGCACCATTTTCTAACAATATTTCTACAATCTCTTTATAACCTTTTTGAGATGCTTTCATTAATGCTGTTTCACCTTCATTTTTAGCATTAATATCAACACCAAGATTAACTAGCATCTCAACCTTTGCCAATTTAATATGCTCTGGCATTTCTTCATTTTCTAATATCTCAAACAATTGGCTTTCTAATGTTATCTCACTCATAAACTTCCTCGTGTATCTCAAAATATACCCTATTTTAACACAAAATCCCCCCTTTTTCAATAAAAAATCACCAAAAAAAATAAAAGAGAGAAAGTTTTACCTTTCCCTCTTTAGATCTCTGATAAAAGTTGAAAATTTGAGATAGATAGAAGTCAATGTCCTGTGGCAAAAATTTTAGTTTACATAACTGGTAAATGAATTTTTGCCAACAGGCCTCCATTGACAATTAGATACTCAAATTTTACCCTTGGGGCTTAGATTAAAATTCATTATACAAAGTTAATAGACGTGAAAATAAAAGAGAGAAAATTTTAGTAAACTTTCTCTCTTTGAAACTCAGATAAAAGAGTAAAATTTTGATTAGATAGAGATGAACTTAAGGGCGCTAAAAATATACCTTTGGGGCTTAGATTAAAATTCGTTATACGAGGTTAATAGAAGTGAAAATAAAAGAGAGAAAATTTTAGTGTAGTAAAACCTACATGAATTTTCTCTCTTTTCAATTTTTACGATTAGAAACCCGTAGAACGGATTTTAATCATTATTCAATGATTTTTGATACAACACCAGCACCAACAGTTCTACCACCTTCACGGATAGCAAAACGTAAACCTTCATTCATCGCAATTGGAGAAATAAGTGTTGCTGTCATTGTTACATTATCACCAGGCATTACCATTTCTGTACCTTCTTTAAGTTCGATAGAGCCTGTTACGTCTGTTGTACGGAAATAGAATTGTGGACGATAGTTGTTGAAGAATGGAGTATGACGACCACCTTCTTCTTTTGTCAAAATGTAGCATTCGCATACGAATTTTGTATGTGGTGTGATTGAACCAGGAGCAGCC
>JAZRAL010000024.1:0-29897 GCA_045634545.1 Alphaproteobacteria bacterium | reverse complement strand
TTGTTTTAAATCTGGGTTTGCTATTTGATTAGCTGCGGTGTAATCTCCTGCTTTTCCTTCAGCAATATCGTGAACAAGAGCTAGCTCTAACATTTTTGTATAATCAACATCTTGTTTTATGTAAGGCTTTATTAATAAAATAAGAAAGGAAAGCTTGAAAATATGCATAGCATTGTTTTCACGAGAACCTTCATATAATAAAAGGTCTCTTTCTACAACGCAAACCTCTTCAAGAGCTCGCATAAAATTGACTATTTTATCAATTTTTTTCATAGCTTTCCTTTGTTATTTATACTATTTAGCGTTTATACCAATAAATTTCTTACCACCCATATATGGTTGTAATTTTTCTGGAATGCGAACGCTAAAGTCTTTTTGTTGGTGATTTTCAATAAATGGAACAAGTATACGTGGAGTTGCAATACCTGTATTGTTTAAGGTGTGAGCAAATTTTACTTTTCCATCTTTGTTATCACGATATCTTAAGTTAGTTCTACGTGCTTGCCACTCTGTAATGTTTGAACAAGAGTGTGTTTCACGATTACAATTTTGAGAAGGTGTCCATGCTTCTAGGACGTATTGGCGATATTTTGGAGCACCCATGTCTCCTGTACAAATTTCTAAAACTTGATATGGAAGTTCTAAGTCTTGCAAAACTTCTTCTGAAATTTGTAAGAGTTTTTTGTGCCAATATTCACTTTCGTTGATGTCGTTTTTGCAGATAACAAATTGTTCGGTCTTTAAGAATTGGTGAACACGAACAAGTCCACGAGTGTCTTTTCCGGCAGCTCCTGCTTCACGACGGAAACATGGTGAAAAACCTGCATATAGAACTGGTAAATCATTTTCTGATAAAATTTCATCAGCATGTAGAGAGTTTAATACAAGTTCTGCTGTTCCTGATAAATATGTATCATCACTTGGCATATAGTAAACTTCATCTTGCGCAAAAGGTAGGTAACCCATCCCGTAAAGAGGTTTTTCTTTTGATAATGATGGAACAGTAATGGTTGTGAAACCATGGTTTGCGAGTTTATCAAGAACTAGCATGTGCATAGCAAGCTCTAGGCGAGATAATTCGTTTTTGATAGCATAAGTTCTAGCACCAGAAACTTTGGTAATACGCTCTAGCTCAGACCAGTTATTCTTTTCCATTAATTCAATATGGTCAAGTGGTGTAAAGTCAAATTCTGTTGGTGTGCCAACTTTTTTGATAACAACGTTGCCTTCTTCGCTATCAGCAACAGGAGATTGCTCAGAAGGTAAGTTTGGTAAGCGCCACATAATGTTATCAAACTCTTCTTGAAGTTTTGCTAGTTTTTCTTGTTCTAGCTTTAATTCTTCACCTAAAGATTTACTTTTGGCAATAATTAAAGGGCGAGTTTCGTTGGATGCGGATTTTATTGAATTACTTAAACGATTTTTTTCTTCAGCAAGTTGCTGGGTCGATGTTTTTAGTTTATTTACTTCTAGGTGGAGGTTAATTAAGGCATCAATATTGATGTCGTTTTCATTGTATCCTTTTTTCTTAAGACCTTCTTTTACGAGATCTTTATTTTCTATAATAAATTTTATATCTAACATTTTTTACATCCTTTTTTAAGTTTTTCAAAAAAATCCAAGGTAATCTTAGCAAATTTAAAAATAAAAACAACATAAATTTATTATAAATACCAAAAGCTATTTTTTTGTCAAAAAAATGACTTTTTTGTAAAAAAATGATTGAAAGTTAAATATTATTTGTTATTATCATTTCGATTTGATATTTATTTTGTCTTGGTAATTATGATTTCTATAATTTTTTTAGAGATTTTTTGTGTTCTTTTAATGAGCAAATGCCAAGTTTTTTATTAATATTTGAAAAAATTAACTGAAATATAAATTTAAAACTCTAAAGCGTATGAAAACAAAGAATTTTGTTTGGCAGATGATGCAGAAGTTTATCGTCGCCATGTGTTTAGTGTGTGCGTTGGGTTCTTGTGATGAGGATCCTATTACACCTCCTGAGGAGAAGAAGACCGGTGATGTTACGTTTGTTATTGATACAAACAACGAAACAGGTTCTGGTAGTCAAAGTTCTCCAGTTGTTGTTGCTCCCGGAGAAGCTCTCGATATGGTTGTTAGCCAGAAGAGTAGCTATACCGACCCTGATGGAACAGTATTCACTTGTGAGCCTGAAGCTACAATTAAGCTTTCCGCCACATTGGATAAGGTTTATGCGAAAGACATAAAAAGTCTTACTACAATCAATGAAAGTGTAGATGTTGAAACTAGTCAAAGCGGTTCTAATCCTGTGCTTAAGACTACTATTCAGACCTTTAAGATTGGTGATCAAGAGGTTGTTTTTGATTTGGGATATGAAATTTATAATTATATAAACTCATATTCTAATAAAATCGAGATGCCGTATATAAAGATTAACCAAGCTAAGTTTGGCAAGAGTAGTGCGACAGAAAAGGGTGATGCTACTCGCTCGGCTTGTCCTTCTATTGTTTTGCGTTCATTGTCTGTTACTCGTGCTACAGTTACAGATTCAGCAACTTTTGAGGTAACGGCTAAGTTTAGTCTTGACCTTGAAACGGTTAACACTGAAAAGAAGCAGACTAAATCTTTGGATTTTGATGTGACCTATCTTGGTGTGGTTGAAAATGTTACAGAGCTTTATGGTAGTGTTGCTTATAGCTTTAATAATGAAAGTGGTGAGGTTAAATCGCCATTTGTTGTTGAAGGTGGTAAGGAAATTACTATTAATATAGCTCAGACAAGCACGTATGCTAATGGTGATAATGCTGTGTATACTGCAAATCCAAAAGCTTATATCAAGTTAAAGGCTAAGAATGAAGTAGATTCTGCGGAAAATATGGATAGCCTTACAACTTTGGTTGATAGCGGTGAAGCAAATACATCTCAAAGCGGTGAAAATCCTGTGGTTAATCTCTACAAGAGGTCTTTTTCTACCTTAGGTCAAGTATTTGACTTTGAAACAAGTTATGAGGTTTATGCCTCTGAAAGTGGGGATGAAATGCCTTATTTGAAGATTTTAGAGCCTAAACTTGTTAAAATAGAGGCAACAAAGCAGGATAACTCTACAAGAGCTGTTGGTTATGAGGATGTGTACTACAATGTTGTTGCAAAGTTTGAGGCGGAAATTGAAGGCGTTAATGTAACTGAGGAACTTAAGGATGTTTTGAGTTTTGAAGTGAAATATGTTGGCGTATTAAAAGAAGCAGTAGAACTTTCGGGTGATGTTGAGTTTACTATTGGTGATGGTTCAAGTGATATAAATGCTCCATTTGTTGTTACTGGTGGTAATGAGCTTAATCTCGAAATTAAACAAAAGAGTACATATGCGAATGGTGACAATGTAGTGTATACAGTAGAGCCTAAGGCAACTATTAAGCTGAAGGCGAAAAATGCTTCAAATTTTGTTGAGGAACTTGAGGCGCTGTCTACAGTAATTGAAACCGAAGACCCTGTGGTATCAAAAAGTGGTGAAAATCCTCAAATTAATCTTTATAAGGGTTCGTTTGCAACCTTAGGTCAAGTATTTTACTTTGAAACAAGTTATGAAGTTTATGAGACAGAAAATGGGGAGGAAATGCCTTATTTGAAGTTTAGCGAACCAAAGCTTGTGAATATAGAGGTTAAACAAAGAGCAACAACGAGAGTTATTGTTAGTGACACTACTTACTATGATGTTGTAGCTAAATTTGAGGTTGGCATCGAAGGTGTTAATACAAAAGATAAGCTTAATGAAACGTTGAGCTTTGATGTAAACTATACCGGCGGTGTTGTCACAACGAAAGATGTTCCAATAGAGCTTGTTAAGACCGAGTATCGAAAGGATATGCTTTTCCATGCACCACATGATAACTTGATGGCTGCAAATCAGGCTGTTGTTTACCGTGACAGATATTATTCTGATGGTAGCATTCAGACGGATACTTTATCTGGCTTGAGATTTAATTTCCTTGAGTATGGATCTTTGCTTAAGAGAGTTAATAGTAGTGATGTGATTGGAAAAGGTGAAGTTGATGTTGAGTTAGCAGAAGGATTGACTATTAAGCACGGAAAAGTAGAGCACTATACAGATAATGTTGGTGTGGAAAGACGCTATTCTAGTGTAGAAATCCCCGATTTTGAGAATCTGGATATTTCATCCCCTGGTACTCTTGATTGGGAAAATGTAGATTTTCCTGATAGAGATGTGCCAAGTGAAAATTTAGCGGATTATGAGAGTGAAGGTGGAACAAATTATTTTGATACGGCAAATCCTATAGATGATTTCTATTTTGATGTTGTTAGTAATAGTTGTATAACAGCTTTTAGATACAAATATAATGGAAAAAAGTATCAATTCTTGGAGTTTTCACAACTTGCTAAGTGGTATGATAGGTTTGCTTGTGTTGATGGCAATGTTATTAGCTTTGAGGAATTTAGACCGAGTATTAAACAACTTGATTGGGTTAGTAAGTATCATTATAAAGAGCTTGAAGCTACAGTTACTCGAGGTCCTGCAAGAGTTTATACTTCGGAGTTTAAGGGAACATTCTTAGACCAGGAAATTCATATAATCTGCGTTGATACTGTGTATGTTGCAAAGTGATGAAGTTATTCATTGATTTGTAGATAATGGTAAGCCCCCTTCATATGAAGGGGGCTTTTTTAAGCTTAATTATTTACTATATAAGTTGTATTAATGAGTTCAGTTTCTAATTAAGCTTAGTCCAAGAGCGTACGTTTGTACGCAAAAACTCAGGTAATTCATCAAGTCCAGAGGCTCCAGAGGCCTTTTTGTGACCACCGCCACCAAAGGCGCTAGCAATTTCTGAAACATCAACGTTATCTTTTGTGGTTCTGAAAGATAAATTCCATTGTGAGCGTTTGTTTAAGGTGAAACTAACATAAAAATCATAGTTTGCAATATTATCAAGAGATTCGAAAAAATCTGTTCCAGCTTGAGCCATGTTGGCTGCTATAAAACGATAATTTTTATAAGTTCCTTCAAAAGCCATGTTTCTAACTAAGCGATAATCTCTGTGTTTTATATATGAGAGAATCGCTTTTCCCTTTTCTACCATAAGAGGTATGTCTATTTTGTTTTCAAAAAGCTCATGCCAAACACGCTCATATGGGCGATTAACTCCAAGTGATTGAAATGCATATTCAAAGGGGCGAACACGCTTGTCTCTTAGGTCATATAAATCATTTAAGGCTAAAAGTTTTACCCCAAGAGGTATTTCTTTGTCATTAAAAAAATATTCCCAAGTTAGTTCTATTGCAGCTTTTTTTATTGAACGATTGCCAGGTATTGGTGAAAAACCTTTTTTTATGTATTCTTCATAAGCATCTATTGCTGAGGCATGATGGTCTATCCATATGAGGTTTTTGGTTTTGTTTAATTCAAACATATATTCCATTGGAAAAGATATATCACATATTACAATATCTTCATGTTTTTTTATTTCTTCATATGGAATTTCTCCATCATAATTAAATCCAATTAATTCACAATCTTTGTTGGCATATTTTACAATAGCTGCAGAGCCTTTGCCATCATGATCAGCTGAATGATACAAGCATAACATTGTTAATCCTCTTTTTTTGTTTTTACGCTTTTAGCATGCTAATTATTTTTTGTAAAGCAAAAATGCTAAAAGCTTGGTTTTCCTTTAGAATTAATATAGTTTATTAAACCTTTTTTGCATAGTTTTTTGTATATTGGACGATTTAATTTTAACATGTCTATCAAAATGTTTGGTGAACAATTTGGTGAAACGTTAAAAGTTTTAATTGTATTATTTTTTATAGTTTTTATAACAGCGCTTGGTAGTTCTGATTTTCCAATGCAGGAAGATAGGTAAACATAGCAAGAATCGTTATCTTTTAAATAGTCTATTGCAAGTTTTCTTGCGTATAGATTTAAGGTTAGGTCAGCTTTGCTAGCATCTTTAGTCCATGGAGAGCCTCCGCCAATAGGGCAGGCTGTTGAATAAAAGTCTACAGCAAGTTTTCTTCCGGTTATTCCGCAATCTGCAATAGATGAATGAGTGGTATATGAACCTGTGCCATTGATGATTATGTTTTGAGGTTTTTGATTTAATATCTTAATTACAAAATCTGTTAAATCCTCTTTTTTGAGCATTGGTATTGCAATTATTGCAGTTGTAATATTGTTTTCTTCATCTAGGGTAATTTGTGTTTTTATATCTAGACCTAGGTTATCTGATTTTAAGGCTTTTTCATATAGGGCATTATTTAACTTTTTGGCCAAAAATAGTTCATGATTTATTAGACCTTCATTTTTTTCTGCATATCCAACAAACACACCTTGGTCACCCCAGCCGTTGGCATTTACGCCTTGGGCTATTTCGCAAGATTGGGCACTAATGAGGTTTGTTATTTTTATTTTATTTATGTTTATAGCGTTGTCGCCCCAAATGGTGTTATATCTTTCATCATATCCTATATGACGTAAGGCTTGCTTTACATGTTTTTTGATATGGTTTAAGCTAATATTTCCGGTTATTTCACCGCCTAAGATGATATTGTTATTTTTTACCATAACTTCTACAGCGTAGCGTACGTTTTTATCTTGTTTTATGCATTCATCTAGGATTGAAGAAGATATAAAATCGGCAATTTTATCAGGGTGTCCTAATGACACATATTCAGCAGTTCTTATCATAAAAAGTCTCCATTTTAGTCCGTTATTGTGCCGGACAAGTAGGTTAAATCCACACAAAGAGAAAATCTCTCTTTGGGAAATTTAATATTATTTTTTTGTTTTAGTCAAATAATTTTTTGCTCTTTTGGGGGACGCTTCAATAGGGGCAACAATTCCGCATGAAACGACATATTTTAATGCATCTTCAACACTCATATCTAGTTTTATAACATCTTGTTTAGGGATTAATATTAAGAAACCTGATGTTGGGTTTGGAGTGGTTGGAATGAAAACACTTAATAAATCTTTGTTTGGTACTTTGTTTTGCAATTCTTCTGTTGAAGGTCCTGCTAAAAATCCTATTATCCAAATGCCAGTTCTTGGATATTGCACTAAAACAGCTTCTTTAAATGATTGTGATTTTGGAGATAGAACAGTTTCAAAAAGTTGTTTTAATAGTGAATAAATGCTAGAAATTAGAGGCATTTTTGAAACGATAAAATCACCAAGCCTTACAAAGAAGTTTCCAATAAAACCAGTTGTAAACATACCGATTATAATTAAAGCGGAAATTAAGACAACAATTCCAAATCCAGGTATGTAGTAGAATAACTCATTTGTAGTTTGAGGAGGAAATAGAGATTTTGACCATTTATCTATCCACAAAAATAACTCATATGCCATATAAAAAGTTATGGTTACAGGAGCTGTTACTAAGATACCTGTAAATAGATATGTTTTTAATTTGGATATAACAAAACCAAAAAAGCTAGGTTTGTTTTCTTTTTGGATAGGGGGAGTTTGATTAGTTTTCATCTAAGACCTCTTTATATCTGTAATCATAAATTGTAGGGTAGTTTGACCGTTCCATTTATTGAAACGAAGATTGCCAACAACGTCAAAGCAGTCATTGGTTTTGCTAAGCATTATTTTTCCCATATCTGCGTCTGCAATCTTAAATGCAATAGCGGGAAGTTTATTTTGTGATAAGTCGGTTAATTCACATTTTATGTGTCCTTGTCCGATTATGAAAGCTTTTTTTATATAAACGTTTTTTATCAGTATATTAGGTTCTGGGTTTCCAGTACCAAATGGTTTTAGTTTTTCTATATCATTACATAAATTATTGTTTGCAGCGCTTAAATTGATATTTAAGTCGATATTTATTATGGGGTTTGGTGATGTGTTATCAAGTGATGATAAAATGTATTCTCCGGCAAATGTTTTAAATAATGGTATTTGCTCTTCTGTTAGTGAAAAACCGGCAGCCATTGTGTGGCCACCACCTTTGGTTATAACCCCTTTTTCTTTGGCTGCAATAATTAATGCACCTAAGTCAACTCCAGGGATAGAACGTGCAGAGCCTTTAACCTCATCTTGTTCTATACTCATAACAAAAGCTGGAAGATTGTAGCGTTCTTTTAATTTTCCTGCAACAATACCAATAACTCCTTGATGCCAGTTTTTACTATATGTGAATGCCATAGGATATGTTTGTGGCGAGCCTTCTAGCATTTCTATTGATTGTTCAAGAACAAAACACTCTATATCTTTACGTTCTTGGTTATAGGTATTCATTTCCTTGGCTAAATTGCTTGCTTCAATAGGGTTTGTTGAGCATAAAAGTTTGCTACTTATTGATGCTTTTCCAACTCTTCCGCAGGCGTTAATTCTTGGTCCTAATACAAATCCAAGGTGGTAGGCATCTGGTTTTTCGTTTATATTTGCGGTGTCTAATAATGTTTTCAGGCCTAAGTTTTGGCGTTCTGCCATAACTTTAAGTCCTTGTGAAACATAAGCTCTGTTTAAGCCGATTAAAGTTACAACATCGCAAATTGTGCCAAGAGCAACAAGGTCTAGCCATTGTTTTAGGTTTGGTTCTTTTATATCGGAGTTATAAAAACCTTTTTGTCTTAGGTTTCTGTTTATTGCAACAACAGTCATAAATACAACACCAACGGCAGCCATATATTCTAGTCCTGATGGAGTTGTGTCTTGGTCTAGGCGCTTAGGATTTACAACGGCATAAACTTTGGGTAATCTTGTTTCTGCTTCGTGGTGGTCTAGGACTATTATATCAAAGTTTGAAGCTTCTTTATCTAGAATATCAAAAGCAGATGTTCCGCAGTCTAGAGTTAAAACAAGTGATGCTCCAAAATTTCTAAATTCATCAAAAGCAATAGAGCTAGGACCATATCCTTCTTCACGTTCAGGGATGTGAACAGCTGTTTCTGCTTTTAAGTAGTTTAAGAATAAACGCATAACAGAAGTAGATGTTGCTCCATCAACATCATAGTCCCCGATAATTGCTATTTTTTCGTGGTTAATAATAGCATCAGCTATACGAGATGATGCTTTATCCATATCCTTTAAAATACTGGGATTTGGCATAAGGTTAGATAATTTAGGTTCTAGGAAATTTGCTACATCGTCAGGATTTATTTTTCTGATATTTAACATATGAGCAAGATGTAAAGAGATGCCTAAATTTTGTGATAAAATTTCGGTTTGTCTGTCATTTGTTTCTAAAATATTCCATATATTACCATTTATGGATAAAGATGTGTTTATTGTTTCTTCCATGTTTTATTCCTAGTTTTCAAATATTTTATTTATAAATGAAGTTTAAAACAAGAAATTATTGGCTTATATAGACAAGATTAGTAGTTTTTTGCAATCCAATCTTGAGCTCTCCACATGCCGTTTGTTGTTAAAGTTAATATGATGGTATTGTCGTCTATGTAAATTGAGTTGTTATGAGGCCAAGGTTTGGCTTGGTATGATAGATAATTATAAAGTGATGTATTCATTTTTATCTCGTATTTATTTACATAGCTCCAATAGATGTCAAAATCTGCATCAAAAAAATCTGTAGGAGTATAAAATTTGTATGCTTTTGAAGGTAGGTGCCATGGAATGTATGGAGCTGATAGAGTATATGAATCTATTTTTTCATTTTCTTGTTTGAGGTAAAATCTTTCTCTGTAATTTAAAACTCCGCCTTGGATGAAGGTGTATTTTGTTTTTGGATTAAAGGTTTCTAAGTTATCTATATGGTTTGTTATTCTATTAATTAAGTTTGTTTCTGCAGTAAAACCTAGTTTCCATGTTTTTGATGCGTAGCTTAGGTTGTTTATGTTGCTAAAAATCAAAATACATAGACATAAAGTAACGATATTTTTTATAAACTGATTAGAGTATTTTATTAATACTATGATTGATAAAAGATAGATGTAAAGTAAACCATAAAATTCAATTCTAGGTTCAAATAAAACATATTGTGTATTTGCTGTAAGTAGAGTGGTTGCAACAGATGATATTAAGATACCTAAAATGCAAATTACAAATAAACAGATATGCAAAATTGTTAACGGTAATTGTTTAAATAAGCAAAAAATTGCTAAAATGGTTAAGCAAAGTGTTATGTATTTATATAAGAATGGAATAAAGTTTGTTGTTGTAATAAATTGATGCAGAGATACAAGTGTTGTGTCGTAAAGTTTTTTTATAATTAGATTTAATTCAAGTCCTGCGGTGTTGTATGTAGAATATTGTAAATTGTATTTTTTTAAATAATGTTGAATTATCAATAATAAGCAAATAGCAATAGTTATTGTAAAAAAGTAAGGTAAAGTATTTTTTATTGTCGTTTTTAGGTTTAAACGATTAATAGTGATATTTTTTATGACTATTGCAAAAAATAAAATACCAATAAGATTTATTGTAGGAGGATATCCTCCTAAGCTTAATAAAAACATAAATGATGCAATAATTCTAAGTAATAATTTATTTTTTGAATTATGTGATTTGAAAATAATAAAGAAACCTAAAATTATGAAAAATGGCCAAGATAGACAACTTAGAGTAATAAATGCAAAATAGAGCCAAGAAATAACATAAGGGGAAGTTGAGGCAAATAAGCCAACTAGGAGGAAGTATATTTTATTAGAGCTGATATTGGTTGCTTTTAGTATTAATGCAATAGCAAAACTATAAAAACCAAGAGAGAAGAAAATAGTTAAAAAAGGTAAGATTTTTTTTTCTGATATTATTGCTTGTAAAATAAATTGCGAAAATCTACCCTCAAATAAACCACTAAATATTGGGGTTGTTTCTTTTACCCATTGCCAATCGTGATTTCCCCAAAGGAAATAGAAAATAAAATGCGAATAGCAAAGTATCGTCAACAAAAAAAGTACTGACCACCTTTTTAGAAAAGTATGGTCAATAAATTTTGATGTTAACTCTTTCTTTTGCATAGGTTAGTCCAAATTTTTATCAATTATATATAGAGGGCGATTTTTTACTTCGATAAATATGCTAGCAATATATTCACCGATTATTCCCATAAATAATATTGTTATACCACTAAAGAATGTTATTACAGACATTAGTGATGCCCAACCAACAATTGTTGAATGGTTAAAATATGCAAAAATTGTCCAAAGCATTAGTATAAAACTAAGTAGCGAGATTAATACACCAGATAATGTTATTAAATGCAAAGGGACAGCTGAAAAACTTGAAACACCTTTTAGAGCAAATAATATCATCTTTTTTAATGGATATTTGGTTGTTCCTGCTTCTCTTTTTTTGCGATCATAATATACGTTTGTTGATTTATAGCCAACTAGAGGAACAACAGCCCTTAAAAATAGGTTTTTTTCTTTAAATTGAGACATTGCTTCTACAGCACGTTTAGATAGCAATCTAAAATCTGCATGATTAGAAACTAGTTCTACCCCGAGTAATTTCATTAATTTGTAGAATAAAATTGCTGTATTTCTTTTAAAGAAGCTATCGGTTGTTCTTTTTTTTCTAACTCCATAAACTATTTCAAAACCTTTATCAAATTGTTTTATCATGTCTTTTATAACATTTACATCATCTTGAAGGTCGGCATCTATTGTGATAAAACAATCAGCTTTTGTGGTATATAAACCGGCTAATAGTGCTTCTTGATGGCCAAAGTTTCTGGATAAAGAAATACCCTTAACAAATGAGTTTTTTAGGTGTTCTTTTTCGATTATATTCCAAGTGTTGTCTCTTGAACCATCGTTAACAAAAACAAGTTTACTATCTTTTGATATTAGTTCTTTTTTGATTAAAGAAGAAAGCAGATTGGTTAATGTTTTTATGGTTTTAGGGAGAACTTCTTCTTCGTTAAAACAAGGGATAATGATTGCTAAATTAGTATTTTTCATATTGCACCTTTTTTGAGGTTATAAGTAATCTGTTTTATATCTAACATATAACAAGTAATTTTTTTATTAATTTTATGGGCGTAGTTGTTTTAATTTTGATTTAAAGTCATCTAAGCCGTATTGGTTGTAGAAAATTATAATAATATTGTTGTTTATAAATATTGAATTTGGAGAAGGCCAAGGTGATGCTTTGGTCATAACGAAGTTGAATACTTCATCAGTTATATCATTTGGGGTGATAATTGATGGGGATTCAATATAATCTTTAGGGGTATAGAATTGTATTAAATTTGCACCTTGCCACATTGCAAGATATGGAAGAGAGTGCAAGAAAACATCATCTTTTTGAAATTTTCCATTGTAGTATGATGGGCGAAGAGATATATCTCCTGCTTGATAAAAACGATATTTTTTATTTTTATTAAAATTAGGGTGGTTTTCTATTCGTTCTACAACTTCATCTAGTATTTTAAATTCGGCATCAAAACCTTGTTTCCATACTTTTAGCGCATGTATGTCATTTAGTATATTTAAAAAGATGATTATAATACCAAAAGCAAGTCCTAAGCTTTCAAATAGGTTTGGTTTTATCTTTAGTAGTAATACTAAGAAAAACGTATATAAAAATGCAATACCATAAAAATCTATTCGAGAAACAAGTTCTGTTGGAGGTATAACTAGAAGTGTTGTAAGTGATGTTGCAAAGATGATAGCAAAGAATAAAACCAATAATTTTAAGCGCTGTTGCAGATTGTTTGATGTAAAGAAAGCTCCTATCAGGCCCATTAAGCACATTAGAGCTAGGGTTATTTTGTAGCCTTTTTCCATAAATGGAACACTAATTAAAAATTGCTCAAAAGAGATTTTGATAGTAGTAATTAGCTTTTGTGGTAATTGGTTTAATGGGGTTGTTTCTAGGTTATAAACGTTATCATGTGAAAACACGTGTAAACTTAATTTGAATAAAATTGTAGCAATTAATATGTTTAAGATGGTGTATTTATATTTATTAAATAAATCTTTTAATGATTTATTGTTGAAGAGAACTTCTATTATTAATTTACCAGTAAGACAGACAGCAAAAGTATTTATGATAGGAGGATATCCGCCAAGTGGTAGGTAAAAACATAAAATTGATAGAATTGATAAGATGTATTTATTTTTATAATTTTGTATTTTGGCAGATATGTATAAGCCTAAAATTGCAAAAAAAGTCCATGCAAGACAGCTTATGGTAATAAATGTAAAATATAACCAAGATAGAGTGTAAGGTAGTGTTGAAAAAAATGATATTATAAGGATATAGTTTAATTTAGATTTATTTAGTTCCCAATATTTTGCGAGTATCCATATAGCTAGTGTTAAAAAAGTAAAGCCGATTAGGTTGTTTAATATTGGAAGTATTTGTCCGTTAGTTAGTAATCGGTAAGGGATAAATTGAGTAAATCTTCCTTCAAATAAGCCAGATGATAGCAAGAGTTCTTCTTTTATGAATTTTACATCATGGTTGCCCCACATAAAATTTAATGTGTGATATAGGTATGTGAAATTAATGATTAAAAAGCTTATAATTAAAGACTTTATATCATTTTTATCAGGAACAAGAGATAGTTTTTTTAGAAAATTTGTCATCTAATAATTCCTTTTTATTGAGTTGAATTGTTTTTTTAGGGCATTTTTTCCTGTTTTAGATAAAGCAATGATGTTATAAAAATCATCAGAATACATGGAATCTTTTGAAGGCCATGTTTGTATTTTTGTTTGGAAGAAATCTATCATAGAGCTAGAAAATTTATTTGTATCTATCGCAGAGCCACTACGAACAAAAGGTGTTGGGGCATAGAAATTATAAAATTCTTGAGGTATCCAATGTCTTACAAATGGGATTTCTAGGTTGTAGTAACCAAATTTTTCGTATTTGTTCGAGGTGTAGTATTTTGAGCGTAGAGGGATTTCTCCAGCTTGGACAATTGTTCGTAATTTTTTAGATGAAGATGGTTTTATTTCTTCTATTCTATTGGTTAGTCTATTAAGTAAAAGCATTTCTGCTTTAAAACCAAGCATTTGAGTTTTGGTGTAGGTTAAGTTTGATATTGTATTTACGGATATTAAAAGTATAGAGATTAGTGTAATGAAGTTTTTAAGGAATTGGTTTTGTTTTTTTGAAAAAAAGAGCAGGCAAAACATTATAAGACATGGAATAGAATAAAAATCTGTTCTAACCATAAAGGTGATTGGATCGTATTTGGAAAAGTAATTGGCAGAACTAACTCCTGTTAGTAGGGCTGAAAATTTTAGTCCAAGCATGAGAGCAATGATAAGTAATATTCTAAAAAAAGTTGTTTGGAATTTTGTTAGGGAAAAAGTGTAACAAAAAACAAAAGAAAAAATGATTAATGATGTTATTATTTTAAATGTTATTGAGAAGAAAGGTTGGGGTTGTAATAGTGACAAAAAGCTTGCACTGATAGTTGAGGGAATATTTGAAAGAAGGTTAAAAAAACTTAATGCTTGGTTGTTGTACAGCGTTAGCATCAGTTTTTTTTCTTGTAAATACTGATATATAAAATACAAGATAGCAAAAGATATGCATAAAGGGATTAAAAATATAAGAGCTTTTTTGAGTATAGGAAGAATGGTGTTGTAAGTGTAATAGTCATAGATTATATATAAAATTGTGGCGGTTACATAGAGATTAGCAGATGCAGGGTACCCACCAATAGAAAAGAGTAATAATAAAGTTGCAATAAAAAGATTTATAGCAAGATGTGATGATAAAGCTTTTTTTATAAAAAGAAGTGAAAATGTGATAATAAGTGGCCAAGTTAGTTGGCTAAATAAAATAAACTGAAAATAGGTTATCTCGTTTATAAATGGTAGCGATACGGTTGCCAAGATAATTAAGCATAATTTTGCAAAAGGTTCGTTAAACTCAAAAAAACGAGTGGCAAGAAGAACTATTGCGAGTGTATATGCGGTTATGCCAAATAATAAATTGAAAATAGGTAATATATGTCCGTCTAAGAGGATGGATATAAAGGTATATTGGGAAAAACGACCTTCGATAAGTCCTGCTTTAAGGTAGGTCCCTTTAAGAATTGGCATCCAGTCATGATTACCCCATATAAAATTAAAAATAAAAGGCATAAAAGTTATACTTAGAAAACCTAAAGCTATAAGCCAGAGGTGAAGCTCTTTTTTTGATAATAATTTAATAGACTTTAAGTTTAACATTTAATAAAGCTTTCTTTTTGTTTTATATTATTGACACTTTAAGTGTAAAATGTCTAAGATATAGTAAAGTTTAAAGGAGAAAATATGAATTATAAAGCTTTTTATTTGGGGTGTTTATTTTTTATTTTTTGTATTTTTATTATAAGAGCAAATGACCTTTGTATTGGTGATAAGTTTTGCTATAATATTAAGCTTGCAAATACTCCTAAAAAAATGGCGAAAGGGTTAATGTTTGTAAAAGAAATGCCTGAAAATGAAGGAATGCTTTTTGATTTTAGAAAATATAATCGAAAAGGGATTTCAATGTGGATGAAAAATACTTTTATTCCTCTTGATATGATTTTTATTGGATGTGATGGCGAGATAAAAGATGTTTATAAAAATGCAAGACCTCATAGTTTGGAGCGTATAAAAAGTGAAGAGGATTTTTGCTTTATATTGGAAATAAATAGTGGGGAATTTGATAAAAGAGGTATGAAAATTGGTGATGATGTTATAATAAAACCCGCATTGTAGCGGGTTTTTAGGTTAAAAATCACGTCCTTTAGTTAAAGGAATTGGAGTTTTTTGTTTATTAGAATTTTGTTTTATTTTTTTCAATAATTCATCTTTAGATATGGTTAAGGTTATATCTTTTGATTTTAAGTAATCTATAAAATTACTTAAATTGTCTTCAGATATAATATCAATGGTTTTGGGACCTGCTTTTACTTTAATAAAAAATTCAGGGTGTTCATTTAGAGCTTGTTGCCAAATGGATTGTCTTATTTTTTCTTTATCACCAGATCCTGTTGCAATAGTATTTCCATTTTTGGTTAGAGGGATTTTTTCGGAGAAATATTTTAAACCAAGGTCAGTATCAAGTTTTTCTCTTATTTGGTTTGGTATTTCTATACCTTGAGTTTTAAGGAACTTTTTGAATTCAATTAAATTTTCTTCTGGTATAACATCAATGGTTTTGGAACCTGCTTTTACTTTAATAAAAAGATTAGGGAGCTCTGTTAGTGCCTGTTGCCAAACAGATTGTCTTATTTTTTCTTTATCGTTAGATCCTTTTGTAACAGTATTTCCATTTTGGGTTAGGGGGAGTTTTCCTAAGAAATATGCTAAACCAAGGTCAGTATCAAGTTTTTCCCTTATTTGGTTTGGTATTTCTATACCTTGAGTTTTAAGGAAGTTTTTGAATTCAATCAAATTTTCTTCAGGTATGATATCGATGGTTAGGTTACCTGTTTTTACTTTAATAAAAAATTCAGGGTGTTCATTTAGAGCTTGTTGCCAAATAAATTGTCTTATTTTTTCTTTATCACAAGATCCTTTTGCAAGAGTATTTCCATTTTTGGTTAGGGGTAGTTTTTCGAAGAAATATTTTAAACCAAGGTCTGTGTCAAGTTTTTCTCTTATTTGGTTTGGTATTTCTATACCTTGAGTTTTAAGGAAGTTTTTGAATTCAATTATATTTTCGTTTGGTACGGCATCGATGGTTAGGGTACCTGCTTTTACTTTAATAAATAACTCAGGGAGTTCATTTAGAGCTTGTTGCCAAACAGATTGTCTTATTTTTTCTTTATCACTAAATCCTGTTGCAATAGTATTTCCTTTTTGGGTTAGTGGAATTTTTTGTAAGAAAAGTATCCTAGTAAGGTCAGTGTTAAGTTTTTCTCTTATTTGGTTTGGTATTTCTATACCTTGAGTTTTGAGGAACTTTTTGAACTCAATTATATTTTCTTTGGGTACAACATCAATAGTTCTGGAACCAGCTTTTACTTTAATAAAAAGATTAGGGTATTCTTTTAGAGCTTGTTGCCAAATATATTGTCTTGTTTTTTCTTTATCTTTAGATCCTATTGCAATAGTATTTCCCTTTTGGGTTAGTGGAATGTTTTGTAAGAAAAGTATCCATGTAAGGTCTGTATCAAGTTTTTCTCGTAAAGGTTGGGCATCATTATCTGATAGCATTTGGTTAAAACGCATATTATAAATATCTTCTATATTAGTATAGGTTTCAAAAAGTTTTGGAATATAGGAGGAAGTTTTTTCAGCTGAATGATGGGTTTTCTGTGTATTTAGGTTTCTTTGTAAATCTTTATGGATGATGGCTACATCTTCTGCTATATCCATAAAGGGAACTTGTCCGTTGGCACGAATTTCATCTAATACAGAAGGAGAATCTGTTTTTTTGAAGCAAATATCTACGATTAAGGCAAGTTTATTTGGATTTTCTTTATCTGAGCGAAGCACTCGTCCGCCACATTGGGCCGAGCGAACTTTGGAAGATATTGGGTAGTTAAAGCAAATTTCTGCTTTAGGATTTGAGTAACCTTCTGATATACGATTTACTTGAATTAGGACAGGAAAATTGCCTTGATTAAATTCTTCTAAAACAGATTCACCTGAATTAGTGTGGTATGCTTTGGCAATTTGCTTATCAGCAATAGAGTTAAAAGTTTTGGCTAATTCGTTTGCTTCTTCTTGGTTTGGGGTGTTGATTATGGTTGTTTTGCCTTTTAGTTTACCAATAGAAGCATCTTTACCAAATAGATAAAAGTTTGCAATTTCTTCACGAATACCGGTTAGGTGTGATTGTTTTAAGATTTCTGATAGTTTTTCAGGATCATAATCACCTGATGAATTTTTGGCATCAGTTAAGTCTACGGCAGTACGAGAGACCATAAGTGAGTTTTTAAAACTACATAAAAGTCCATTTTCTACACCTTCTCGAATGGTGACAGAATCGATTGTTTTACCAAAAACGTTGGCACAATCTCTATCTTTGTCATACTCTGGAGTGGCTGTAAAGCCATATAAACAAGCATGACTAAAAGCTTGAGCTACACGTTGGCGATTTTGAGATAATATATGATGAGCTTCATCACAGAGAACTAAGCCTATATTTTCTTGTCCTACTTCGTTTAGCATTTTTTCCATTGAAGCGTAGGTACAAGTGATGATTGGGGAAGATGGTGTTTTTTCTTTGCCATAGTAGGCCCCGATATCATCTTCGTTAAAGTTTGTTTTTTCTATAAAATCTTTTTTTACTTGTTCTAGAACTTTTGTACTTTCTTCAAGTATGATGATTTTTTTATTTGGTTCTATATAGCGATAGCTTTCAGCTAATGCTATCATAAGGTAAGTTTTACCAAAAGCAGTGCAAGCATGAAAATAGCCTTGTGATATATCTGTTTCATCTGTTTTAGGGTCTACTAATTTTAAGATACTATCTAATTGACGGTCTTTTAAGTCTAGGTCATCATTAACATATTTTTCTATTAAGCCATTTTTTAGTTTAGTAAAATTTAGACGACGAGAAGAGCGTTTTTTATATTGTTCTTTATGTCTTTCTAGGCGATATTTTTTTATTTTTAATTCACTTGATGGCATATATGTTCTCCTCTATGCTTTTAAAATATGAGGAGATTATATCATAGAATCGAGATATTCGCAAGCAAAAAAATAAGGGGTAGAACCCCTTAATAAATTAGTCTTTATGGCGGAAAGTGATGCGACCTTTGGTTAAATCATAAGGGGTCATTTCGATATCTACCTTATCACCAACCATAACACGGATGCGGAATTTACGCATTTTGCCAGCAGTGTGTGCCAAAATCTCAACACCATTTTCTAGGCGAACTCTAAACATTGCGTTTGGGAGTTTTTCTATTACATCACCAGTAAATTCCAAAAGTTCTTCTTTACTCATAAATTGATCCTTATAAATTCTTTTTTTTGCTATATATACCGCAAAATATTATTTTACAAGCATTTTTTGTGTTTTTTGTCGTGGAATCGTAATTTGGAAGGTTGTTCCCTCGTTTATTGTACTAGAAACATTTATTTTTCCGTTTAATTTTTGAACCAAATCTTTGACAATAGCAAGGCCAAGACCTGTTCCTTTTTTGTCTTTTGATTGTGATGCAGAGTAAAATGGTTCAAAAATGTGTTTTAAGTCTTCTTCTTTTATGCCACAACCATTATCTTTAATATTGATTAATATCTCGTCTTTATTTGTATTGGTTTTTATTTCTAAATCACCACCTTGGGGCATGGCATTTATGGCATTTTGAAGAAGGTTTAAGATTATCATTTTAAAATCTGTTTCGTTGCCGATAATGGTTTCTTTTATATTAGAAAAATGCTCAATAAGATTAATACCTTTACTTTTTATTTCATAATCTAAAAGAGAGAGCATGTCGGTAATGCTTGATGTTATATTAAAGGTTGTTGTTATATCTGTTGATCTAGAAAGCTTTAATAAACGTTCTGGCACTTTGATGCATTCTTTTATTTGTGAGGATATCATTTGGAGGTATTTTTTTTCTTCGCATGGTTCTTCTGATTTATAATATTTTTGTAATAAGCCATCTAGAATTAAGTTAATGGCGCCAAGGTTATTTTTCATTTCATGAGCAAGTGATGATGCAAGAAATCCAAGAGATGAAATTTTTTGTTGGTGGGAATAATTTACATTATCACTTAGGTCACGAATCGATTCAACAATACCAAAATCGTTGTTTATATTTATACGTGCAGAGTTTATTGATAATGGGCGATTGTTTACAGTGTGTATGATTTTTAATGATTGTGCGTTGCTTTTTTGTAGCTCTGCTAATGGACACAACAATTCTGATGAGGTGCATGGATATTGATTGTCTTTGTTATATGAACAATAACATTTTTGAGATTTATGAAAGTGCTTTTTCTTTACAGAATCGTTATATGCTTTGTTTGAAAGAATAATATTGTAGTTTTTATCTATAATGCGAATAGCGTCAGGCATGGCATCGATGATGTTTTGTAGAAATATTTCTTTTTCTTTAATTTCGTTGATGTTTGTTTCGATGTTATTTAGCATGAAGTTTATAGTGTGCATTAAAGTGTTAAACTCGTCTGTAAATCTAGATTTTGGAATGTCTAATCTTTTTGAAAAATCGCCGTTTGCAACATCTACAGAAAGAGCTGTTAGTTTATCAATAGGAGTTATTACCCAGTGTCTTAATAGCAACCATAAAATGATAAGCGAAAAAATAGTTAGAGAAGCCCCAAAACCGATAATTCTTAAACTTTCTATTAGTGATGAGTAGTCTTCATTATATGAGTTGATTAGTTCTTCGTTTAGGTTTTTTTCTCTGGATAATTCCTCTTGTTGTTTAGTTATTTGAATTACTTTTTCTGGCTCTAGATAGTTTATTTTTTTACGTAAATTAATGTTTTCATTTAAAAGTTCGATAATGTATTGGTTTCTTGTAATATTTTTATTGTGTTCAGTTTGGATTTTTTTTCCGATTGTGCTTTCGAATATAATAAGAAAAACGCCTGAACATAAAAGTAGGAAGGCTATTATTGTTACAAAGAATCTTTTGTTTAAACTAAAAAACATTTTTTTATCCTATTGATAATTTGTGGTTTAAGTATGGGTTAAATTGTTTTTCTTCTTCAAGGGTTGCTGGGCTTAGTTTTTGTTGTTCCCTTTGGCACATTTTTCCAAGGTATGTATCAAAATTTGGGAGCGAGAGCATACTTTTTTCTATGCATGAGCGTGTATACTCATGACCAGGGAAAATTTTTGTGTTATTGGGTAATGATTTTATTTTATTTAGACTTTCGAACATTTGATGAGGTGTGCCTTCAAAAAGTCCTCCTACGCACAAATTAAACAAAACATCACCAGTAAAAAGAGCTTCAAGCTCTTTGACATAATATATCATATGTCCGTTTGTATGTCCTTTGGCAAGGATTGGCAAAATCTCTATTTCATTTATAGTAAAAGAGGTATTATCTGTTGCTTTGATATCTGCTCCTGGTACTTTATCAAATTCATCAAAAGGTGCTATAATTTTTAGATTATATTTTTCTTTTAAACCTAGATTTCCCTCTACGTGGTCAAAATGGTGATGAGTTGTGATGATGTGTGTTGGTGTTAAGTCTAACTTTTCAAGATACGCTAATATTGGTTTTTCTTCGGCGGCATCAATAATTATCGCATTTTTTGAATTTTCTTTATTTATAATGTAGGCATAATTTGCCATATTTTTTTCATTACATAGTACAGGAGTTATTGTTATAGTCATGATTATTCCTCTCTTTTTAGATTTCCAATATCTATGGCAAATAAGTCATAAAAAGCTGTTGTATAGTCTAAAATTCCAACGAAATTTGGTAAATTTGAGGCATTTGAGAGTGTATATGCTATATTTTCTCCTAAAATTGCTCCAATTCTTTTATCCATATCATATCTTGCAGTCCATACGGGTTCAAAATTTATATTTGAATTGAAGGTTAGGGCAAAACTTCTCATAGAATCTATTAGGCTATCAAATATTTTGAAACGATAACCATCTTCTTTGTTTTCGATAGGTTCTAAACCTTCTGTTGTGAACCATAATTTTTCTTTATATAAGTTATTAACCAGTCTTGCAGGACGAGATGTTCCCCAGTTGCTTTCCATTGCAGCAGCGGCAATAAGAATTGAAGGAGGAACTGTGTGTATGCGACGTTTTAAGTGGTTTATCTGCAATACGATTTTATTTGTTAAGTCTTTTTCTTTTGTGTGATAATCATACTTTTTTGCAAAGAAGTTGAGCTTTTCTATTTGTTGTTCTGTTAGTGTTTGTGTTTTTTTAAACTGTTCTTCTATGCGAAGTAATGTTTTTCTTTCGTTTGATATTTCTTCATTTATTTTTAGAGCAAGTGGAGCTAAAATTCTAATAAATAATTCGTTTCTATATTTTTGTGATGATACTGTTTCATAATCAATTGGAAGATTTTTTACAAAAATTGCTGGATAAGAATCGTTATCAAGAGCTCTAAATCTTTTGTATTTGTGTTTTTTGAAAACTTCTTCTAATTCTTGAATTGTAGCGTTTTCTATATAAGTTACATTACCAAATTTGTTAATTTTGATTTTTGCATAACAAGGCATTGTAAAAATAGTGGAAATAAAAAATATGTAGAATATTTTTTTTATCATACAAGTTCTGCCTTTCTTATTTCTGGAATATAGTGAATAAGATTTTTTTCGACACGTTCTTTTAATGTTTTGGTAGCATAAGGGCACCCATTGCATTTTCCTAAAAATTTGACGTATACAGTGTTGTTTTGGTAAGATTCAAATTTAATATCTCCACCATCTTTTTTTAAGAAAGGGGATATAATTGTGTTTAATATGATGATTATTTTTTGTTCTATGTTTTCGGTTGAAGCAATGCTTTGAGGTGACGATAAAGGATAGTCATCTATTTCTGCAAGACTTAATGATGTTAAATCATCAAGGGTTTTGTTTGAACTGCTTTCAATATATAAAAAATCTGAAGTTAATAGTAATGTTTTTGCAAGGGATGATGTTTTTATATTTTCGATAGCTAGATTTGTTGACGAAGTATCTATATTTAGAAAACTGCCTATAATAGGAAGTGGTTTTGAAAAAAATATTAGTTTTTGGGTGTCTGATATTTTTTGCAATTCAATCATCATAAAAACAGTTCCTTTGGAGCTTTATTTTTTATTGTTGTTGATATGTTTTTTATGTGGTTTTGAGCATTAGATATGTAGTATCCTAAGTAAATTAAATGGTTAGCAGAGTATACATTATCAAGTGGTGCATTTTTTACTATCATAGGATTTAGTTCTATTGCTTTTTGCATTGTTTTTAGTGTAGTTGTTAGTTCATCATATAATTCATTTTCTACAATAAGGTCTTGGTAATCTTTGCTTAATCCTAAAAGATAATAATGGGAAGTATACAATATACCTTGGATATAGAAAAATAAGTCATCTTTTTTGATGTCAAATAAATCGGAATTATGTTCAACGGCGTGCTTATCAATTTTTGTTAGTTGTTTTGATAGTAAATTATTTATTCCATTTAATTGTGATAATAAATTTGGAATACTTAAGGGGTGTTGAATGCATTCTTTTTTGGAAAAATCTGTTAGGTTAGCAATTGCTTTTCGGTATTGTTTTGCTGAACCTGGCGATAATTTATCGTTTTTGTCTTGAGAGAATAGCCATATGTTTGCAGGGTAATCTAAAAGTTGACCGCAATCTTTTAGTGATGGATCAAGGTAAATTGCAGACATTTTTTTTACAAAATAGCGGACAGCATTTTTGGAGCCTAATTGAAAATTTGGAAGGTTATCAAGAATTGAGGCTGGAAAAATTAGTGGAAGAGAAGGTGTCCACGGAGCATCATCTATTTGAGATTTTAGTGTGTGTATTAAATAATGTGTAGCATATCTAGAATTTTTTTTATCAATATTTATGTTTTGATTTAGAGTATTGTTTATGTTTGAGCTAATATATGCGCCAAGACCATAATATACAAATATTATACCAAGAAAAATTAATGAGCTTGTTTTCCACTGTTTAAATATCGAAATAAGTAAGTCTAGGAAAGATTTGTTTTTTTTGATTTTTTTTAATTTTATATAGGTTGTGTTTTTTAGATATGTGTAAGTATAAACTACTTTACCCACTAGGCGTTTTGCTAATAATTTTAACTTACTAATCATACCTTTTTTCTCCGTGATAACATACCATAGATTATAGATTTGATATCTATTATGCCAGTTATTTTAGCTAAAATCAAAAAAGTTGCAAGACCTAATGTGCCAATTAATGCCAATTTGAGGATTAATAGGTAGATACTTTTTTCTGGAAGGTAGGTATTTAATATATATTGTAAGCTGAAAATAATTATTCCCATACCGAGGGTGCATAAAATAGTATTTTTAATTTGTTTTATTAAAGGTTTTTCAAATTTCCAGTAATCTCGTTTTTTTAGTCCGTGTATATATTGGTATAAAGATACAAAAGCAGAAATAGAGGTGGCGATAGCAATTCCTATATGTCCTAAATGTTTCATTAAAATTAAATTTAATGTTAGGTTTGTTATAAAGACTACGAAACTATATTTTACGGGGGTTATTGTATCTCCTCTTGCAAAAAAGTTTGGAGTTAGCGCTTTTACCATAACATAAGCAGGAAGGCCTATTGCATAAGCTTTTAGGGCGTTTGCTGTTTTTATTGTATCTGATGATGTAAATCGTCCATGTTCAAATAATAGTGCAATGAGAGAATCGGCAAGGCATATAAACATTACGGCAAAAGGCAGAGACATAACTAGGCCGTAAAAGATTGCTTTGTCTTGAGTGTGTCTTGCTTCTGTGATGTCGTTTGCTTTTAGCTTTTTTGAGAGTAAAGGAAGTAAAGCGACGCTTATTGCTGCGCCTATTACTCCAAGAGGGAGTTGCTGTAATCTGTTGGCATAATATAACCAAGATACCGCGCCACTTGAGACAAGTGATACAAGGATGGTGTCTACTACCATGTTGATTTGGTAGATGCCTGCACCTACAATACCTGGTGCGATACGTTTAAATAAGGTTTTTATTTCTTGGTTTTTAAAGTTTTCAATAATATGGAAATTGGGGGTTATTTTGATGTGTTCTTTGGTTAAAAAGTATCTTAACCAAATGATTTCGGTTATTCCGGCGATAGTTATACCCCAAGCCATTCCGTATACAGGCATATCAAGTAAAACAACAGATAAAAGACCAGAAATTATGATGCAGAGGTTTAAGATTATAGGTGCTGCTGCGGGAGCTGCAAAGCGCTCAAAAGAATTTAGTATACCAGCTTGGAATGATACGATAGAAATAAATAACAAGAATGGGAAAGTAATACGACATAGCTCAATGGTTAGTTGTAATTTTTCGGTATCGGTTACAAATCCTGGTGCTAAAATTTTTACGATATAGGGCATAAATATTTCAAAAAGAATAGTAAAAATTATTAGTATGAATGTTAAAAGTGAAATTGCTGATGAAGCAAATTTTATAGAATCGTCTTTACCTGATGAAACTAATTTTGAGGAAAACAATGGAACAAAGGCTGATGTAAAAGCACCTTCTGCAAAAAGGCTTCGAAATAGATTGGGTAGCTTAAAGGATACTAAAAAGGCATCTGATACAGCGCCTGCGCCAAGAAAGTTTGCGATTATCATATCTCGAATAAATCCAGTTATTCGGCTAACCATAGTAAATCCACCAAAGGTGGCTATAGATTTTACAAAAGACATTATATTTTCCTAATATGTTTAATTTAGCATATGTTAGTATATTTTAAATCTGTTAATAAAGGGCAAATAAATTGTGCAATATCAAAAAAAAAGATAAACTTATAGTATACGATAAAAAATGTGAGGGATTATGAGTAAAAAACAGATTGTAGCAGATAAGAATCCAGATTTATCTATAATTGTTTCTATGTATAATGAAGAAGAAAGTTTGGGTTTGTTTTTTGATAAGATTTTTAAGGTGTTAGAAAAAATCCCTTCATATAGCTATGAAATTGTATGTATTGATGATGGGTCAAAAGATAAAACATTTGAAATGCTAGAGAAATATGCAAAGAAGAATCCTGTAATTAAGGTTATTAAATTTTCTCGCAATTTTGGTAAAGAATATGGAATGATGGCAGGGTTTAGTTTTGCGAAAGGAAGAGCTGCTATTCCGATGGATGTAGATTTACAAGATCCACCAGAGCTTATAATAGATTTTGTAAAAAAATGGGAAGAAGGCTATGATATGGTCTACGGAATCCGTAATGATAGAAAAAGTGATACATTTTTGAAGAGGTGGACAGCTAAACTTTTTTATAAAATATATAATTTGATGACTCGTTCTCCTATTCCTTACAATGCAGGAGATTATAGGCTTATTGATAGAAAAGTGATTGATGCAATATTGTCTTTAAAAGAACGTAATGTGTTTATGAAGGGTATTTTTGGTTGGGCTGGTTTTAAGTCTTGTGGTGTTAAGTATGTAAGGCAAAAACGAAGTGCCGGTCAGAGTAAATGGAATTATTGGAAATTATGGAATTTTGCTCTTGATGGAATAACTGCTTCAACAACATTTCCTTTAAGAATTTGGACATATTTGGGGTCTTTACTTTCTCTTGTTGGAATGCTTTATGCTATTTTTATTATTTTTAAGACAATAATATATGGTGTTGATGTTCCGGGATATGCATCTTTGTTAGTGTTTATTTTGCTACTTGGTGGTATCCAAATGGTTATATTGGGAATACTTGGAGAATATATAGGTCGTATATTTATTGAGGTTAAAAATAGACCATTATATGTGGTTGATAAAAAGGTGAACATCAAAGATGAGTGAAAAATTTAAGGTATATTTTTCAAAAAATTTATTAATTACATTGTTTTTGGGACTTTCTAGTGGTTTACCTTTGGCTCTTGTGTTTAGCACATTGTCTTTGTGGTTAAAAGATTTTAATATAGCCTATCGCACAATTGGTGCGTTTTCTTTGATTAGATTGCCTTATTCTTTTAAGTGGTTATGGGCGCCTGTAGTTGAAAATTTTAATTTACCTATATTAGATAAATTAGGTAAGAGAAGAGGTTGGGCTATTTTTTCTCAACTTAGTTTAATTCTTTCAATTATTTTTATATCGATGTTAAATCCTAATGATAATTTAAAGCTGATGGCTCTCGTTGCTTTTTTAATTAGCTTTTTTTCTGCAACTCAAGATATTGTGTTAGATGCTTTTAGGGTAGAGTTGTTTGCAAAGACAACAAAAGATGAAGTAAATGGGGCAACTGTTTATGTTCTTGGGTATCGTATAGGTATGATAATTTCTAGTGCAGGCGCTATTGGGCTTGCTTCTTTTTATTCTTGGAATGTTGTTTATTTTATTGTTGGTTTATTTTTATTGCTTGGAATAATTGGGGTGTTATTAGCTGATGAACCTGAAGTTAATGATAAAAATGGTGATAATAAAAATGTTATACGTTATGCTTTAATAGAACCGTTTGCTCAATTTACTAAAAAACAATATTGGGTTGTTGCTTTGCTTTTGGTTTGTTTTTATCGCTTAAGTGATGCGTATTTTGGGCCTCTAGCTTATCCATTTTATACAGATTTAGGGTTTAGTAAAATTGAAATTGCTAAAATTTCTAAATTGTATGGAATGGTGGCAACAATTGTTGGTGGAATTTTGGGTGGAGTTATAATTAATAAAACAGGTTTGTTAAAAGGGCTTTTGTTATTTGCGGTGGTTCAAGGTGTAGGTACTTTATTTTATATATTTCTTTATTATGCTGGGCATGATATATGGGTGTTGATGGGAGCTATTTTGGTTGATAATTTATCATCAGGTATAGCAACAACAGTGATTATTGCCTTTATGTCTGTTTTGTGTGATAAGGGGCAGACGGCGACACAATATGCTCTTCTTTCATCTATGTTAGGTTTTTCAAGAGATATATTTGCATCTACAGCCGGAAAAGTTTTAGAAATGACATCATGGCCTGTGTTTTTTGTTATCACAGCATTATTGTCTGTTCCTGCTGTTGGGTTGAGTTGGTATTTATGTAAAAAGAAACCTGAGTACTTATTAAACTCTTGAGTTTTTATAAAAAATATAATATAATTGTCGATGTGATGATATCGTAAGGTGAAGTTTATGGACGATAGTGTTGAAAACAATAATGATTTAGAAAGTATTACTTTAAGTGATGAAAGTAATATTTCTTTTGAGCCTGTTGTTAAAGAGGATGTAGAAGAAGTAAAAGTCCGTAAATCATCAGAAAGGCTTGAAAAACTTCGTTCATATTATGAACAATTAGGTTTAGCCCGAATAGCTATGGAAGAAGAACTTGAGGACAGACTCGAGGGAAGAGCTGTTGAGGGTGAAATTGAGGCTAAACTTTATGAATATAGTCACTCATGGCGTGCAATTGCAGATGAAATAGAAAAAAATGATGATATCTTATCTCGTAGAAGAGCTTTAGCTACGGGAGAGTTTCATGTTGGTGAAAATTTGGTGGGTTCGGATTTTTCCGGAATGGATTTATCTAGAGCTGATTTTTCTGCTGCGAATTTACAAGATGTAAATTTTAGTGGCGCAAAACTTGTTGGTGTTGATTTTTCTGGAGCAGATTTATCTGGAGCAGATTTATCAAATACAGACTTAACAGATTCTATTTTTGCTGGCGCTACCTTAAAAGGTACAAACTTTACTGGTGCCAACATGGAAGGTGTTATTCTTCGAGATGCTGATATCGAAGATGCCATCTTGATGGATATTAAAATGGATGAACTTGCAATTGAAGAATTGCAGGCATTGGTTGAATATTTAGCAATTTATTATCCACATAAATTAAATTTAAGAAGAATTAATTTGTCACTACTTGATTTAACTAGAATTGATTTAAGACAAGTTAATTTGAGAGGAGTTGACTTTACGGGGCTTGATTTTACTGGTGTTAATATTATGGAGCTTGATTTGAGTGAATGTATTATTACTCCAGAACAAATTGCTCAAGCGTTGGGCAGAATTCCAAGTGCTGAAGAGTTAAAGAAAATTTTGGCGCCAAAGAAGAAAAAGAAAGCAAAGAAATTTTATATTGATTTTAGTGAGCTATTAAGTAATGGGCATTTTACAGGGTGGATTGATTTAACCAAGGGTAGCATTAGTACGGATAAACTAATTAGTGCATTTTTGAAGGCAAAGAAGTTTTTAACAGGAAAAGTAGAAGATACTGATGAAGTTATTTTTGAGAAAGCAAAAGAATTTCATGCGAATAAATTAGAAGAAGAGCGAAAAGCTTATAATGAAGAACAAAAGAAAAATATTGAAGAACGTAAGCAAAAAATGTTGCAGGAACAACAGGCGAATAAAGAACTTAAAATAGAAAATGATGAAAAATATGTTCCATTAAAAATAAATTTAGGTAAAATCAGGGAATAAAATTTTGATTTTGGTGTAATTTTATTAAAATATAGCTACAAATATTGTAGCTTATTTTTTTGAGGAGTGAAATTTATGAAAAAATTGATTTGTTGTATTTGCTTGTTGGTTTTGGTTGTTTTTAATGCTAGAGCTGAAGAAATTAAAGAGTTACCAAAAGTTGATAATTCAACACCTTTGATGGATATTATGAACAAAAGAAAGTCTTCTCGTATATATAGCTCAAAAGAAGTTGATTTACAAACTTTGAGTGAAATTTTGTGGAGCGCATTTGGTGTTAATGACAGAGGAACAAGAACTATTCCAACTGCATTAAATAAGCAAAATTTAAAGGTTTTTGTCGTTTATGAGGGAAAAATTTGGAATTATGACGGCGTTAAAAATGCGCTTGTTAAAGTAAGTGATGAAAATGTTGAAGAATATATTGCAAAACAAGATTTTGTAAAAAATGCACCGGTGAATTTGATTTATACTGGTAGTGATAGAGATTACTCATATTTCCATGCTGGTTCTGCAACACAAAATGTTTCTATTTATGCTGCAAGCAAAGGTCTGAATGCTATTGTTAGAGGTTATATTGATAAAGAGGGGTTAAAAAACAAGCTAAATTTGGGTGATGATGAGTTTGTGATTATAAATCAAGTAATCGGTTATCAAGAAAATTAAGGTACAAAAAATAATGCTTGCCAAATGAGAAAATAGGTTATATTTTCTTGTTTGCTTGGACAGATGACCGAGAGGCCGAAGGTGCACGATTGGAAATCGTGTGTACCCCCAAAGGGTACCGTGGGTTCGAATCCCACTCTGTCCGCCATTTAATGCGAGGTTATAGACCTCGTTTTTTTTGAATTAAAAGTTAGTTTATTGATCGGAATTAGAGTTTTCTTTGTTTCTTTTTTCTTTTATTTTTTCACGTGTTTGTTCTAATTTTTCTTGTAGAGTTTTTTCTTTTTTTATGCGAGGATGGGTGGGGTCTTGTGCTTTATATCTAGCAGCGTATGCATATACGATTTCTGCATCGTCAT
>JAZRAL010000023.1:0-72442 GCA_045634545.1 Alphaproteobacteria bacterium | reverse complement strand
TTTAGAGCTTCTTTCATACGTTTTTCAACAGCATGATTATTAGCTGGTTCATCCATATCAATAAAGTCAACAACAATAAGCCCTGCAAGATTGCGAAGTTTAAGTTGTCTTGCAATTTCATCAGCAGCTTCAAGGTTTGTTTTTAGAGCTGTTTCTTCAATGTCCATTTCGTGTGTTGCTCGACCCGAGTTAACATCAATCGCAACCAAAGCCTCAGTAGGGTTAATAACTAAATAACCACCACTTGCAAGTTGAACAATAGGATTATGAAGTTTATCAAGTTCTCTTTCAATTTGATAGTGTTGGAACACAGGAATTTCATTAGCTTTGCGACATTTGATTTTTTTGCTCAAGTTTGGAGAAAGTATTTTTGCAAAATCTTTTGCCGCTTTGTATGCTTTATCCCCATCAATAATAACTTCACCAATTTCTTTAGTGCACATATCACGAAGAGCTCTTTTAATTAAATCGCCTTCTTCATAAATAATGCTTGGAACTTGAGAGGATAGGGCACTATGACGAATATGATTCCATGTACGGATAAGATAATTATAATCTCTTATAATATCTTCACGTTTTTTATCTTCACCAGCAGTTCTGATAATCATAGACATATCATCATTTAATGGTAATTCTTTCATTAAATCTTTTAGGCGCTTGCGGTCACTAGCATTTGTAATCTTTCTAGAAACACCACCAGATTTAATTCTATTAGGCATTAAAACGCAATAACGACCAGCCAAAGATAAATAAGTTGTGCAAGCAGCTCCTTTATTGCCTCTTTCTTCTTTAACAACTTGAACAAGAACTGTTTGACCTTCTTTGATAACATCTTGAATAGTAGAACGATGATATAGCTTTCTAGCATAAATCAATTTTCTTTGTACTTCAAGATAGTGTTCTGTATCTTCTGCTTCACACTCTTCATCATCACAGTCATTATCATTGTCATACATTTTTTGAGACTTCTCGTCGTCTTCATCTAAATCTTCTTCTGTCTCATTAATATCTTCTGCAATGCATTCATCTTCTAAGCCACTAGCTTCAAGTAAAACTTTATGCTTTCCTTTAGAGCCATTGCGTCTTCCAAGAAAACGTGTACCACGACGACGAGGTCTTTTTGTTTCTTTTTCCTCAGTTTCTTCAGTTTCATCTTGAACATCACAGTCTTGGTGTTCATCTTCTTGAACTAATGCATCTTCTAAAGTAGTTTCGCAATTTTCGCTATTTTCATTTGAACTAAAATTATCATCAGAAGAGCACTCAGCATCTTCTTTGCTTTTACAATCATCACCGCACAAGCATATGTTATCTTCAGGGCAATGGCACTCGTCGTTATTCTCATCACAACAACATTCACCATTTTCTTTGCAATGGCATTCGCCATCATTTTCACTGCACTTGCAATTTTCATCACATTGACAATCATCTGTGCAATCACAAAGACATTTAGCATCACAACAACATTCGCCATTTTCTTTGCAGTGGCATTCTCCGTCATTTTCTCTGCACTTGCAATTTTCATCACATTGACAATCAGTTGCTTCATTTTCATTATTACAAGAATTTTCAGCCATTTCTTTTTCTAAAGCAATACGAGCTTCATATTCAGCACGTTTTTGTTCACGTTCCAAACGGCGACGTTCACGTTCTGCTTGGCGTTCTAGTTGATATTGGCGCTTGCGCTCAATAATTTCATCAACTTCTTTTTCTATTTCTTGTTTAACTTCATTTGAAACATTGTAGTAATCAGGGTGAATTTCACCAAAAGCAAGAAATCCATGTCGATTCCCACCATAATCAATAAAGCAAGCTTGCAATGAGGGTTCAATTCTAACAACTTTTGCTGTGAAAATATTACCTTTTATTTGTTTTTTTGAGCTAGTTTCAAACTCAACATCTTCTAATTTGTTTCCATCTACTATAACCACACGTGTTTCTTCTGGTTGTGTGTCATCAATTAACATTCTTTTCATAACTATGTATTTCCTATCTAATAATTATCGCTCCGTTTGGTTAAAGCGATATATAATCTAATTAAAATCCTATTTAAAAAGCTTAAAAAAGATATTTGTTATTTTTGATTAATTAATCCCTTAAGCTTTATGTGTAATATTTGTTGTCTTTATGCTGATTTTTTTAGTATGGTTCAAGATGGAAAAACTCTATGCTATCAATCATTTAACACCATCGTTGCCATTTCTAAAACATATTAATAAACAAATACCACATGCACTATAAAATATATTTTTATATATAGCAAGAGTTTTTTATATTAAGGATAAGTTTTAAACATCATTTTTATTAAATATTAAGGTAGTTTTATCTTAGTAAGTAATACAATAACAGAAACTACTTCTAATCTTCCTAAAATCATTGCAAAAGATAAAATATATTTTACAAAATTGCTAAATTCAGAAAAACTACCATTTGGTCCTATTGCTTCAGTTAATCCAATACCTGAGTTTGTTATACAAGCAACAACAGCACCAATTGATGTTGCAAAATCAATGCCAGTTAAGCAAATAATAAGAGAAAGGAATATAATAGAAAAAATAAATCCAAACACCAAAACAAATACAGATGAAACAATATTTTCATTAATTATTTTATCGCTAATCTTCATAACAGCAATTTGGTTTGGTGATAATGATTTTATAGAGTTTTTCTTAAAAAAAGCACTAATTACTTGCCATCTAAATATTTTAATTGAGCCTGTTGTTGAGCCTGTACATCCTCCATGCATATAAAAAATCATAAAGACAATAAAGCTCCAGCTCCCCCATGCAACAAAGTTAGATGAAGTAAGTCCTGTTGTTGTAATTGCTGAAATTGTATTAAAAGCTACATACCTAAAAGCTTTCGAGTATTCAATACTTGCATAATTAGCATAGAAAATAGTTAGAGCAACAATATAAAAAACTAACAGTTTCAAAAAAGTATTAACTTGCGCGTTAGATGTTATTGATGTAATCGTTTTTCTCTTAAATGCTAAAATTAAATAAGTAATAGGAAGAGCACCTATAACCATAAAGCTACCAATAATCAGTTCTATCATTTTATTGTCAAAAAAACTAATTGAATTATTTTTTGTAGAAAACCCAGCAGTACCAATCGTTGACATGGCATGAGCAATTGCATCAAATTTATTCATTCCAGCCAAATTAAGAAGAACTGCGCAAATAATATTAAGTAGCACATATGTTATAATAATATCTTTTGCGATATAACGAACTTTAGGTAAAAACTTGTCTTCTGTATCTGAGTTTTCTTTGTTAAATAAATGCATTCCGCCAATACCCAAAAATGGCATTAAAGCAACCGCAAAGATAACAATACCAATTCCTCCAAGTCCATTTAACATAGCTCTCCATAATAAAATAGACTTAAGTTCACCTTCTGCATTGTTTAATATTGTAGCACCTGTTGCAGTAATTCCAGATGTTGCTTCAAACAAAGCGTTAGTATATGTATGTATAGAGCCGTTGTTATATAAAGGAAGGGAGCAAATAAAAGGGAGAATAAACCAACAAAAAACAGTAATTAAATAACCTTGGATAATAGAAATTTTTTCAATTTTTCCATAGTTTGCTAAAAAAAGCAACCCTCCTAAAAACATAGAAGCTATACCGCTTTGTATAAATATATAATCAGGAGTTCCTGTATAATAATATAAAGCAAAGCCGGGGATAAACATCATAATCCCGATAACAAATATAATAAAACCATTTATCATTAATACAGGTTGCCACATGTTTTTTAATCCACTTTATATAAATGAAAACTATGAATTAAAATACTTGTACATCAATAAATATTCAATAAAGAGAACAATTTATCCACTATAAAGAAATATACCACCAAACGCTTTGTGAAACAATTGCAAACAATATGATAATAATATTTACAGTATATTGAATACGTTTAGGAGCTTTTGTTAAAAATTTTCCAATTATACAACTCATAAGTAAAGCTAAAATTCCAACATAGCGAAAGTCTTGATTGCACATATAAGGGTGTTTTATGCTAAATAATATGTGACCACATAATACACTAAGGATTAAACATATCAAAAGCCATATATATTTATTTTTATATTCTTTAATACTAATATGAATAAAACTAACTAAAGATATACCAATAATTATTTTATATAAAACAATCATTAGTTTTATTAGCCACATTATCTTAGCACCTTTGTATGAAAAGTCCCATTGCCCAAACAAAGCTGTTTTTGTCATTGTTTCCCAAAGATTGCTTCCAAAATCATTATAAAACATCCTATCATAGAAAAAAGCTTTCAAAGGAGAATATCTCTCCCAAAACGAATACTCTTCTAAACTTAAATGTGTTTGAGGTGGAACAGCATAAAATGAGTAATTTAATACAAAATACTGATATAATGGCCAAATAGAAATACCAAGCAAAATTAAAGCTAAAAACTTAAAAATCTTAAAAAAAGTTTCGTTATTTCTATTATTATAAAATTCGATTAAGAGAATATAAAAAACACCTCCAAGCATAAGTATTCCAGATAGTTTAACAAGGCAAGAAAGTGTAATGAAGATAAATATATAAAACAGGTTTTCTTTTTTGTTTGTTTTTAGATATAGCGACGAATAATATATAACCATGGCCTGCAAAGGCAGTAAAAGAGCATCATTATTTATAAATCCAGAAATTGCATTATATAATGGAAAAAAGCAAACAAATAAAAGAAGCCCTCTGTATGATAATCCATTTATATCAAATAATTTTAATATTTTAGAGCAAATTATATAATACCAAAGCATGTAGCCTAATGTAAAAATTTGCACACCTTCATTAGCTGCCTCTATTGAATTAGTAAAAAAAGTACCCAATTTAATGCCAATAGCCGCCAAAAAGAAGTGTAAAATAGGGTGATAGGTTGAGTAGCTAGGTCTTGATAAAAGAGGGTTTTCACGCCAAAACATGAAATTATTTTCTAAAATGTACTCAATATAATTATAGCAAGAAGGAAAATCATATTGAACTTCCATTATTTTAGAGGTTGATATAAATGATAAATTAAAGAAAATTGCTATAAAAATAATAAATTTTTCAAAAAAAACATCATCTCTATTTGAATTAAAGCAAAAAACTCCTCCCATGAATATCAAAAACAATGGTACCACATAGATTTTTGTGTTAAGAAAAAGACTAAAACAAAGAATAAGTATTCCAATAATTAATTGATAGATTCTCTCTTTTGTATTCTGGTTAAATAGGTTAGAACAAATGATAAATAAAATGGAAACACACAAATTAGCAAGAAAAATATCTGCATTATATTTAATGCTAAATAGTGTTGATATAAAAAATAAAGCAATTATACATAAATAATTTTTTACTAAATATAAAGTATTCATATGTATCCTCTAATAAAAAATCATATAAGCTCAGATAACAATCTTTTAAAATTGAAGTCAAGGATAAAAAATATTTACCAATATCTGAATGCAAAAAGTCTTGTAATGAAGGGTTTTTTGTGGTAATATAATAAATATAGATAAAAAAAGAGGAGAAAAAGATGTCTATTATTGATTTATCAAAAAGAAAAGAAGAAGCTAAGATTTATCATATAAAAGAAATTACTGAACGTAATCTTAACAAAATACGTATATCCTTTTCAAAGGCATTTTTGAATCAAAATTTTATAGAAAATTTAAAAATAGAAGAAATTAATAAACTTTTTGATGAATTAAAAAAAGAATTTGATGCATCTAAAGAATTAGACGTTTTTGCCTCTCACCAAGAAAACTTTGAGCATTTCTTAAAAACGGGTGATATAAAAACTCCGTTAAGTTTAAAAGATGAAAAATCGCAACTTTACTGGGGTATTGCACTTGGTTATTTAGCAGCTCATCCTGAAATTCAACAATCTTGGGATCCAAGACATTATTTTGGACGTTTGTCTCAATCAACCCTATGGAAGAGAATAGAAAACTCCTCATATATGCAAAAAGAATTAAAAAAACATGCATATATAATAAAAAGAAGTGTGGATAATCCTGAAACAAAAATTATGTGGTCAGAAATGGGATATCCAAACATTAGCTACTGTTTTGATAGATCTGAAAATGTTATCATTGATGATATGTTATGGACATTGGTCTGCGGAACAGATGCAGCTGCAACAGCCATAAATCATGAAATAGCTCACTCTCAAGGTACACAATTTGTAGAAACCCCAAAAATGCTACAAATCAAAAAAGAGCAAGAAGATTTAGTAAAAGAAATAGATGAAAAAAGTAATGCAAAAGATGATGAAGGGTGGTTAAAAGCAGCCAAACAAGCAGAAAGAAAAAGAATAGAATATCAATATCGCTATAGATTTTTAGATGAATTAGAAAATATGTTTGCCAATAGATTTTCTGTAAATTTTGGTGGAGATTATGATAAAGCGCATTTAAACGAGCTAGAAACCGTAATTAATTTAGGTGAGAAGTTCTTAGCCTCCAAAACCTTAAAAGAAGCAAGAGAAGAATTAGATGCATCAGCAGAAAAAAGAGTTCAGCATGTAAAAGATATTGCACGAAATACTTTTTTTATGAATAACGATATTTTGAGCCAAGAAAAAGAGCTTCACTCTCTACATCTATATCCAGAACTTTTAGATGGAAGAGATGAAAAAGGTGTGAAAATGGGGGCTGCAGAAGCTTTTGATAGAATAAAGGATATTTGTCTCAAATTTGAAGAAAAACAGCCAAGTTTTATCTTAAAAGAGAGCAACCCTGGTCTTTATTCTCTACGTATGACAAAGTTAAGTAAAGAACGATGTAAGCTCGTAGATGAGTTTTTTGATATGTTTGTGGCCCACCATATGGACGAAATATATAAAGAAGCGGAAAAAAATGTAGAACAAAGCTTCGAACAATCAAAGATGCTTCAAAGCCTAATGCAGCAAAATCAAGGACAACAACAAGGCCAAGGTCAAGAGCAAGGACAAGGTCAACAGCAAGGTCAAGGTCAACAACAAGGCCAAGGTCAAGAGCAAGGACAAGGTCAAGGACAAAGTGGGGAGCAAAGTCAAAACGAGCAAAACCAAAGTCAAGGCCAAGGTCAAGGTCAAGGGCAAGGACAAAGTGGGGAGCAAAGTCAAAACGAGCAGAACCAAAGCCAAGGTCAAGGACAAAATGAACAAAGTAGTGAGCAGAACCAAAGCCAAGGTCAAGGACAAAGTGAACAAAGTAGTGAGCAGAACCAAAGCCAAGGTCAAGAACAAAGTGAACAAAGTAGTGAGCAGAACCAAAGGCAAGGTCAAAGCCAAAACCAAGGACAAGGTGGACAAAGTCAAGGTCAAAGCCAAAGTCAAGGAAACGATGGAAATTCTCAAAGTCAAGGAAGTTCTAGTCAAGAAAATGACGGAAACTCTCAAGGACAAGGTCAAAGTGGTCAATCTCAAGAAAGAGGGAACTCTTCATCACCAAATTCTAGTAGCATAGATCCTAATAATGTTGATGAAAACGGTTATCCATCAAGCGATCAGTTTAAAATTGAACAAAATAAAAAACCTGGAGAAGGTGAATTAACAAAAGAACAAAAAGAACAAATCAGCGACAAAGCCTCTAATGTTGATGAATTAGCAAAAGAAGCAGAAGAAACTCTGTCAAAAGAAGAATTACCTGAAAGGGAAAATGAAAATAATAAAAAGCAAAGATCTGAGGAAGCAACAGGCAGAACTATGAGTCTAGAAGAATATCTTGCTCAATCCGAACAAGGTAAAAAGAAAGCATCAGATCTTGGCAAGCCATCATATGGTGGTTCATCTGTAGGAAGAGAATTATATGAAGGTACTTTTGATGGCTACATGAAACGTATTACTCCATTTGCAGATGATATAGCAAAAGTTAGAGTTTTAATTGAAAAATTAATTACTCAAAAGAAGTTAGATAGCTTAAAAAATGGTAGGCAGCAAGTAAAAAAAGTAAAAACATTAACTCCAGAGCGAGGTGCAAGTACTCTAGACGTTAGATCTCATATAAATTTAATGAAAAAAATTAGAACAGGAGATCCTAGCTTAAGTGTAGACGATTTTAATCGTTTCAAAAGTAAAAGAAAATATAGCAAAGATGAATTAATTGAAAAAGTAGAGCTTCAAGAAAGTAATATTGTAATTTTACTAGATGATTCCGGTTCTATGTACGGAGCCCCTTTCCAAAGTGCATTAAATACAGCATGCATACTTTATGAAGCATCAAGAAAAATAAAAGAAGTAAATGTATTTGTGTATGCTATGGGTGATAGTCATCGTTCAGATGCTCTTCCTATTGCAATTCCAGGAATGACAACTAAACAAATTGCTGAAAACTTAGATTCACTTGGCTCTAGTGGTTGTAATGACTCAATTTTCCCTGCCTTAGAAATGGGACTAAAAGATGTAACTGACCATATGGCTAAAAAACCATCAGATATATGTGGATTTACTCATATATTTGCATTAACTGATGGTTATAATGGAGACTATACATATAGAGATGGTGATAAGTGTTTAGAAATTTTACTAAATGGTAACCCTCAATTAACGTTTGATTTCTTCTTTACAGGAACAAATGATAATAATTATATGCGAAGTTTCCTTAATAAGAAAAAAGCCGAAGGTTCAACACAAATAGACAGCGTTGAGGGAATATTTGAAGACAATAAACCTTTAGGTGAAAAAATTTCTGAAATTTTATTAAAAAGAATGCAAATAAGTAAAGTAAAAGAACCTCAAACTAATGAACTTAAGCAAAAATTAATAAAAGATAGTGTACAACAAATGTCAAAGGTAGAAAGGACTGGACGTTTTTACTAATAAATTTATTGTATAAAGCAAAATTATATGATAAAATAAGTCATATAGATATAAAAAAAAAAGGAGATGGCCATGAGTAAGGTGTATTTACATAAAATAGGAACAAAAAAGTATCCAATTCCTGTAGGTTTTAAAAAAGAAGTTGTAAAAGGCCTTGATGGTAAAGAACGTGAAGTTATAAAGGTAAAGTGGCTCGCCGATGATAAAAAACCTCTATATGTTCCTACAATGCGAGATGAAACAACAGAACAAATTTATGGTAGATTTATAAGAGAAGTTGTGTCAGACCCAAACCTTTTACCTGATATGGTGGAAATTATGACAAGGTTGGATGAACGAAGAACTTCTACTAAAACTAAGAGTTATGCATACACAGCAATTGGTGCACCAGGTAATGGTAAAACATATTTGATGAAAGCAATAGGACGCTTACTTCATGAAAAAGGTGCAATAGTTCTTGAGTGTAAAAACTTAAAAGACCCTGAACAAGTATATAAAAGAACTGAAATTGGGGTAAATAAAGTTGCAAAGAAAAATAAAATTGATGCTCACCTTACATATTTACACAAAACAGGTGGTGAATTATCTTCAGAGTCATTAGCATATCTTGTAAATGCATTAGGTGTAGATAGCCAAGGTGATAGTGTCGTTTCTCAAGAAAAAAGAGAAAATGGTAAAACTCGTATTTCAATAGACTGGACATCAATTAACGAATCTCCAGACTATATCGAAATGGTTTGCGATAAATTTATGGCAATGGAAAATATTACCTATGATAAAGATACTTCTAATTCAATTGGTATTGGTACATCAAATGGTCCATTAATTAATGCCCTAAATCCAGATCATCCAGATTTTGGACGTATAGTTATCCTTGATGAGTACAATAGACTTCCAGAAGGTGAAGGATTGCTTTCTGTTGAAGCATTTATGTCAGAGCCAGGAGCTGATAGATTAAAACTATCAGGTGGTGATGATAAAGAATATACTTTTGAAAGAAGTGCAATTCCTCAAACATTTATGTATCTTGCAACAGGTAACCAAGCACAAGATAATATGGGTATGAGTGCCAGAGAAGATAGTCGTCCAGAAATTTCTCGTAAAGGTGCAGGTATTGATACAAGAACAATCTCTAACCCTCAAAAAGAAGACTTTATTTCAAGAACCTTAAAGCATTTAACAGGATCACCAGCATATTATGTTCATATGTTAAACCAAGAAGCTTATGAAACCAATCCTGCCAAATTAAGTGCTCAAGTTAAATATTTTAGAGAGGTTGGTTTAACAGAAGAAGAAAAGAAAGAAATTCCTGCAGAAGAAAAGTTTAATATCAAACATATTGATAGAACCATAAAAACAGGAATTGCCGTTGGTTCTTTGTTATATGAAGCAGATCAATTAATTCAAGCAATGGCAGAAGATGAAAGCTTAGCATCAGGTTATACTGATTATTTAGCAAACAGAGCTGTAGTTGACTTGCGTTATGTATTTAAGCTATATCAACATTCAAAAATTGATAAATTAGAAGGAAGTTCGGATGCGTCTGTTTTAGATAGTCTTGGCATTGGCGAAGATTATATGTCAGACTTTGATGTGAAATCAGAGCAAGAAAAAGCTATCAAAACTATGGATAGGGCAAAAGCCCTAACCAAAGGTACAGATTTTGGACAAGAAATTTTAAGTAAATTACATGAAATGTTCTATCCAGATGATTTAAGCGAAAAATTAAAAGGCGCAGCCAATAAAGAAGATACTGTTCAAAAAATAGATGAAGCATGGTCTCAATTTATAGAAATAGCTAAAGGTCTTAAATTTGAATTTGCAGGCTATCATGGAAAAGATAGCATCGAAGATACATTCAATGCTAAACCGGAAGATTTTCCAGACTACGCATTAAGTGGCGTAAAATCAGTGCTTATAGAATCAATTAATGATGAATATAACCAAAATTATTCAATGTCAGACGTAATTGATGATGAAGCTTTGGATTTAGCCTTAAAATCTTTGGCAAATGATGATGAATTAAGTGGAATGATTGCCGTTCCAAACTTCAATACAGATTATCAAAGCGAAGATAATTTAATTGAAAAACCGATAAAAAGGTTAGTAATTGAACAAAAAGATGGCATTGATGAAGACAAACGTGAAGAGCTAGTTACAGTTCGTGAGTTTATGTCATCATTAATGATTAAACAAACCAGAGATTTTAATATTAAAAAACTTAGTAAAGAGAGTGTTCCTGAGACAGCTAAAGCCCTTTGCACAGATAGAGATGCTCTTGCTATAGCAGAAGGCAGTCATGATAGATATTTTGTTACAACAGTTGCGCTAAATAATATAGATGATGAAAGCATAGGACTTGCTCATGTATTCTTTGATAAGGACACTCAAAGAACATTAATGCTAACAGACTTTAGTGTAAAGCAAAGTGACTTAGAACGTCTGCAAAAAAATGATATAACATTTGTAAATATCAATGAAATTAAAGAGAAAACTGAAGCAAATGCTATTGCAGATAGCCTACTTAGCTCTATGGATTGCAAAGGAAAAGGTAGTATCGTTAGTAGCTTAGTTAATGCATCGTTAATGAGGATTTCTCCAGAATCAATGGTAACTGTGCCAGAATCTTCTGTAGCGCCTTTCATTGATTTAGCTCTTAAACCAAAATGTATAGATGAAGAATCAAGAAAACAAATAAAATGTATTCATCTAACCAAAAAAGAGTATCAAAATGTTCAAACAAAAACAAATGACCAAGGGAGATAGATTATGGAAAAACGTTTTAATAGAGATGAAATAGAGACTATTATGCTACAAACAGTAATGGCTCGCCCACATAGTATTGTACATGAGTATAAAATCTATCATGTTGCAAATAAAGTAGAAGAAGAGGTTATAAAAAACATCAAAGGCTATAAAGAAGCAACATCTCTAAAAGAGCTTGAAGATGCTGTAAATGATAAAGATGTTAAAGGGGTTTTTATTCCTGAATATGCTTCTATTACATCTCAAGGTATAAAATCTGTCTTAAACAGAACCTCATTATTAAAAAACATATATTGCGCCTTTGAGTTGCAATAAAATATAAAAAAAAAGCTGGGGAAACCCAGCTTTTTTAGTGTCTTTTTCACCTAATAAGGGAAAATTCCCAAAGTTTTGTTTACATCACGGATAAAGTCCTTCTTTAAATCTTTCACCATTGAAACATAGGTGATAAACATTTTTCTAAAGGTACAGTAGTCTGCGCCAAATCCTTCAAAGAAATGCTCTGAAAAACCAATCACTTCAATGCCTTTAATAGGATCGCTGTTTTCATTAGATGACAAAACTTCAATGTATCCAGAGATATTAAAGCTTGCAACAGCAAAAATTGTTCTTTCAAACTGGCTATCCTCAAAGAAATTAAGAATTTTATCAAACATTTTTCCGTCTGTATCTTCTTCAAAGTTAAAGACAAAGGAAAAACTTTGGATAATTTCCATAACCAAGCCATAGGAATGGTAGCAAATAAGCTCCTCATTCAAATATGGCCAAGCATAGATTTGTGCCTTAGCTTCTTCTGATCGAAGTGATAAATCACTAAGAACACTAAAGAATTCTTTGCTGACAACAGAAGAGTTAAGAGATAAAAACTTTTCAGCAATAAAAGGTGCAACAACCTTTACCTTTGATGGAACAAAAGTATGAAGATTATCAATTTCATTATAATCTTCATATCTTTTTAACGCTATAGAAGCATCTATGTTTCTAAGAAAACTCTGGTACCAGAGAGGGTTTTGCTTCCAGGTAGCAAGAATGTCTCTCGCTTCATCACTCGTAAGCCTCCTTGATCTGTCGAGAAGAAGCTCTTTAATTTCATTGTACAACATAAGCATTAAATTTTAGATAATAATTTTTTAAGCAGTTTATATCTATAAGAAAAATATAATATTGTCAATATTTTTTTAGACAAAAAGCGCGTGTAAAGACAAAAAACTCTTGATTTTTTATTTGTAAATAAATAAAATACGTGCGAAAAAATCTTATTGTGTAACTAAATTATGCTATTTATTGTTATAAATTAAAGGTTTATTTGTCTAGAGTAATAATCAAAAAAATAAATGTATATGAAAACAAAAAGAAAAAATGTTATTCAACTCATAGTTCTAGGAATTATGAGTATTGTGTTCTTAAGCTGTTGTGCTGGTCAAGATCCCATGGATATTACTGGCTCAATTTCTCCAATTGTAAAGAGCACTTACCTTTGGAGCGAAACTTCAAAAGGTGATACACTAATCTATGAGTGCGCTCAAACAGTTAGTGTCAATTATCAAGGTGCGATAAAGACCTATACACCCAAGGCAAAGATTGTTTTTTATAAAAGAGATGATGTGATTCCCATTAATTCAAATGAGGACGCAACACCAACTTATATAACAAGCAAAGAAGACAAAGATTCTAACTCTTCATCTCCAACTATTTACACATACGATAAAGAGTTTAGTTTTGATGATGGTCAGATAATCACTGCCAAGGCTTATTATGAGGTTTACACCAACGATAATCCTAATTTTGATGTAATGTTACCTTTTGTATCAATAAATTCGATAGATTTTATTGATGCTAAATCCTCGCTCTCTAAGGATAAAACGGATGAATACAAAGTAGATTTGTTATTTTCGTTTGATTGGATGGTAAATTACGCTTCAGAAGATGGAACAGAAAGTCTAAATATTGATTACTTAAAAGTAGTTCTAAATGATGCCGATGAGCTTCTTGATGTAACATATAACCAAAGTTACGAATGGATTTCAGATAATTCATTAACCTTAATTCTTGAAAGAAATGAAATCTGGAGCAAAGGAGGCAAAAAGACTACAAAGTATCAATCTCCTGCACTCAATATTGGTCTTTCTTCGGAAAAAAACAAAACTCTTGAGGTGTCGTCATTTGATTTTACTAAAAAACTAACGACCACCACAAACAAAACAGAAGATTTAAGCAAAGATAACTGGAATATTCTTAAAAAAGAAATTCAGGAAAAGGTAACTTTTTCAAATTCAAGCACATCTTTTGATGATAGTTTTGTTTATCCATCATATGAGGTATCTTTTAGCTTAGATGATAAGGTTTTTAATTATGATTTGACTAGTGCTTTTAGCTATGATACGAGCACATCAAAAAATAATGAAAAAACATCAACCTTAACAACTCAAGGAAACCTAATTGTTGCAAGCAAGAGTTTTACTTCAGCTGTTATAACCATTTTAAATCTAAAAGAAAACAACACGCTAACTCCTGATGATGAGACAATACCTGCGCATGGGCGAATTATATCTCATTTTGTAAGTGCTGTATTTGATGTATCAAGCAAAGTAACTAAGAAATGTGTAATCGTTCGTTATGAGCAAGGTTATGATTGGGGAATATGTGAATATGATGAGTATTATCCAGCATCTTTTACATACACTCAAAGTGGCTATTCAGGATTTAACTCTGCAGCAATTGAAAAGAAAGGACAATATCGCCTAGCAAGAGCTGTTGATACATCAAATGCAATATACTGGTACAAAGAAAACAATGAACTTGTTTCCGGTATAGATGTTACAACTTGTAAAGCTATCGGCTGGAAAAATATGGTAGATGGTAAATATTGTTCAAAGATGGATGGGTATGAAACAAAATTCTCATCAGATTTATACACATTAACTCTTACTGCGCCAGATGGTTCAACAAGAACTTTTAAGTCAAAGAAACCTTAAAACTTCAAAAAAACTCCTAAGCTTAATGCTTGGGAGTTTTTTTTATTTCAAATTTATTGACAAAGAAAAAGAGCATTGTTATCTTCTTAAACTAGATATTAGAAAAGGAGTTTAAAATGACATCTTTAACTGACAAAATTAAAGTAACATCTCAATATTTTTTACCAAAGAAATTTTTATCAAGAAGTATTGGCGTATTGGCATCAAGCCAAATGGGGAAGGCAACAACCTTTCTAATTGATAGTTTCGTTAAATATTATCATGTTGATATGGCAGAAGCTAAAATAAAATCAACAGCTAAATATAAAACATTTAATGAGTTTTTTACTCGTGAATTAAGAGCTGGAGCTCGTCCAATTGTTGAAGATAAAAATGCTTTAGCAATGCCAGCAGATGGACGTATAAGCGAGTTAGGAGAAATTTATAAAGATGCAATTTTGCAAGCCAAAGGGCATTATTATAGCCTTGAAGCATTATTAGGTGGAAATCCTAAAGATAGTAAAATCTTTGAAAATGGTACATTTGCAACAATATATTTATCACCTAAAGATTATCATAGGGTACATATGCCATTTACTGGAAAGTTAGAAAAAATGGTTTTTGTTCCAGGAGATTTATTTTCAGTAAGTCCACTAACTGCGAAAAATATAGATAATCTTTTTGCTAGAAATGAAAGAGTTATATGCTTTTTTAACAATGAAACAATAGGGCGTTTTGCTGTAGTTTTAGTTGGTGCAACAATTGTTGCAAGTATTGCAACTGTTTTTGCCGGCACAGTTGCCCCAAAATGTGGAAAAGAAATAACAATATATGATTACCAAAAAGATAATATCATATTAGAAAAAGGCTCAGAGCTAGGTCGTTTTATGTTAGGAAGCACTGCAGTATGTGTTTTTGAAAATAAAAAAGTAAAACTAGCCAAAGGCCTAGCTCCATCATTACCAGTGAAAATGGGAACTCAACTTGGAGAAGTGATTTCAAAATAAGAAAAAAGCCCTTTTTTAAGGGCTCTTTTTTTTATTTGTTTGATGTTGTGACTTTATTGATAAGTTCTTCCCACTTATCAATAATTATATTAGGTGCATAATCTTTCATATCATCATGAGCATTTTTACCCATTTTAACTCTTAGGTCTTTATCAAGCATAAGTGTTTTTAGTTTATCTGCGAAATCATCAATATCATCTGCTAAAAATCCATTGTGACCGTCAATAATAACTTCATTAATAGATGGTGATTTTTTAAATCCAACATGAGGAAGCCCATAAGCCATCCCATCTGCAATAGCAAGGCTAAACCCTTCACAATTACTTGGAAAAGCATGAATATCTGCGCTTTTGTATATAGACGGCAAGTCTTCACTATAGCCCATCATAAACACTTGATTATTAAGACCATTATTGTCTATATAATCATTAATTTCCTTATCATAATCAGGATATTTGCGAAGTCCATAAATCTCAACTTTCCAATCAGGAAATTCTTTTGCAATCTTATTAAACGCTTCCACCAAAACATGAGGTTGTTTAATGTTTCTTTCAATTCTAGCAATATAAATAATTTTCTTCTTTTCTGTATCTAAATTAGCAATTTCATTATCATCTACTTGTTCAACAGGATTGGCTATTGTTTCAATATTATTTGGTTCAAACCATTCATTTATATCAAACTTAAAAGATGTAATTAGAACATGAAAAGTATTTATCTTCTTAAAACTTTTTTTATAAAAAAAGTTTAATAAACTAGGTTTATTCAAATATTTATTCAAAACAAGACTAGGTCTTCCATGCAACATTTGAATAATTGGTATATTATGATTTTGAAAACGTGTTACATTAAATAAATCTGTTGGGAAATAGCAAATTAATACATCAGGATTTTCATCTTTTATCAGTTTGTTAAAACGAAAATAGGGTGGTATAAGTTTAGCTCTAACCTTATGATAAAAATCAATTATTTTATTATCAACTTTACCACTTAAATTGCAAACTCTAACATTTTTATGTAGACTAAATTGTGGCGCCATCTTTCCTAATTTAGAATATGTGTCACAAGCAATCAACACCTCATGCTCACGCTCAGCAAGTAAATTTGCAAAATAAATTAACCAATTTGTGTTTAAGACATTTCTGTCACGAACAAGCATAATTTTCATGGCTTATCCTTTCTTTTTCAAAAACAATCTAAAAAAACTAAAAGAGATTGGAGTAGACCAAAAGCATATATTAACTTCACTAATTCCAACCTCTTTACATATTCCTATTCTATGATGTCCCTGTAAAATTTGGTCTTTTATCCCAAATTTTCGATTAATCATCACAATCATCGGGCTTTTTTCATCATAGCCATTTTCTTTTAATGAATTATATAAATCATTATATCTTTTATTAGCTTCTTCTTTACTTATTTGCCATTTTTTATTGGTCCATTGATAAGCATTATCTCTATTTCTCTCGCCTCTTGTTAAATTTGCTTCTAATAGTTTATCAAATCTAACTCTAAAACTTTGGTTGTTTTTGATATAAAACTTGCGTTTAATCGGCTTTATTAAATTTATAAAAAAGCCAATTAAAGCAGGATATGAATAATACACAACTTTAGTTTTTACAAAATCATCTTTTGATTTTGTTGATAACAACTCTTTTCCCAAACAAAGCTTGCAACCATTTTCACTAACTAAAATCAAAGCATCACAATCTTTAGACTTTTTTACATCTTCAATATCAATAACATCAAGAGCTAAAAGATTATCAACTTTTATATAATAACATTCTGATGAAAAACACAAAACTCGCATACTAAAGACCCTATATATAAAAACATAACAAAATATTACAAAAAATATAAAACACTTCAATATTAAACTAAATCTATCAACATATAATCTCTGTAAAATAGTATGAAAAATTATCTGTATTAAATATAAAATCCCCTTGAAAAAGAACTAAAAGTGATATTATTATCTACACATGCAATAAAGATAAGGGTATAAAAAATGGAAAAAGTTTCTAAAAACTTGGCTGAAACAACTATAAAAATGCTTGGTGATAGATGGAAAATGCAAATTATCGAGTGTTTGATGGATGGTACAAAGCGTTTTGGTGAGCTAAAAAAAGAATTAGGCGATATAACACAAAAAGTTTTAACATCTAATCTTAGAATGTTAGAGGAAAATGGCATATTGGTTCGTAAAGTATATGCAGAAATTCCTCCACGTGTAGATTATACTCTAACTGCAATAGGATATAACCTAAAGCCTGTAATAGAATCAATGGTTGCATGGGCTGAAGAATATCGTGAAATACTTATAAAAGAATTCAAAGATATTGATTTAAAACAAAAAATCAACGAATTAAACTTAATAGCTTAAGTAAAACTTTTATTTGTTGAATAATCAAATTGATTTTAGTTTATTTTTTTGAGCGAAGCACGTTATCAAGCTTAAGAAAACGTTCAGCTATTGCTTCAAGGTATTTAAAATCAGGGTCGAGATTGCATATCTTAGCATGCAAATATCTATAGAAATCTTTTGTGAAATATGGTGCTTTTAGATTCTTTTTAACATATTTCCAGTTTGCAGATAATGCTTTTTCATAAATCTTTGCAATATCATCTTTAGCTAACTCACTTAAAAAATCCTTTAATACATAGTAATGCGCAAAAAATCTATCATTATCAAGTTGGTTGGTGTTTTTGCTCAAATTGTTAGTTTCTCTTGGAACCAAAACAACATCAGCATCCATTTTAATTGCGCCTTTAGCAAGTCTAGCAACTCTTAAAGGAATGCTCTCATCTTGAATAAATACTCTCTCATCAGCACCTCCAGCCTTTTGCAAAACATCTCTTTTAATAAGTTGCCCCATACGAGTAAAGCGCCCATTAAGCACAGCTTTTAGAGCATTTTCTTGATAGTTATAACTAAAATTATCTTTCATAAATTCATGAGCAATATCCATTGGCTCTTTACCAGTTTTAGTAAATGTACCATAAACCATATCAGCATTATGAGTATCAGCAAGTTCAATCATTTTTTCTGTAGAATTAAGAGGTAAAATATCATCACTATCAAGCATTCTAACCCATTTACCCTTAGCTCTCATAATACCTTGGTTAACAGTAATGCTAATGCCTTCATTCTTTTCTTTTGCAACAATTGTTACATTCTTAATGTCTTTCATTCTTTCTTTGATAATTTCAACAGACTTGTCTTTAGATACATCATCAATAAAAATAAATTCTGGATTTTTTAAGCCCGTCTGATTAACCAAAGCTTCTAAAACTGCAGGCAGATAAAACTCTTTGTTATAAACAGACATAACAAAAGAAACATCAATATCATTATTTAATTTATTCATTTTCTACCTACATTAAATATTGTTAAAAACTTATGAAAGTATACAAGAATACCAAAAAACCGCAAGCTTAAAATTTTACATTGTTAATTTCTTGTCCTGTATCATATGTGATAATATTAGTAAGGTTACCTTTTTTATCAAAATATTTAGCCTTTCCGTGCAATTTGCCATTTTTACATTTGGCCAAAACTTGAGGTTTTCCATTTTTGTAAAAGCTTTGAGTAACCCCATTGCATTTACCTTTAACAAATTCAGAATAACTAATAAGGTTATTTGCTTCGGTATAATATCTTTGAGGTCCGTTTTGCTTTCCTTTATTATAAGTAATCGAGTGTTTAACTGCTCCATTATGGAAATATTCTTCAATTAACCCATGTTTTTTGCCTTTTTTATAACTTTCTTTTCTAAGCAAATCACCATTTTCATAATAAAAGATTCTACTTCCATCAAGTTTTCCTTCATTATAGTAGCTAACTTCTTGTTCTTTACCATTGTCATAATATAGAACAACTTTACCATGAGGTAGGCCTTCATAATATTGCGCATTAAGAATAATCTTACCTTTATTGTTATAAACTAAATAAAGACCACTAATTAGTCCATCAACATAATGGATTTCTTCTTTTAATCTCATTGTTTTAGAATATTTATGGTATAAACCTGTAATAGGTTTGTTGTTAGCATCAAACCTCACACCATCAACATCATAAGAAGTGTTATCTGTATAAAGAGTCGTAAGTTGTCCAACATGACATGCAGACAATAAAAAAACACCCAAAATTCCAGCTACTTTTTTTATCATAATTATTTAATCCTTTCACTTATACACTTTTTATAAAACAAATATTAACAAGAGGTAAAAAAATATAATCTGTTAGCATAAAAGTAACTAGGTAATATTTTGCTTAATAAAGCGATAAAGAGTTGTTCTTCCAACCCCAAGCATTTTAGCAATTTGAGATTTTGGTATATTTTTATTTAGCAATTTTTTTATTTCAAATTCTTTTCCCCTTAAACGAGAGTAAGAAAAACCAAAAGGACGCCCAAGGTGTCTTCCTTCAGCCTTAAGACGAGCAAAAGTTTCTTTAGTTCGCTGAGAAATAAGTTGTCTTTCTATTTCTGCTGATAATCCAAAAGCAAAAGCTAAAACTTTACTTTGTAAGTCGGCTCCTAATTTATATTTTTCTTTTAGTGTCCAAACTTGACAATCAATATCAAGACAATGCTGTAAAATAGACATAACTTGCATAAGATTTCTTCCCAATCTTGATAGTTCAGTCGTAATTAAAATATCACCTTTTTTGAGCCTTTTTAATAAAATTCCAAGTTTTCTTTTATTGACATTTATAGTTCCAGAAACTTTTTCTTCTATCCAAACATCAATTTTAAGATTGTTTTTTGCTGCAAATTGATTTATTTCAAATCGTTGATTTTCTAAAGTCTGCATACCTGTACTAATACGAATATATCCGTAAATCATAACCATATCCTTTCAAAATGTTTTTTTTGTAAATAGTTAAACAAGGATATGAAATGTGTCATCTATACAAAAGAAAACATAAGAGAGAAATTAACTCAAGAAATAGAGAAAATTTGTAATATTTAACTACTTGAAACTCATCAAATCCCCGCTATATCTAAACAACAAGTATAGGGGGATTTTTAATATGCAAGAAGCTCTTTTTACACTAACGCATGGACTATATGTTGTTGGTTCATGTAATAAACCACATTTTTCAGGTGCAATTGTAGATTCTGTGGCGCAAGTTTCGGCAAATCCGCCGTTAATTATGCTCTCAATGATGAATCATTCATATACTAAATCGTGCATAGATAAAAATTTAGAATTTTCATTAAGTGTATTGCCTCAAGATATTGATCCATTTATTGTGGCAAATTTTGGCTTCCAGTCTGGCCATAATATCAAAAAATGGGAACAAGTTGATTATGTTACAATAAATGGTTTGCCTTACATACCAAATGCTTTAGCAAAATTAAAAGCAAAAGTAATCGATACCTTAAAATATCACCACAATACAATATATATTGCTGAAATCAAAAACACATACGATATAAAAGAGGGCGCGCCTCTAACTTATAAACATTATAGAGAACACCTAAAGCCAATTTGTCACATGTCCTCAAAGTCTAAAGCATCTTGTGAACTAAAAACAGCCCCACATGAAAAAGGTGTAAAAATTCTAGATATCCATAGAACCTGGACTTGTTCTTTGTGCTATTATGAATATGAAGAAGATATTCCTTTTGAGAAGCTTAATGACGATTGGCGCTGTCCACTTTGTGGGGTAGGAAAAGATATGTTTGAATTACGTTAATTTATACTTTGAAACATCAAAAACCAATTGACAATAAACAAAATTAGTTTCACCATATAAAGGTATAAACAAAAGAGGTGAAACATGAAAAAACAAAAAGTGTGTTTAGTAACCGGAGCAGGTGGTAAGATTGGGCAAAAGGTTTTAGCTAATCTTGTATCAAAAGGAAAAAAAGTTTTAGCGTTAGCTGAACCAGATGATGTTTTTTCTCCAAGTGTTTTAAAAACTCATAATATACGCATAAATACAGCTCTTCCTGTAACAAATAAATCATTTGCCAAACATGATGTACAATTCTGTTTTGGTGATTTAAGCGATATTTCTTATCTTGCATCAATATTTTCATCAGCCGATTCTAATGATATAGAAATCGAATATGTTATTCATTTATCTGCAAATAAAGAAATTCAAAAAACATCACCTCATGCATATCACCCAGATTTTGGAGATACAGTAAATCTTTTAGAGGTTGCAAGGGCTTATTGGCAAGCAAATAAATCTGCATTTAAAGGATTTTTCTTTGCCTCTGATTCATCTAGCAAAGGTGATAATAAAATAGTTCAAATGCTTCAAAAAATAGCAGATAAAAACGAGTTTCCTATAGAAATTTACAAGCCAGAAAGCTCTGCAATTGGTGAAAATTACACAGGTCAAACCTCGCTTTCTCGTTTATATCGTTTTATATCACCTCTAAAAACAGTTAAAACACCTAAAATAGAGCCAAAATCTAAAAAAGATATTGAGAAAAAATATATAGCATCTTTGCTTGGTGCAATTTCTAATCTTATTGAGAATTAAAACTAAATATAATCAATAATATAATAAAAAACAAAAAGCTAAACATCTCTATTGAGGTATTTGGCTTTCCTTTTTTTAATATTTCAGAAATTAACGGGGACAGTAATAGCATTGATACTACATAAGATGGGTTTATGGCAATTCTTAAAGCAATAGTTTTGGCAGAAATTAATATAAAGCTAAATAAAATAAGCCAACACATAGAATAAAAAGAAGGTCTTTCTGTATAAAGTTTTTTGTTTTTGTTTGATGTGAAAATATACATAATTAAATTATATATTCCGCTAACAAAACAAGACACACTAAGGTAGTTAACAATTCCAATATACATATTAGGACTATTTATCGCAATATATCTTGTTGCAATACTCATAAGCGCAAGAGAAAAAGTCGCAGGATATAAATATCTTTCAGCCTCACTATTTATATGAACACGCATCATTTCCCAATAAGAAACAGAAATCCCCATTAAAATAAAAACAAGAGAAAGAAGAGTTGATTTTTTTTGTAATAAATTTTCTAAATCACTAAATTCTATCCCCCACCACAAAATAAGAGTAATAAAAACAGATGTTGCCATAAAGCCAAAAGTGGAATTACTACCAAATTTTGAAGAAGAAAAAAATATATGACTATCATAAATACCAATCATAATCCCCTGTAATATCAAAATAATAAGATATGGAAAAGAAAGTTTGATATTCAAAGAAAAATATAATGGAAAAACAATAAAGCTAATACCAAAACCTCTAATAATCCCAAGTAAATAACCATTATAATGGTGTTTTTCGTTGTATTGCATGTAAATGGCATTAAATATTGCATAAATAAAACTATAAAAAATCCACCCCAATATAATTCTCCAAAATAAATATGTAATATTTTCAACTACTTCCTAAAAAAATAAAAAAAATATTCAAAATAAATAACTCTTATACTAAATATTAACCTTAGTATGTATTTAATATCGATATTAAGATAAGCAACCTCTAATTATGGAAAAATAAATGAATACACTAAACAATATTTTTGATAAATTTAAAAAATCTGGTTTATTTATTGTTTTAGGTGTATTTTCTTTTTATTTTACAATAAATGCAATAAAGGGCGATAGAGGCATATTTAAATATATGTATTTGAAAAATAAAGTAGAACTTGCAGAGCTTGAGAAGGCTAAATATCAAGCTATAAAAAAAGATTTAGAATACAAAGTTTCAATGCTATCTGAAAGTTCTCTTGATTTGGATTATTTAGAAGAAAGAGCACGCATTGTTCTTAATATGGTTGGGTCAAACGAGTATATCATTTTAGATAAAGATATTGATAATAACTAAATTTTAATTGTTTTTTTAGAATTTATCTGCTAAACAGAGTAAGCGTTTTATGAAAATAAAACGTTTATTTAATTAATGTATGGAAACTATAATTGATAAAAAGATATAAAAAACGCCCTAAAAGGCGTCCTATAACTAACTATTACCAGCCAACGGAAAGTAGTAACAAGCTATTTTCCGAAAAAGAGTTTATTATCCGTTCAAATGGACGGATGAAGGTTTTTAAAATCTCATCAAAAATTCAATGGCTTGTTTTTATTGGTATGGTTATAGCTGGTTTATGGAGCGCATATTCTTATCAAATGTATAGTGTTTCAGGTAAAATAATCTCATATCAAGAAAAAAAATTAGACGAAACAAGAGATGCTTATGTAGATTTGATGAGCGACTTTGTTACAGTTCATAATAACATCTCAGGACTTGTTGAAAATATAGGAAACAAAGAAGATAAAACAAGCTCAAATATTGAGGAATATCTAAAAAAGGCTCAAGTAATTGAAGAAAAAATCAAAAAAATATCTGCCCAAGAAGAATGGATAGATGAAAATGAAGTTGGAGAAAAAAGTGCTCTTCGTGACGCTCTACTTCATAGAGATGTCGCCGTAGAAGAAAAGAAATTACTTGAAGAAAAAGTAAAATATCTAGAAGATGTTATCGTTTCTTTGCAAGCCTTTGAGTTAGACATATTAAAAAAAGTAGAAGAAATATCTGGAAAGGAAATTGATAAAATAAAAACATCAATTACATCTGTAAACAAAGAACTAAAAAAAAGAGGTAAATATTTCAATCCATTAGCCAATTCAAAAAAAGACAACAGAGGTGGAGTATATGTTCCAGATAGCTTAGCTATAAACAATAACCTAATATTATCAAATCAAGTATCAAAAACTTTCGAGAGTATTGATAATAATGTTTATTATAATGAAGCTATGAAAAAAGTTCCACTAGGAAAGCCCGTTTGGTCATATTGGCTATCATCACCATTTGGTAAAAGAAAAGATCCATTCAATTCTAAAAGCGCAACACATAAAGGTGTTGATTTAGCATCTAATAAAGGAAACAAAGTAAAAACAATGGCAGATGGCGTAGTTACCAAATCAGGTTGGGCAACAGGATATGGAAAAGTAATAGAAATAGACCATGGAAATGGTTTCAAAACAAAATATGCTCACATGAATGCAAACTATGTAAAAAAAGGAGATACAGTATCTCAAGGGCAAGCTATCGGTGAAGTAGGCTCAACAGGGCGCTCTACAGGACCTCATTTGCACTACGAAATATTATATGATGGAATCCCAATGGATCCAATGGTATTTATAAAAGCAAAATAAAAGGAGATAAAAATGAGAAAGTTTAGAAGAATATTATTCCTAAAGCTAGCAAGATTGATGCGAGGCGAAAAAAACATAGTACCATGCATAATAAGCGCAGGTACAAAAATCATCGGAAACATCATAGATGGTGATATCGTTCATGTTGACGGTAAATTAGAAGGTGATGTTTGCTGTAAAGAATTGATAATTGGTCCAACAGGTTCTGTAAATGGTAAAATTTCTGCCAAAAGCTTGGAACTTTATGGAGAATTAAATGGCTCTCTTGTTGTTGAAAACTTATCAATTGCATCAAGCGCAAAATTCATTGGCGATTCTGTATATAAAACAATTGCCATCGAGCCAGGAGCAATTTTAATTGGTAGTTGCAACAAAAAAGAAAACAATGAACAACCTTTAGCATAACATATTTTTAATGGATGAAAAATGAAAAATACTGTAGTAGCTCTTGTTTATGACTTTGACGAAACATTATCAACAACCTATATGCAAGATTATGTCTTAATTCCAGAATTAGGCATGACCCCTAAAAACTTTTGGAAAAAAGCTAACCAATGGTCAATTGATAATTGCGCAGACCAAATCACAGGCAGTATGTACTACTTTATGAAAACAGCTAAAGAAAAAGGCATAAAATTAACTAGAGAAAACTTTAGATATTGTGGAACTTTGGTTAAATACTACAAAGGTGTAGAATCTTGGTTTGAACGTATTAATGAATATGGTAAAAAACTAGGTCTCCAAATAGAGCACTACATTATATCATCAGGTTATGAAGAAATCTTAAAAGGAGCATCTATTTGTAAATACTGCAAAGATGTGTATGGTTGTAGTTATGCCTTTGGAGAAGATGGAACTCCAGTTTGGCCAGCAAGGGTTGTTAACTATTCAACTAAAGTTCAATATTTATCAAAAATAAATAAGGGCTTAGGCAAATTAGATGACAAGCTAGTAAATGAATATATGGAAGATGAAAAAAGAAGAGTTCCATTTCCACGAATTATTTACTTTGGAGATGGAATGACAGATATTCCATCAATGAAATTAGTAAAAACAAGAGGTGGTAATGCTATTGCTGTCTACAAACCTAAAAGTACACAAAAAGAAAAAGCTATAAAACTATTAAAAGATAAACGTGTAAATTTTGCACTTCCTGCAGATTATTCAGAAGGAACAGCTATTGATACAGTAGTAAAAACTATATTAGATAAGATTTCAAAAGAACGAAATCTAGAAATATTAAAGAAAAACGAAGAAAAGAAAAAACTTCATGGATAAAACAGATACATACTATATGGAGCTAGCCTTAAAAGAGGCAAGAAAAGCATATAAGAAAGATGAAGTTCCAATAGGGGCAGTTCTTGTATCTAGTAGTGGCGAAATTATAGCTAAAGCTCATAATACTTCAGAATATGGAAAAAGCGCTCTCGAGCATGCAGAAATAAAAGTTATGACTAAAGCAGCTCAAAAACTAAAACAATCTCGCTTATGGGATACAACATTATATGTAACCATAGAGCCATGCACAATGTGTGCAACAGCCATATCAATGATGAGAATAAAACGTTTAGTTTTCGGTGCAGAAAATAAAAAAGGTGGTGCTGTTCTAAACGGAGTTAAGTTTTTTAGTCAAAAGACCTGTTTTCACGCTCCCAAGGTAGTAAATAAAGTTTTAGAAGAAGAAACATCATCATTATTAACTTCTTTTTTTGAAAATAAAAGAAAATCAAAATAATTTTTTAATAAATATATTGACTTTTCAATAATTTTTATAAATATTAGCAGTCTAAAAAATATTTTTATAACATACTAATTTTTTTGTTTTATGAATTTAGATGTCATGCCGTCTGTTAGCTTAAACAATGGCTACAGACTAGAAAAAATTCAATGCTATCCAAACGGAGCATTTAGTCTCGAGTTAAGAAATAAGAGTGGTAAACCTAAACTACAGCTTTATGATTGCTGCGGTATAACCTGTCCCCAAGGGCTGTTTAACGCAAAAAAAGGCGTTATGTTTTTTGATGGAAGCTACATCCTTCAAGAAGAACCAGCAAAAAATAAATTTGCTGACAATGCTTTGTTTTATCAAGGAACAATCCCAACCGGTACTTTCTATGGTAAAAACAACGAAATCCTAGCCCAAGGTTTTGATGAATTCAAAGTCTTTCAGGATGGATGGATTATGCTTGTTTATAAGGAAAATAAACAGCTATTCAATCTAAAAAATAAAGTTCCAGTATTTGAGAATTTTATAGATTGTAATGTGCTGGGCAATGGTTCAAGAATTGCAATCCGTAAAAACAGCATTTTATACAAGGTGTCTAACTGGGACATTTACGACAAAGAAGGTAACTTCCTGTCAACAGTTCAAAATGTTCAAGATTTTTTGGGCGATCATCTTTTTTTGGTTGCTTCAAAAGACGAACCTAAAGAATACACTCTTATTGATGAAAATCAAAAGGAGTTGATTTCAAGAATTGTAAAGTGCAAAAAGTTCACAAACAACTGTTTTGCATTAACATTCAACAATGGAAGCTCTGCATTCTATTCATCTGAAGGATTAAGAATAAGTGCTGTAGTTGGCGAAAATGTAGATTTTTTACCTGATGGCACTTTCGTGCATGATGATTTGCTGCATCCGGCAATAAGATACAACTCATCAGGTATAATGATTAAAGAAGAGCTTTATCGCTATGAAGATGTCTCAAGCTATTACTTACTTATAAAAAGTATGCTAACTGAGTTATTTAACTCTAAAGGCGAAAAAGTAGAAGAGAATGTCTTCATTGCTGATAAAAAGGAAAACTTTGTCATTTTCCAAAAAGAATCAAAGTATCACCTATACAATCAGTTTGGAAAGGTATTTGAATTTAATATCGTATAAATACACCTAAAGAAAAAACGGTCTCTATTTGTAGGGACCGTTTTTTTAATGACAATAAGTTCTACCTAAAGAATTTGTTCTACATCTCGTGGTTTTTCCATTGCTATCAGTATATGTTGTAACACCTAAATTATTTGTTTTAGAGTGCACTTTATTGCCATTGTTATCAGTATAAGTTGTGACACCCAAGCTATTTGTTCTAGCTCTTGTTTGATTTCCTTGATTATCTGTATATGTTGTAACTCCAAGAGAGTTTGTTCTTTTAGTAACAGTTCTTCCTTGATTGTCACTAAAAATAGTTGCTCCAGTAGCAGTTGTTCTTCCTATAATATGCCTATTATCTGAGGTATTACAATGCAAAACACCTAAGCTATTTGTATAACAACTAGTTTGTGAAAACGCATTAAAAGAATATAAACTAAAAAACAAAATTAATCTAAATAGCATTTGTTACTCCTAAAATTACATAACTATTATATTATAAGATTATCTTAGGTCAATAAGATAATCTAGTATTATTTTTTTATTTGAGTATAAGGTTTTTAGACTTTAAATAAAAACGAAAAATATATTATACATTAAAACATGAAAAAACAGCCTCAATGGCGATAGAAGCATCAATTTATTTAGTTGCTCCTTATTAAACAAGATTCAAAAAAAAGAGGTGTTACTTAACACCTCTAAAATTTGGTTGCGAGGGAAGGATTTGAACCAACGACCTTCAGGTTATGAGCCTGACGAGCTACCGGGCTGCTCTACCTCGCGATAAATGAATATCTCAGCGACAAACAATCATATATGCTATAAAAAAATAATTGTCAATAATATTTTTTAATATTTTGCTTTTTTTTTGAATTATGCTACAAAAAAATAACTAATTTAATTGCGAAAGAGTAGTAATATGGAAGATATTAACATAAACAAAGACAGAAAATTAGGTATAATTTGTGGAGGTGGAGATTTACCTGAAAAAATTATTTCATGGTGTAAAAAAATCAATCGTCCATATTTTGCGCTTGCAATAAAAGACAACGCCAACGAAGAATATTTTGATGAAACGGTTAATCACTCGTGGATAAGAATAGGGCAGGCTGGAACTGGTTTTAAACGCTTCAAAGAAGAAGGTGTAAAAGAAATAGTTTTAATTGGAACAATAAAACGCCCAACTCTATCAGATTTAGTTCCAGATTTAAGAACTGCAGCGTTTTTTGCCAAATTAGGAACAAAAGCTTTAGGTGATGATGGTATTTTAAGAGCACTTGTTAAAGAAATCGAAGAAGAAAAAATAAAGGTTGTTGGCATTCAAGAAGTTGTTCCTGATTTGTTAGCTCCACAAGGTGTATTAACCAAAGAAAAACCAAGCAAAGAAGATAAAGAAGATATAAAAAGAGGAATAGAAGTAGGAACAGTTCTCGGTCGATTAGATGTTGGACAATCAGTTGTAATCCAGCAAGGATTAGTTTTAGGTGTTGAAGGTATTGAAGGAACCGATAAATTAATAATAAGATGTAATGACTACAAAAGAAAAGGAAAAGCACCAATACTTGTAAAATTAAGAAAGCCTGAGCAAGATATGCGCATAGACCTTCCAACAATTGGTGTTAAAACTGTTGAAAATGCGTATAATTCAGGTTTCAAAGGAATTGCAGTACATGCAGGAAATACTCTTGTTGTAAATCAAGAAGAGGTAATAAAACTAGCTAATAAATATAAAATGTTTATCGTAGGTATAACCCCATCGGAGCATGGCATATGTTAGTTTATATGATAGCTGGAGAACCATCAGGTGATATGTTAGGCGCTCGCTTAATGCGTGCTCTAAAAGAAAAAAACAAAGATATAGATTTTGTCGGAGTTGGTGGTGATAATATGCAAAAAGAGGGATTAAATTCTCTTTTTGATATTACTGATTTAGCTATTATGGGATTAGTTGAGGTAATACCAAGCATCCCTAAAGTATTAAGACATATCAAAAATACAATAAACGATATAATAGCTAAAAAACCAGATATAGTAATAACTATTGATAGTTGGAGTTTTTCTGCAAGAATTCACAAAGCATTGCGTAAAAAGAAAATAAAAGTTTTACAAATGCACTATGTAGCACCGCAAGTTTGGGCTTGGAAAAAGAAAAGAGCCAAAACAATGTACAAATATATAGATCATTTATTAACATTGTTTCCTCATGAACCAAAATATTTTACTCCACACAATTTACCAACCGATTTTGTAGGTCATCCAGCGATAGAAAGCTCTATGCTAACAATAGATGCCAAAGATTTCAAAAAAGAGCACAATATCCCAGAAAGCAAAAAAATTGCCTTAGTATTGCCAGGCTCTCGTCATAATGAAGTGGCTAATTTATTACCAACATTTATAGATGTAATAAAAGAACTAGAATTAAAAGATAAAGACTTGTTTTTTGTATTACCAACAGTTCCAACTGTAGAAAATAGGGTAAAAGATGTGTTAAAAACACACAATTGCAATGTTTTAGTAGTAAATACTCAAAACGAGCGCTATAAAGCTGCTAAACTTGCAGAGTTTGCAATTGCCGCATCAGGAACAGTTGCTCTAGAACTGGCGATAATAAATGTTCCACATCTAGTGTGTTATAAAGTGCCATTTTTAACAGCTTGGATTGCTCGTCATTTTACAAACATTAAGTATGTAAATTTAACAAACATACTATTAGACAAGCCAATAGTCCCTGAATTAATTCAAGAAAAATGCACCAAAGAAGTTATCTTAGAACACGCTCAAATGCTTTTAGATGAAAATTCCACCTTATATCAAAAAGAAATTAAAGGTTTTAATGAACTAAGAGAAAATTTAGGAGTAGGAAAATTAAATCCTAGTCAAAAAGCAGCAGAAATTATCTTAAAACTTATAGAGGATAATAAATAAATTGATGTGGTGGTTAAGAAAACAACTTTTACGCATAAAATTATATATTACGGAAAACTATATCCTAGAAAAAGAAAGCTTAATAATCTGGTATGCAATAATGTTTGCATTAGGAGCTGCTTTTTACCTTTCATTTCCTTATGAATTATCAACAATAGCTGTTTTATTTTTTTTAGAAAGTATCTTAGTCTTACTTTATATATTTAGAAACAAAGCTAAAATTTTTAAACTACTTACATATGTTATAGTTTTTACATTAGGCTTAACAATCGCTAAAGCTGATGCACTTTTTAAATCAAAACAAATAGATAAAAGCTTAAGCGAAACCATATATATAAATGGGCAAGTTAAAGTAATAGATTACAATTCAAACAACAGACCAAGATTACTAATCACCAAAGCAAATAATTTTGATAGAGACCTAAAAGGGGATTACAAAATAAGTATATCAAAACTTGAGCCATGGATGAAAGAAGGTTCTTGTGTTGAACTTGTAGCTCAATTACCAAAATCATTTACACCAAATCCTTTAAGTAATTACAATATGAATAGAAATAATTTCTATAAAGAAATATCTGCAATCGGCTATAGTATAGGTCCTGTATATGAAAAAGATTGTAAAGAAATACAGAATAATAAATCAAATATGATAACTAAAATTAGAAATAAAATAAAAACAGTTATAGAAAATAATACTACCCCAAATGAAGGTGCTATAATTAAAGCCTTAACCATTGGCGATAGGTCGTTAATATCAAATAAGCTAAATGAAAATTATCGAACATCCGGACTTGCTCATGTGTTATCAATATCAGGAATGCATATGAGCATAATCGCATTACTTGTATTTTGGCTTGTAAGATTATTACTACTACCAATAGGATATGGGCAATATGATTTTAGAAAGTTTGCCGCCATCATCTCAATATCTGTAACGTTTTTATATTTTTTAATATCCGGACAAACAATATCGTGTATTAGAGCATTTATAATGACAACACTTGTCTTGCTAGGAATACTACTAAATAGACGAGCAATAACATTAAGGCTTTGGGCTTTTGCATTAATAGTTGTTGTATTGCTAACTCCAAATGCTGTATTAAATCCGGGATTTTTAATGTCTTTTTCTGCAACATTAGGATTAATTTCATATTATGAAAAAAAATCACCTCAAATACATGATTGGCTAAATAAATCTAACCTTATTTCTAAGATACTAGCCTATATTCTTGGCATAGTTATAACAGACTTAGTTGCAAGCATAATGACACTTCCATATACCATGTATTATTTTAATCAAATATCAGTATACACCACATTGGGCAATATGTTAGCTGGCCCAATAATTGCATTTTGGGTAATGCCTATGCTCTTATTGTTTTTGATAACATTACCATTAAACATATATCACTATCCATTATTGTTTTTAGAAAAAGGAGTTTATCAAGTAAATCAAATAGCAGATTTTGTTGCAAACCTTCCAGGCGCAACCTCAGGTGAACAAATATCTCCAATGAGTGATTTTGCAATAATTATGATAACATTTGGTTTATTGTGGCTATGTATCTGGCAAGCAAAATGGCGAAGAATAGGGCTCGTATTTATTTTAATTGGTATTATAAATATATTTACAGCGCCAAAGATAGATATTGTATTTGATAGCAAAGCAACAACTATAGCCTATAGAAATAAAGATAACAAACTTTCAATAACACCATGGCGCAAAAATAGATTTTTAGAAAGAATATGGACTGGCGCAAATATAAAAGGAAAATTAAATCCCTCTCAAAACGACATCATAAATTGCTCTAAAGATAAATGCATATATAAAAATATAATCGAACTTAAAGAAGGGCAAATAAAATACAAAGATAAAATCATAAAACTAAATCAAGGCGGTTTTATTGATATCAAAAAAGGGGTATATACACCAATAAAGCAACAAAACAGAATATGGAACTAATTGTTTAATAATTGTTTGTTTTTTCTAATATCTTTATCAATATCAATAAATTTTTTAACAGTAATATCTGACGTGAAGTTTTTTATTGTAATTTCATGCGCACGATTAATTTTTTCCAAACGTTCTTGCTCATTATTAGGATCTAGATAATATTTTAATAAGTAAATTAACTCTTCATTTGTTTTATACATAGGAACACTGTCGCCATAAATTTCTTCGATTTCTTTCATGTAATCCGAAATAATAAAACCTTTGCAGGCAGTAACATCAAAAATTCGATTTATTATAAAGCCAAAATTTTTCATGACTTGTCTTGTATCGTTTAAAACAATTTTTGCAGAACTATAATATTTTCTAAGAATCTGATTATCAATATACTTAGATTTTGCAATATCGCCCCAATTATCACCATATATGGTTATCGGCAATTGGTTTTCATATACAATCATTGGAGCTTTGCGATAGAATGTTTTATTACCAACAAATAAAATCTCCGACTTTAATTGTTCATCATAATCAGGGTAGAATTTTTTTATATTTGTAAATTGAGGAATATAATAAGCATTGATATTATGTTTCTTTAATGAATGTAACATATTTTTAGATGCAACAGCAACAGCATCATATCTTAAGAGTTCGTCTTGAATATTATTAATATATTTATCAATATCAAAATTTTCTAAATTAAAGTTTTCTTCATTTTCAAAAAATGGAAATAAAATATATGCAATAGATGATTTATTCTTATCAAGTGTTCTTTTAGTTAACGGCATTCCACCTCTAATATATATATCAATATCACCAATATTTGATAGTTGAGATGTTGGGAAATAAACCAAAGTTTTATAGTTAAATTCATTAAATTTGCTTTCAATATCTTTAGCTATCCAATAATCACCGTTATTATATAAACCAGTAAATGTTGGAGAAAAAATGCTTACAGTATTCTGTTTGTTTAAAGATATATCTTTAATATCTAAAATATTAAATATTTTATTTACAATAGCATCAATACTAAAAAAATTAACAAAGAAGTTAAACGCATAATTTGCTTTTTGCTTTCTATACTCAATATTATTAAAGAAGTAACTAATGTCCTTAGGGTAAGTATAATAAGATACAGCATCACTAAAAAGTAAATGAATAAAAGTATCAGAATATTCAGAATGTTTTTCAACTTTTAATGCTTCAGTAAAAATTGGTATTTTTCTAATAATAAATTCTAAAAATATAGGATTAATATCATAAGATAAAGCAGATAATCTAGCGCTCGCAACAATTACGCCACTTATTTTATCAAAATTATCTGATAAGTATTTTACATTATTTAGAGATAATGTTTTGTATTTTTTATATTTTATATTATTTAATAGTATATATTCTTCAACATCACCCATTTCACCAATCATTAACCAAAAACAATCATCTCCACCATCTACGGCACATTTACTATATTTTTTATTTTTATAATTACTATACAAAGGTATGAAAAAGGTATTAATGTTATAGCTTTTTAAGTAAGTAGCTAAATCAACACTAGATGATAAAACAAGATCATAATCCCTTAGTGTATCAAGATTAATTCTATTAAAAGAACCTAATCGCAAAATATTAAAATGATTATCATTTATTGGTTTATTTAGATATTCAGAGGAAAAACCACCAACATAATAATCGATTTGTTTATTTGCATCATTTTTATTTATTTTTTTATTCAATAAATTTATCAAATCTTTTTCAATATCAGAATCAATAGCGTCTTCTACATATACAAGATTAAAATTTTTAGAATTAGAATTTCTTATAAGATATACCCCAATAATAAATAATAACAAAAGGATAAAGATGATAGTTAGTTTTTTCATGCTAATTTACCTCATTATTTTCAATTATTTGCTGCATATAATCGCCAATGATTTTCAATGTAAAGTTTTTTAGAGTAATTTCTTGAGCCTTTTTAATTTTTTCTTTTCTTTCATCTTCATTTTTAGGGTCTAGATAATATCTGACAAGTTGGATTAATTCTTCTTTTGTTTTCCACATAGGTATACTATCACCATAAATTTCTTCGATTTCTTTCATATAATCAGATATAACTAGACTACCACAAGCACTAGCATCAAAAATTCTATTACTTATAAAACCAAAATTTTTCATTCCATCTCGAGTATCATTTAAAACAATTTTTGCAGAACTATAATATTTTCTAAGCACTCGATTGTCGAGATATTCTTTTATTGCAACACCATCATCAAAGTTGGGGCCATAAATATTAACATCAATACCTGCTTCGCGCAAATAATGCACAGCTTTTCTATAAAACGCATTCACACCAACAAAAATAACATCAGTTTCAAGTTCTTTATCAAAATCAGGATAAAATCTTTTAGTATTTGTAAACTGTGGTACATAATAAGAGTTTATACCTTTTTTTTGCAACTCACTATTTAATTTTAGAGATGATACAAAAATAGCATTAAATTTATCACTTTCATCTTTTATTTTTTCGATATATTCATCAAAAGGCATAACTACTTCTTTGTTATTGATTTCAGCAAACTGAGGATAAGCTATAAATAAAAAGTTATTCTTACCTGTCAAATCACTTTCTTTTATTGGTAAAAAACCTCTTATTAAAATATTATTCTGAGCAGAGTATTTTTTTAAAGAATCAAAAAAACTCATGTAATGTTCATATTTTTGATTTGCAAAATGCATAGCCAAATCTTGAGCTAGCCAAAAATCTCCACTTCCAATGTGCCCAACTGAAACACCTAAATCAAAGTTTATACTTTTTTCTGAGCCATCTAAAACATCCTTATTATTTTTACCTCCGAGTGTTGTCTTTATTTTATTTACAATACTTTCTTTGCTAAAAATTCGTTTTGTAATCAACAGAGCCATTTCTGTTTTTGTGCTAATTCGTTCGCTATCATTTAATATTTCATCAATAAGAATATTAGCATCATCATCTGTCATATAAAAGTTAACTGCATCATTAAATACATTGATAGCATCAATATGAGTAGGCCATCCCCAGTAAGTTGCAATAGGAATTTTATAAGATGCAATTTTAAAGAAAATAGGGTGCAAATCTATAGATTTTTCTTCAAAATACGTATATTTAACAAAACATGCTCTAAATTTAGACATATCTCTTTTGATTTCTTTTAAATCATCAATATCATATTCTTTATAAGGTATTTTTCTTGTTTCCAAAATTGATTTTATATTAGGTTGATTTCCTATTATTCCAAAAAGAGTATTTTTATCACTATTTATTGCACTATCATCATCTTTGTCAAACAAACTAAATGGTACATAATCCAATTTTAAGTTATATTCCTTTAAAAAATCAAGCAATAGGTTTGAAGTGACAAAAATATATGGATAATCAAAAAGATCCTGATGGTTAAATATTAATCCCTCATATCCTCCAAGCCACAAAATAGGGATTTCATTTTTTGTTTTCTGAGGTTTTACGATTTCATGATTTTCAAAAAAATTAGCAAAGTAAATTTTAAATTTTTTATTTTTAGAAATATCTTCTTTATTTAATTGATTAATCAATGGCGTTGCTAATTCTCTTAATATTGTAGGCGTATTATCTGCTAAAAAAAAATTATTTGCGTTTCGGAATATATGAAAAAAGCTATATATACATGTTACAAATAAGAAAAATAATATTAAGCAACACTTTTTTTTCATCACAAACTCATTATTTTGGATTGATTTGACTTATTATTTTCTCGATATTTGCTTTAATTACAGCTTCAGAAACCGCTTGACCATCCATAGACTTTAACATTTCCATAACTCGTTTTTGAACAATCTCAATCTGTTTATCTGAAAGAGATTTATCAACACTCATCATTTCTGCTGTTGTTAAAATATTATCAATAGCTGATTTTTGAGCATTTTGACGTCTCCAATTATCAAAATTTACATATGATATTATAGAAATAACAATCAAACAAATTATAGATAAGTTAATAAATTTTTTTAAGATTGGCTCATTATCTTGCTCGTAAATCTCATCATTAACCTGGGGTTCACCAAAAATACCAATTCCATCATAAGACGAACGATATAATACTATATAAATCAAAACAAACCATAAAATAACTAAAATTAAAGAGAAATAACTAATAAAAAAAGAGCTTAAAACCGCAAGTAATCCAAGAAATAAATACAAGGAAGCCTTTTTATTTATATCATGAAATCTTCTAACTAAAACAGCTATTGTTGGAATAAAAGTAGTAAGATAGAAAATATAAACAAGCATAGGCATGTCTACATATTTTGAAAAAATATATAAAGGAAAGAATAAAAGACCTTGCGCTACCATAAAACCAAAAAATTCTAAACGTGTAGCTCTGCCATGAAAATTAAGATAATTTTCTGTAATCCCTCTAATATAATAATCAAAAGCATCTCCCCATGCCTGCTTCATGTTATTTTTGTTAATAACATAGCGTTTAGCTTTTTTCTCACTTTGTTCGTCTTGCTTTTGAGTTTTATCACTAGATAAAATATCTTTATCTTTAATTAGCATCTTCTTTACTCTCCTTAAGATCATTTTGAGCTTTTTTTCTATGTTTTAAATTATTTTCTTTATTGCTTTTAACTTCATTATTCGAAATATTTTTAACAGGAAATAAATAAAAGAAATCATACATCTTAAAATAAAGAATAGAAACAAAAACCAAAATTGCTGATCTTGCAAAAGATGCAATCCAAAGATTAATTTGTGCAAGCAATAACATTAAACATACAAGCAATACAAATGAAATGAAAGTCACAAAAGATATTCTAAGTATATTTCCTTTAGTTTTTATATATGTAAAAAGTAAAGACTTATTTTTTCCTGTAATTTCAGATACAAAAGAAAAAGAAGGAATTAAAAAGAAAATAACAAAAATTAAAAATATACATATATACTTACCAACTTGCCAAACAACACTCTGTAAAAGATTATCAAAAAACTCACTAAAACCATCACCCAAAGATATTTTAAGAAAGTTTATTCCAATATTAAGAATAAATGATGTTATAAGTAGAGCAACAACAAACAAAGCAATGGCAGAAATAAAGCGAAGTGTTGCAGAAATAAATATATTTTTATTCCACAATATTTGCTGTTTATAATAACAACCTGCTGCAAAATAAAAAAACAAATATATGTATATACCAGATATCGCAAAAAAAGATGAACTTCCTAAAAACATAGGAAACAAACTACCTATGAAATAAAAAATTGTCAGAAATGCAAAAGCAAACAGATGGCTAACTAAATAACGATAAGCATTTCTGTATATTTTCCAAACTGACAATTTTTCTTTCATACGATAACCTATTTACTATTTTTATTCATATACTCAGTTAACCAATGAATATTATACTGACCATCAATGAATTCATTTTGAGAAATAATATCTTCATGTAAAGGTATAGTTGTTTTAACCCCCATAATGATAAATTCTTCCAAAGCTCTGCGAAGACGCATCAAGCAAGCATTTCTTGTTTTTCCATGAACAATAAGCTTTGCAATCATACTATCATAATATGGAGGAATACTATAACCAGAATAAATTTCAGAATCAACACGAATACCAAGCCCACCAGGAGCATGCCATTCTTGAATTTTTCCAGGGCAAGGTGCAAATGTTTGAGGATCTTCTGCATTGATACGGCATTCAATTGCATGACCTCTAAATTGAATATCATCTTGAGTATAACCAAGCTGAGCACCACTTGCGATTCTAATTTGTTCACGAACCAAATCAATACCAGATATAGCTTCTGTAATAGGATGTTCTACTTGCAATCTTGTGTTCATCTCCAAGAAATAGAATTTACCATCTTCATACATAAACTCTAGAGTACCAGCGTTTTGATATCCAATCTTTTTAATAGCATTGCAAACAATATCACCAATTTCTTTGCGTTGTTCTTGGTTTAAAGCTGGAGAAGGGCATTCTTCAATAACTTTTTGATGATTTCTTTGGATTGAGCAATCACGCTCACCAAGATGAACTACGTTGCCATATTTATCAGCCAAAATTTGCATTTCAATATGGCGAGGACGTTGGAGATATTTCTCCATATAAACAACATCAGAAGGAAATGCTGCTTTTGCTTCAGCTTTTGCCATAGTATAAGCTTCAGCTATTTCGTCGTCAGAATAAGCAACCTTCATTCCTTTACCGCCACCACCATCTTTGGCTTTAATAATAACAGGATACCCAATCTTATTTGCCCATTCTTTTGCATCTTCAACACTTTCCAATGCAGTAGAGCCAGGAGTAATAGGAAGGCCAGCCTCAATAGCAGCTTTTCTTGCTGTAATTTTGTCACCTAATAAACGCATTTGTTCTGCAGTAGGTCCAATAAATGTTATACCATGTTTCTCAACCATTTCAGCAAAATCAGCGTTTTCAGAAAGAAAACCAAAACCTGGGTGAATAGCATCAGCACCTGTAATCAAGGCTGCTGAAATAATTGCAGGTTTATTCAAATAAGATTCGGAAGATCTTGCAGGACCAATACAAACCGCTTCATCAGCAAGTCTTACATGCATAGCATTAGCATCAGCTTCAGAGTGCACCGCAACTGTTCTAATACCCATTTCCCTACAAGCTCTGTGAATTCTTAAAGCAACTTCGCCTCGGTTAGCAATTAAAACTTTTTCAAACATAGATTTTTTCCTAATTTATTATATCTAAAATGTTTACTCAATAACTACCAATGGCTCACCATATTCAACAGGATCACCTGCTTCAACTAAGATTTTTACAACCTTACCACTTTTGTGAGCTTTAACAGGGTTAAATGTTTTCATTGCTTCAACCAAGCAAACTGTATCCCCTTCAGTAACACTATCACCAACTTTTACATAATTAGGAGATTTAGGATCTGCAGACAAATAAACAACACCCACCATTGGAGATTTAACAGCATTAGGGCTATTTGTATAATCTTCCTCAGTGTTTGCTTTAGGTTCATCCGCAACAACAGGAGCTGGTGCAACAGCTTGCTGAGCAACAGGTTGTGGAGCTGGAGCATACTGAGTTGTAGAAACAATACCGCTTGGGTTTCTAACTAAAGAAATTCTACAACCTTCATCTTCATATTCTAGTTCTGTTAAATTAGTTTTATCTAAGATTTCAGCCAGTCTGCTTATTATTTTTGTATCCAATGGATTAGACATAGTTATCCTCTCATTAAAAATTAAATTCACAATACTCTTATGATATTTATTAGAAATTTACAAGCTTTTTCTTATTTATCTCCCCAATAAATACACAAATTTTATTATTTTGCTGACTTTTTATTAACTTATTTACTATAATCTAACCAAAATTTTAAGTTAACAAAAGAGATGAGAAAATGAGAGATTTAGTAGAAGTTTTACAAAATTACAACGTCTTTGGTGAGGTAATATCAACAACGCAAGGACCATTACTCGAAATTACAGAATTTAAACCAGCTCCAGGTACAAAATTAAAAACAATAACAACTAGTTTAGAAGATATAAGAAGAGAACTAGGGGTAACAAGCCTACATGTAGAGCCAAATGTCGATACAAATTCATTACTATTTGAATACCCTAAAGACAATTTTGATACAGTGGATTTCAATGAAGTTTTACTATCTAATAAAGCAAAAACTGCAAAAGAAAAATATGCACTTCCTATTTGTATAGGCGCAACAATAAAAGGAGAACCTTTATTTCAAGATCTCGCTAAAATGCCTCATTTACTCGTAGGTGGAACTACAGGTTCTGGTAAATCTGTTGGCTTAAATACATTTATTCTATCCCTAATATCATCAAAAAAGCCAAGTGAACTAAAATTTGTATTAATAGATCCTAAAAAAATAGAATTTACAATATATCATGATCAAAAGTATTTATACTGTCCTGTCATAACTGAAACTACTGAGGCTATTCAAATATTAGCTCACCTAACAGAGAAAATGGATGAACGTTATGAGATATTTAGCGAAAATCTCTGTAAAAATATTAAAGATTATAATAATCAAGCTTCAAAGCCAATGCCTTATATTGTGTGCGTTATAGATGAATTTGCGGACTTGATGGCAACAAATCCAGATGTTGAAAAAGATGTTATGAGATTAGCTCAAAAAGCAAGAGCAGCAGGAATTCACTTAATTTTAGCAACACAACGTCCATCTGTTGATGTTGTAACAGGTGTTCTTAAAGCAAATTTCCCAACAAGACTTGCATATAAAGTAGCCTCAAACGCCGATTCTAGAACAATATTAGATGAACCTGGAGCTGAAAACCTAATCGGAAGAGGGGATTGCTTATTTTTATCATCAGCAGGTGAATTAATGAGATTACATGGAGCTTATATAGAAGACGACAAAATAAAAGAAATATTATCTCCTTATAAATGTCAAATAAAGCCATTAAAGCTAAAGACATCAGATGAACCTAAGTCTTCTGTAAAAGCTCAAAAAGAAGTAAAAAAAGAAGGATTCTTAGTTAGATTTGCTAAATTTTGGTCCAAATTAAAACAAAAAGACAAAGACCTAATTATACGAGCAATAAAATATATATTTACGTCTATAATGGGAATAATTAGCAATTCTTCTAAAAAAAGACGTTAAATCTAATTGAAAGTTGTTCCAAAATTTGATATACTCCATAAAGGAGATATTTATGGAAAGCAACGAGATAAAATATGATGATTTAGAAAAACTGCCATCTTTACGCAAAGATTGGGTGCGCTTAGTTCATCGTTGTAAAGCTATAAATCTAGGCAGAAATGTAATCCAAAATATTAAAGAAAATGGCTTAATATTTAATAGAAGTGTGACAAATATACCCCCTTCCCAAAGAGGAGGAACGTATCCTTCTCCAGGATATATGGTATCTGCATATAATGAAGAACTTTTTTGGAAAAAGCTACAAAAGGATGATTTTGGTTGTTTTGATGATGCCAAATATGCAGATACTCAAATTATATTTGATATGCCAATAGATGAATTTTGCTTTTTAGAAAAATTTGGCCGAGTTGTTGTCGGTAAAATTGACCCCAAATATATAGTTGGCGTAATACCAAATTATAATGGAACAAATAAAAAAATCACCATATCTAAAGAAAATGTGATAAAAGCTCAAAAAACATCCATATCAAATCCTGCTTCAATAACTACCCCATCTACAACAGAAGAGTTATTTGGAATTTTACAACAAAGATTTAATACAATAACCAAAGAAAGAATGCTAAGAGCAATCGAGGATGAAAAAGAAGATTTACTCTATGATATCAATGAAGAATTATCACCTAAAACTCCTCACATCACAAATCAAAACAGATTTGATTATGAAAGATAATTAATACTCGCTACCTAATTCAAAACCAGAATCATCATCAGTATTAAGCATAGGTGTTCCATCGTCACCAATAACTCTTTGATTATTATCAAAATCAAAGTCAGGTTTAAGCGCCTCTAATATAACCACCTTATCATCCAAAGTTGCAGGTTTTCCAGTTTTTGGATTAATTCTTACAAATTTTATCCCCTTAGGAACTCTAAATTCTAAATTAGGTTTGTTTTTTAAAGCTTCTTTCATGAAATCATAAAAGATAGGAAGAGCAGCCTGTGCACCTGTTTCTACTTTTCCAAGTGTTCTTGGTTCATCAAAGCCAACATACACACCAACTACCATATCAGGAGAAAAGCCCATAAACCAAGCATCTTTATTTTCATTAGTTGTTCCTGTTTTTCCTGCTAAATTTTTCTTAAGACCGGCCAATCTAGCGCCAGTTCCTCTTTGAACAACACCTTGCATGATTGATACCATTTGATAAGCAGTTAACTCATCCAATACTCTTTCTCTGTCATCAGTAATAACTGGAACTTCTGCCTTTTCATCAAAATGAGCAACATTACAACCCAAACAATGACTATCATTATTTTTATACAAGCTTTTGCCGTATCTATCTTGAATTTGCTCAATCAAATAAGGAGAAATTTTCATTCCACCATTAACAAATACTGAATAAGCACTAACCATATCTATTAATCTTGTATCAGCCGCCCCCAAAGACATAGAAAGCAAATGAGGAAGATTATCCATAACTCCCAAACGCTTAGCCATTTGTGAAACTTTATCCATTCCTATATCTTGAGCCAAACGAACTGTCATCAAGTTCTTTGATTTTTCAATTCCTTGTCTAAGGGTTGTAAGTCCAGAAAATTCTTTTGAATAGTTAGATGGTTTCCAAAGAGGTAACCCTACACCTTGATCATGAACAAAAGGCGCGTCTAATATCAAATCAGTAGGGGAATAACCTAATTCTAAAGCCGTAGCATAAACAAAAGGCTTAAAGGTAGAACCTGTTTGACGATAAGCTTGAGTAGCACGATTAAATTGAGATTTGTTAAAAGAAAAACCTCCAACCATTGCTAAAATTTTACCATTGTGAGGACTCATAACAATCATAGCCCCTTCAACATCTGGAACTTGTCTAAGCTCAAATATTCCACCTTTAATTTCTTCAGTATAAATAACATCTCCTTTATTAAGAACATCTGTTACTTTTTGAGGAGCATCACTAATACGTTGGTCTTTAAGGTTCTTTCTTGCCCATAGTAGCGATTTTAATGATATTTTACCTTGCTTTCCATCAATATTTTCAATAGTTGCTTCATTAGCATTTACAGTTAAAACAACGCTTTTTTTCCAATTTTCTAAAGCACCCTTAGGAAGTTCTATCTTTTTTAATTCCTCTTTATAATTCCCCTCAAGAGATATCTTTACCCCATAATTTCTATAACCATGACGTCTATCATAGTTAATTAAGCCATCTCTAAAAACTTTTGTGGCAAGTTGTTGAAGTTCAGGATCAACAGTTGTTCTAACCATTAAACCGCCTTCAAAAACAGCATCTTCGCCTAAACTCTTAGCTAAAAGTCTTCTAACTTCATCACTAAAATATTCGCTATCTTTTAAATAACCAAATTTCTTATCAACAACAACTAAAGGCTTTTCTTGAGCTATTTTAGCTTCTTCTTCACTAACATAACCATCTTCTCTCATACGTTCAATAACCCAATTACGACGAGCAACAGCTGCATCATAACGCTTCTTTGGATTATAGTTGTTAGGTCCTTTAGGAAGAGCTGCCAAATAAGCCATTTCTTCAAGAGTTAATTCATCTAGTGATTTATCAAAATAATTTAATGCAGCTGCAGCTACCCCATAAGCTCGATTACCTAAATATATTTCATTTAAATAAAGCTCTAAAACATGCTCTTTTGTATAAGCCTTACTCATGCGATAAGCAAGAATTGCTTCTTTAATCTTACGAGTTAAAGATCTTTCTGAGGATAGTAAAAAGTTTTTAGCAACTTGTTGAGTTATTGTCGATGCACCAACAAATCGTCTGCCTTGAGCATAGTTCTTAACATTTGTGATAATTGCTCTTGCTATTCCTAAAAAATCAATACCAGGATGAGAGTAAAAATGTTTATCTTCTGCCGCAATAAAAGCTTGCTTTACTTTTAGAGGAATTTTATTTTCTGGTACGAAAATACGCTTTTCAACGGCATATTCCATCATAACTTGACCATCACCTGCATATAGTCTTGTCGTAACAGGTGGTTCATATGTTGCAAGCTTTGAATAGTCAGGTATATCAAACCCATTAACTTTAAACCACATAAAAACACCTGCTAATAACAAAACAAAAGCAAGCAATCCAACACTAATCAAATTTAAAAATAGTTTATGCATCAACAATTCCTACAAAATATAATCGTCGCTATTATAACTTTTAAGCTTCGTAAAGCAACTTCATTTTTTTTATTATACCCAAAAATTAAATACTTAAAACATACAAAAAAGGCTTATCAAAACGATAAGCCTTAATCAAAATGCTTAAAACAATTATTTTGTCTTAAAACTATTTTTTAAGTTGTTTATATCTGTTTTTGCTTTTTCTTTTTCTGCCTTTAGTGCATCAGCTTTAGCTTTTAGAACTTTTTTATTTTCTTCAGCCTCCTTCTTTAATGCTTCTTTCTTAGCTTTTACTTCAGCCTTTTTAGCTTCTGCTTTAGCCTTTAATTCAGCTTTTTTAGCTTCTGCATTTGCTTTTCTTTCTGCTTTTTTAGCCTCAGCCTTAGCTTTTAAATCTGCTTTTTTATTTTCAATATTTTGAGTAGTATTGTTAACATCCATTGCAACTTTATTTAAATCAAAAGCGTTAACATTAAAAGAAAACAAAACCAAAGCCAAAACTAAATATAATTTTTTCATATTAAATCTCCCAAATAAATTACAACACCAAATAGATATCAAAACAATCTAATTTATTCAAGCCTTTTTTTATTTAACTTAATATTAAACAAAAAATACTACACTAAAACAAACATTTCGAAAGGAACAAGAGTATGGCTAAAGCGACAACCACAAAAACACCAAAAAAATCAACAAAGAAAGCTCCAAATAAGCTTAAAACCACCCCCCTTAAAAAAGAACCAAAACTAAACCAAACTTTCTATTATGATAGAAAAAAATTAGTGTTTCTTGCCGTTTTTAATGTATTCTTGGTAACATTTATCTACATGATAATATCATGTTTATCAAAATATGGTTATCTAACCTCTAAAATTATGCTAACTTTTCATTTGTTAGTACTCACATCATCTGTTCTAGCTCTAATAGGTTCAACATTTGTTGCTATTTTTCCTCTAAGATTAGCTTTATTAACTAATGAAGGTATAACAATAGACCACAATGAAACACTAAAATGGACAGATATAGATTATGCTAAAGAATTTAAAGCGCATTATATATATCCTCAACATGCCATTGCATTGCATACAAAAGAGGGGGTAACTCATAATTTAACATTTATGCAAAAACTTTGTAAAAATAATGTTTTCACAGCATTTTCAATTCCTTTATATGCCATGACACCAAAAGATGCAGAAAAAATAATGAAGATTATAAAACAAAAATGTAAATATGAAAATTAAATAACAAACAAACTAACTAACGAGGCGAGGGGCGTCTTGCCCCTTATTTATTAATTAAAGTCTTTTACAGAGTAGTTAAAATTAACTTCATATAATTTTTTTGGCAAAATAAGGCCGTTTTGGTGTCTGTTACTAAATAAAATATATAAATTAGAATGTGATTTATTATATTTTTCAATCCAATATTTACCTTCTTTTGTTGGGAGGTAGTTATTAATATAAGCGATAGTCAAACCTTTCCTTTCTAATTTTTTAAGTATTATTTTATTAATCAAACTATTAAAATTCCAATTCGAATCAACAGCAACTAAGACTGCTCTATTTTTGTTTATTTGGTCGTTTATAACAATCAATGTTTCATCAATAGATGGGTTGATAACTTTTTTAGAAGGGGTAAAATTTATACAAATAATAGAAGCTATGTAGACAACAAGTAGAATCCCAAAAGTGAAAAGTTGAATTTTATTAAATAAACCAATGTTTGCATTACTAAGAGTTTTGCCTTTTATAAATTTTGCTAAAATAATAGGATAGTAATACCAAACAATAAAAGACAACATTAGCATAATTATAGTTATAAATAGAACATATATTCCTTTTATGCTCCATAAATAATATAAACAAATAAAAAGATACAAAACGCCATAAAATGCATTAATAGCTCTAAATTCGATTTTTATATATCTGTTTTTTGAGTAGAGTATTAAGAATAATGTAGCAAATAAAATTACCCCCAAAACAAAGAAGAAAAGACTTAAAGCCCAAATATTAGCATTTTCAATATTTGAAATACTATAAATAAATTTTTTTCCAATCAAGGGAAAACCAATAAATAATAAAGTAGAAAAAAATCCAAGAACATAGCCATGTTTTAATAGTTTTCTAAATGGTCTAAATAAAGAAAAATCCATATATCCCAAAACCGAAAATAACAAAGAAGCTTCTATTAGTAACGCACTAATAACAAAGTAAGTGTAACTATTGTCTGTACTATTATTTAGTATTTTTATAAATATTATTAAACTTATCAATAAACTAAAAATAAATCTAACATAAATTTTCACTCGCTCTTTCTTTACCCGTAATAGATATATTAATTTAAGCATAACATAAAAAATTCCAGGAGAAAAACTTATAATTAAGCCTAATACAAAAAAGTCAAACAAGGAAAAATTATTAAATTGCTCAGTTGCATTATCTGATGAAATAGTTTCTATGCTTCTAAAGAAATTTTCATCATTTAATGAAACACTAATTGCTAAATCAGATAATGTATTATGTGAACCATTAAATGAAACATCAAAAGTAGCAATACTCTCATTATTATTTATTTCATATCTTGGATTTGTGAAATTTGTAGCTTTACCATCTTCAACCATAACAGCTATATTGCTAACTTTTTTTATATGTTTAATAAAAACATTTAGCACTTTATTGTCTTCATCATAGATAACATTACCAACTCTAGCAAACTTTAGTTTTTCCTGTGGTAATCTAGCATGAGCCTGCATTACATAATTATAATAAATAGATGCTTCTTCATCAACTGTATCTTTTAGTGTTAGGCTATGCTCTGTTTTAACAGTCTCACATTCCCCATTAACTTTACAAAGTTCAAAAAACAAATCTCCATTAATTAATGTTTTTTTACTAACATCTTTCCTATGTATAAGAAAAGGAAGCAAAACTCGATTTACTAAGATTCTTCTACTTATACCATCTTTTTCAAAGCCATTTGATAGTGGAGTAAATATTTGATACTCTTTAATATTAAGGTCCTCATCATCAATTTCTCTTAATTTGAATGTAACTTTTGTGTTTTTATTTAAAACATCACCATTAATATAATATCCATCTGGAACCTTAATATCTACAACGCCAAAGATTCTTTCCTTATCACCAGGTTTGGATGTATCTAACAGAATTCTCGCCCTTAAGTCATGAGGACCTATATAAGGTTTCTCAGCTGACCCATCATTATATTTAGGCATTTTTTCAATAGCATCTTTGATGCCTCTTATGTCAAAATTAAGTATTGCTAATGATAGTTCATCAACATCAGGAGAAGGTATATAGTTTTTATCACGCATCCTAACAGGTTCACCCAATGTACCTTTATCATATTCTAAATATTTGCGAATATTATTTGTTATTTTATATTCTTCAGCTGTAGATGTTTTTCTTAAAACCTCATCATCTTTTATATATTCACCATCTTTAGCTATAATAGGTGCATCTTTCGGAAGCATTTTTTTTGCTTTAATGTTATACTCAAGTACATCTAGTATTCGCTTATATCCTCTTTTAATGATAACAAAACTTTTAACGACATCTCCAACAAAATTTAGAGTTTTTTCATTGGTATTGGGATACATCATATTCAATAAAGGTGTTATATCATTATGAATATCATCTCCAACATATAATTTATCTACAAGAAATGGTAATATAAAAACACTTTCAAATGGTTTATTGGTTTTTATAATTATCTTATCTTCTTTAGTTTCTTTTGTTTTTTTAGAAAAATCACGAATAGTATATTCTTGTTCAATAATATTTTTACCTTTGCTAATATCATTATTAGCAAAACAAATCAAAGAGTTGAAAAATGTACAAATTAAAACTATATATAAAATAAACTTTTTCATCGTATTTTGGTGTTGATTTAAAGACAATATTAATATATGAGAAAATAATATAATTTGAATTAGTATTTGTAAATAAACTTTTATATGAAAGCCACAACTAAAAATGAATAACACAACATTTAATGCGGATAATAAGCTAAATAATCAAAGCCTTGTAGGTAAGTGTTTAGTTTATATAGGTGAAAAAAACGATGATTTATATGATAAAGCTGTAATTTACATAACCGAAAGTTCAAGTAACGGTACAACCGGAATTATCATTAATAAGTTATTATTCGGAACAGCAAGCATAGAGTGTAAAAAAAATAAAAACAATGATGAAAAGGAATATAAAAACGTCTATGAAGATTTATATCAAGGAGGTCCTGAAAATCCTGCTCATGGATTCGTATTATTTCCCAAAGATGAATGCCTTTCAAGTGATCCACATGCCAAAGTTTATGGAGATATAGCTGTATCAACATCTTTTGGTATACTTCAAGAAATATTGGATGGATTAGGTCCTGACAAAAAAATAATAGCTATGGGACACTGTAAATGGGAGCCTGGCGAGCTTGAATGGGAAATATTTAATAACAAATGGCTTATTGTTAAATCAAATATAGAGCTAATGTTTGATACAAATTTTGAAGACAAATGGGAAAAAGCAAAGCTTTCAAGTACTATAGACATGAAAGCTTATATAAGACAAAGTGGAACAGCCTAAAACTATTTTGCTAAAAGACCAACAATTATAGCATCAAACTCTTTAATAAATTCAAATTCATCTCCAGGAATTTGAGATTTAATTATGTTATCTCTTTCTTTTGTTATCATATCAATTTGAGTTCTTAATCTAAGGTAGTTTTTATCCTTTTTAATGTCACTTTTTAAATATTTAATAGCCTCGTTTTGTCTAGACACAAGCTCATATGCAGTATGCATCTCAAACATTTTCTTTACCCTAATCAAAAATGCTTGAGAATCCCAATTCATCAAATACAATTCCTTGCTTAAGTCTTTAGGACAATATCCTGGAAACGGTCCATTAACAAATGCAATTAATTTTTCAGTTAAATCTTTATCTTTACGGATTTCTTGAACAGTAAGAAGTAAATGCATATATTCAACTCTATCATAATGTTTTGTAATTCTAGAAATAACAAAATGAGGTTTATCAAAGTCAGATAATTTTTTTTGACTTACAATATTACCTACCAATAGATATATAAATAAACTTACCAAACATGCATAAAATAATGGTTTTGTGTATTTGCGTCTAAATACTTTTAATACCTTTTTTCGTCTATTATTTTTTTCCATTAAATACCACCTTTATTAAAATTTGACACAAATATAATATGTTTTTTGTATAAAATCAATAAAAATTTAATAGAAAATATTAATTTTGGCGAAATTTGTCAAAAATATTAGATGTTGCACGAAGTATTTTTAAGTATTTGTCATAATTTTTAGGCATAAATTTTTCTATAAAAGGATTATCAACCAACTTAGAAACTTCAACATAATCACCTACATCATCTGGCATAAAACGTCTACAAAATGCCATTCTTGATGCATATAGATTATTTGTATTATAGCCAATATTCTCTAACAAAGCTTTTTCATCTATAGTTTTACTTAAAGACCTTAAATCATACCAGACACCAAATCCTTCTTTTGCAAGTTTTTTCCAAGGAAATCTCTTACCTGGATCAGGTTTTAGTTCCGGCGATATATCGCTATGTCCTAAAAAGTTTTCAGCTCTAATATTATATTTTTGTTTTAGCACATTTAGTAAATTACATAAACTGTTTATTTGTATAGATGTATAATCTTTTTTTGATTGTCCCAATGTTGGCGCTTCAAGTTCAATTCCAATAGAACATTCATTTAATGATTTTTCTTTACTACCAAGCCAAGAACTAACACCTGCATGATATGCAACTTTTGAAGGCAAAAGATTTTCGATAATTTCGCCATCTCTTCCTACAATATAGTGAACACTCAAACCATAGTAATCTAAAAATTCTAATTGTTTTTTAGGACAAAATGCTGAACAGTGAAGTATTATATATTTAATTTCACCTTTTCTTTCTCTATAATTTGCGCTATGTATTACACTAAATTCCATATTTTTACCATAAAATAACCTCATTAAAAATAATTTAATCGCCAAAAATTAAAAAAAACTTTACAAATCAATCATTATAGTACAAATTATCAAAAAAATAACGGAGACAAAAATGCGCGCTGAATTTTATACATTGATAAACGAAATAAAAGAAAGTATAGAAATATTACGGAGGTTTCTTTGACTATGATAACGCAAAACTTCGCCAAGAAGAGTTATCGCATTTAACTTCAGATCCATCATTGTGGGATAACCAAGAAAAAGCACTATCTTTAACTTCAGAAAAAAATACTCTAGATGAAAATATTTCATTTTTTGAAGATTTGGTTTCTACTATAGAAAACACAACAGAATTAGTAGAGCTTGCAGAACTTGAAAATGATGAAAAAATGCTTGAAGAAATATATAAGCATTTAGAAGCAACAAAAGCTTCAGCCAAACAAAAAGAACTACTTTCATTATTGTCTGGTGAATTTGATAAAAATGACACCTATCTTGAAGTACATTCTGGCTCAGGAGGAACAGAAGCTCAAGATTGGGCAGAGATGTTACTTAGAATGTACTCCCGTTGGGCTGAAAAGCATAAATATAAAGTATCATATATAGAAGAAACACAAGGTGATGTAGCTGGTTTAAAATCTGCAACTATAAAAATATCAGGCTTAAATGCTTATGGTTGGTTACAAGGAGAAAGTGGAGTTCATAGACTTGTTAGAATTTCACCTTTTGATAGCAACGCAAGACGCCACACAAGCTTTGCATCAGTTAACGTATATCCAGTAATAGATGATAAAATAAACATAGACATCAATCCAAATGATATAAAAATGGATACATATCGTTCATCAGGAGCCGGTGGTCAGCACGTTAATAAAACCGAGTCGGCAGTTCGCTTAACACATATACCATCAGGAGTCGTTGTATCCTGCCAAACAGAGCGTTCACAATTTGCAAACCGTGAACATGCCATGAATATGTTAAAAGCAAAACTCTATGAAATTGAAAAAAGAAAAAAAGAAGCCATCGCTGAGCAACGTTGGGAAGAGCAGGGTGATAATGGCTGGGGTTACCAAATAAGAAGCTATGTTCTTCAACCATATAAAATGATTAAAGACCTAAGAACTGGTGCAGAAACATCTGATGACAAATCAATACTAGATGGTGAAATAGACTTATTCTTATCAGCCTTTCTTGCTTCAAAAAGCTAGTTATTGCTTAGATTTTAATGCTTTAATTTCTTTTTCTAATTCTAAGATCCTTTCCTCATAAGGATCTTTTACTTTATTAGAAATACCATAAGGCATAAACGTTTGATCTTTTGATATAGATGTTTTATGAGCTGCAACCCCAACGACAGTAGTGTTTGGCTTAACATCCTTAACAACTGTTGCATTCGCACCAATTTTTGCATTTTTTCCAACAACTATAGGTCCTAATACAAGCGCCCCAGCACCAATAACAACATCATCTTCAATAGTTGGATGTCTTTTCGTTCCCTTTTTGCAGTTATATGAACTAGTACCTCCAAGTGTTACTCCGTGATAAATTGTAACATTATCACCAATTACAGATGTTTCACCAATAACAACTCCCATACCATGGTCAATAAAAAAGTTTTTACCAATCTTAGCTCCTGGATGAATTTCAACGCCAGTCAAAAAGCGACTAACAAGAGATATAATCCTCGCAGACAACTTCCAATTTTTCAACCAAAGCTTATGTGAGAGCCTGTAAAATAATATACTATGAAGTCCGGGAGTACATAAAAAAGCGTCGATTCTACTAGACGTTGCAGGGTCTTTAGCGATAATCGTATCGAGCTCAGATAAAAATTGCTTGAAATTTGATTTCATTTTTGTTATAACTCCCATAAATTTTAAATCCAAATTAATAATTATTAATTAAAATAAGCTTTAATTAAATGTAATCAAGGTAAAAAAGAGTTATACAATGGTAGAAGTAATTATAAATGGACATGCAGGAAGATTAGAAGGTCGCTATCACAAAGCAAAACGTGATGATGCTCCAGTTGCTTTAATCTTACACCCACATCCACAATATGGTGGAACAATGAACAACAAGGTTGCTTATGCGCTATTTACTTGTTTTAAGGATCTTGGTTTTTCTGTTTTACGTTTCAACTTTAGAGGAGTAGGGCGTTCACAAGGTGAGTTTGAAGACGGACCAGGAGAGTTATCTGATGCAACTATGGCTTTAGATTGGCTACAAGCAAATCATCCAGATGCTCGTCAATGCTGGATAGCAGGATATTCATTTGGTGCTTGGATTGGCTTGCAATTATTAATGCGTCGCCCAGATATTAATAACTTTATTGCAGTTGCTCCTCCAGCAAACGAAAAAGACTTTAGTTTCTTAGCACCATGCCCAACATCTGGTCTTATGATACAAGGTGGGTTAGATGATATTGTAAATGCTAAAATGGTAGAACAATTAGCATCAAGACTAAACACTCAACGTCATGTAGATGTAGATTTTGCTCTCATCGAAGACGGTGATCACATGTTAAATGGACACTTAGTTGATTTATATAAGATTGTTGGAAATTATGTAATTGGTGCATTATCTAAAAAAGCACCTGCTAAAAAACGTCGTGGTCGTCGTAAAAAATCAGAAATTCAAGAAGCTTTAATGTTAGAAGGTCAATCATCAGAAGAGTTAGATGACGAAACAGAAGATTTTGAAGATGATTATGAAGATGATTTTGACGATAATCTAGAAGATGATGAAGATTAAAAAAAAGGCCCCAATAAAAGGGGCTTTTCTTTATCGTTTTATTTTATCAATAAGTCTTAAAACAAAATCTTCTAAATAAGCTTTATAGACAATATAAATGCTTAAAAAGATAATAGAATATCCAAGAACAATCAAAATAACTGGTAGCATTGTTAAAAATAAAAACAAACCTCCAAGAACAACAAGCCCTAAAACTAAACATCCAATAGTGTTTTCTTTTTGCATTTGTTTAATTTGTTTATTAAAATCCTTATCATCAGGATCAGGATAAATATATTCAATTTCCATAATCACTCCTTTATAATACATCTAACTATTATTTAGGAATAAAAACATAAAAAATCAAGAATACACGTTAAATTAAAATCACTATAATTCAGTAGTTTATTAAAAAAAACAAAAAAAGCAAAAAAAACACTTTACAAATAAAAAAAGAATGTCTATAAATAGCACCAGTCAAGCACTCGTAGCTCAACTGGATAGAGCATCTGACTACGGATCAGAAGGTTGTGAGTTCGAACCCCGCCGAGTGCGCCATTTTTTTAAGCTCCAGTTATGGAGTTTTTTTTATGCTTAAAGTTTACCACATAAAGAGGGTTTGAACTCAAAAAAGCAAGTTAAATCAAATAAAAAACAATAAGCAAAAAATGATACTAAATTTCTCTTTGAACAAATATGATAAATATTAATGTATTTCCTAAAATAAAAAAACTCCCAAAATAGGGAGCTTTTAAGTGGTGGCCAGAGAGGGGATCGAACCCCCGACACGAGGATTTTCAGTCCTCTGCTCTACCAACTGAGCTATCTGGCCAATCACGAATATGGTTTATATATAACATTTTCATTAAACGCAAGCATTTTTTTTATTTTTTTTACATTTTTTGTGAATATAAATCTAACCATTTGTTTTTATGTGTAAAATATTGTAGGTTGATAAAAATAATTTTAAAGCAAACTATTGACAAACTAATTAATAACCTATATCTGTAAAGACCTATGTTTATATATTTATGTTTTACAATTAATTTTTATGCTTATGTTAATTAACAAAGAACGTTTTGAAAGTTTGTTAAAAGACAACAATGCGAGTTCATTAAAACCTTTTAAAGGTGAGTGTTTTAACGCCTATAGAAACCTCAAGACAGAGGATTCGAAACAAGTAGACGTAATTGAGTTCAAAAATGGTAAATATCATATATTAGATTCTAGAAAAAATCATTATCTTGAACTTGGTAAATACTTAGTAACATTAGGTTCTCATCATAATGAGGAGAACATAATCGATTTTAAGTATGCTCATGTCTTTAGATTGAGTGATGCTGAAGAATTTCCTGTTTACCTATCAGGCAAAACCCACACTGGATGCTTGGTCGTTTTAGATAGGAAATTAATTGCTGTCTGCGATTCAAAGTCTTGTCCTCAATTCTTGATAATTGTAAATGGAGATTTAAGACTGATTTCTAATTTGGTTGCAGAGCAGATTATTAGAAACTTTGCTCTAGATGAGAAACAAACAAAATCTATTATCAAGATGTTTCCAGAGTTTGGGTGGAAAAATATAAACAATATCCCCATCAATCCAGAAACACTTGATGTCCCATCATCTTTCCATGTTCAAGAGTGGAAAAAAAGAACCAGAACATCAAAGCTATCACATGATAGTAAGATGAGCGCCTACTATTCGACATTGTTGCGAGATGAACGAAAAGAAATTCCCAAAATAAAATTCATTCACTCAAGCAATTTCTAGTTACACAAAAAGCCTCACAATTGTGAGGCCTTTTTTAATACCGGAAACTAAAAATAAGATTGAATTTGCGTCAACAAGAAGTCCTTAATGTGAGAAGGAAGCAACTTACACACCTCATCATCAAAAGTTTTGTTGTTTGTCTTTACAAAATGAGACAACAGTCCGTTCAACTCTGAATTAGTTGAGATTTGTGCAATCTTATCATAAGCAAAGAAGTCCCTGCCTTCAAACACTCCCAAGTTTATCCAGTTCATTAATCCAGGAAGATCTTCGAACGTTGAGCAGAAAAATGCATCAATTTCTGGAGCATCTACAACCGAAAGCTTTTCAAGAGATGTAACATCGATATACGTTTTGATGTTCTTAAGGTGCATTCTTTCGTTCTCCATGTAACAAACGCTAGGTTCATCTGTTTTAACAAGGAAACGATATCTTCCATTTTTCAAGAAAGATATTTCACCCACTCCGTTCAACAAAATCATATGTGGATCATACAAAGAAACATACTCCTTGTCCCCCATAAGAACATGCTTACGTTCAATTAGGTCATAGACAACCATAGGGTTTCCCTTGTAAGCCATTTCCGGCAAACTGTACTTTGCACACTCTGCGCTTGAAAAAAAATCTTCTGGCTTCAGTTTTCCGTAAACCAAAACAGGTCTTTGCTCTTTGACCACAACCATACCATTCTTAAGGAGCATTTCTTTCCAATCTCTCATAGGCTCGAGTACAAAATACTCCACACCAGTCGATTGCTCGAAAATAAACTCGGGAGACATCATTTCCTTACCACCAATGAGTGCTCTAAGAGCTTCACTTGGCTGATTGTTATCGAAATCATGATCTTTACTCAAGAAAAGGTAGTTCCTATCTCTAGGAGGAACAGTTTTTGGAAACTCATGTGTTTTTTTGTAACCAACAAATGGTAAAACATAGATTTTTCCGTCGATTTTCACTTCAAATTTAGGTTCCATACACAGTAATTTTTTTTATTAATAATATAATTAGACAACTAAAAATAATAACTTTTGTCTAAAAAGTCAAGAAAAAAAAAGCGCTAAATTTATTTTGATAAATTAGCGCCTTTTAATCAAATCTTAAAATATACTAAATAGCTTTTAATATAAATTCACTAAGTTTTTCATTAAATAATTGAGGATTTGAAACAGCTTCACCTTCAGCAATTTTAGCTTGCTCTAAAATAAGCATAGAAGCATCTTTAACATTTTCCTCATTTTTACTATCACCAATTAACTCTGAAAGTTTTATAATAAGAGGATGATATGGATTAATTAATAATATTCTAGAACTATCAAAAGCAGTTTTTTGTTGATGATTACGCATCAAACGCTCTAAATGAATACTCATTTGTCCTTCTTCAACAGTAAGTCCAGCAGGGCTAGTTGTCAAAGTTTCGGTTGATTTAACTTTAGAAACATCATTAGAAAACCATTTTTCCATCATGTTAATTAGATTATTTAGTTTTTCATCATTAGCTTTTGTGCAATCTCTTTTGATTTCAAAATCAATTTTTGCTTGATTAATGTGTTTTAAATCATAACCTTTGTATTTTACCAAGGTTTGAGTCCAAAATTCATCAATAGGATCTGTTAAAAGTAAAACTTCAATTCCTTGCTGCTTAAATGCATCTAGTTGAGGATTACAACTTAATGTTTTAGCATCATCACCTGTTATATAATAAATTTCTTTATGTTTTTCAGGCATATTTTCAATATATTTATCAAGAGAAGTTAGCTTTTCCTGAGATTTAGTTGTATAAAAACGAGACAATTGTGCAACTTCTTCACGATTTACAAAATCTTCATAAATACCTTCTTTAAAAGCGACACCAAAAGATTGCCAAAATTTATTATATTCATCTTCATTTGTTGCTTTATTTTTTAGTTCTTTAAAAATTCTAGCCACAATTCCTTGGCGAATTTTTGCAATTAAAGAACTTTGTTGAAGCATTTCTCTTGAAATATTAAGAGGCAAATCTTGACTATCAATAACTCCCTTCACAAATCTTAAATACATAGGCATTAAGCCTTCAATTTTATCAGAGATAAATACCTTATTAACATAAAGCTTTAATCCGGTTAGTCTATCTGGCTGGAATAAATCGTAAGGAGGTTTGGTTGGAATAAATAAAAGCCCGGTATATTCCATACTTCCTTCAGCCTTAAAATGTAACGTCATAAACGGATCATCATAGTTTTTCGTAACATGCTGATAAAAATCTTTATATTGTTTTTCTGTAATATCTGCTTTATTTCTTGTCCATAATGCTACAGCTCTATTAACAGTTTCTTCACCAGCATCTCCAAGATTAAGCACAATAGGGTAGTCAATATGCTCAGAATAGGTATGTATAATATTTCTTAAATAAATAGTATCAGTAAAGTCTTTTGCATCATCTTTTAAAAATAACTTAATATCAGTTCCATTTTCACCTCTTTCAGCTTTTTCAATTTCAAAGCCATCAATACCATTTGAAACCCAAGAATAAGCTTGGTTGCTATCAGCTTTTTTGGTTATAATTTCAACTTTATTTGCAACCATAAAAGCAGAATAAAAACCAACACCAAACTTACCAATTAAATCAACAACAGAAGCATTATCCTTTGTGTTTTTTAAGAAATCTGCAGTACCAGATTTTGCAATAGTACCAATATGATTAATTAAATCATCTTTATTCATACCAATACCATTATCAGAAATAATAAGGCTACCTTCTTCTTTATTTGGGGTGATTGTAATTTTATAAGAAGAACTAGTTGTAGCTAAATCATGATTGGTAAGTTTCCAATACTTAAGCTTATCAAGAGCATCAGATGCATTTGAAATAAGTTCTCTTAAAAAAATATATTTTTCAGAATATAAAGAATTAATTACAATATCTAATAGCTTATTTACTTCAGTTTTAAACTCAATTTTTTCTGCCATTTCAAACAATCTCCTATTACAAATAAACATTAATATTTATATAGGATGCATAAAACTAAAGCGCAATAGCAAAAAATAAATTAATCAATATCCCAACTATAATTAGGCTTTTTTTCCTCTTTTCTTACTTTTTTCACTTCTTTTTCTAAGAAAATAAGAATTTTAGCATAACGTTTTTTTCTAGCTATATCGATAGCACTCAAACCTTTACTATTTTTAAAAGAAATTAAAGCCCCTCGGCGAACCAATAATTCAACAGTAAAACGTTTTTCCGTACTTGTAGCAAGCATCAAAGGGGTAAAACCATCTAAATCAGGTAAATTGACCTCTGCACCATGATCTATTAATATATCAATAATCTCATTGTTACCAGCAAGAGCTGCCTTATGTAGAGCAGACATTCCAGAGTAATTTCTTAAATCAACTTTTGCCCCCATTTCCAATAAATAAGCAACAAACTTGGGTTTATTAAGAGCAGCTGCAGTCATTAAAGGAGTATTTCCTTCTAAATCTTGATCATCAATATCAAACCCTGCTGCAAGTCTTTCAGTAAATACGCTAGTATTTTCTGCATTAATTAAAGCATAAATATCATCAAATGCTCTAGCATTATAAGAATAAATAAAAACCAAAAAACAAACCAAAAACTTAAACATATTAATCACACCTTAAGTTAAAACTAAGAATATACTATCATAATAGTTACAAAACGTAAAGATTTTTTTAATTTTTTCACATTCAAACCAAAAAACAATTAAACAAAAATATTGACAAAAGATATATAGTAACATATTATAAACGTTCATAAAAAAAAGGAATAAATATGAAAAAAAATACAAATATAGCATCTATTTATGCATCATCTCTAAGTGCAAAACAAAAAGCTCAGTTGTTTGCCATATACCGAGATTATATATTTTTATCTAGAAATTTTGAGCAAATAACTCAAATGAACTCTTCAAAATACCTAGCAAGTAGACATCTAGAAATGATTAAAGACCCACAAGATGGAGCTATGCCTTGGGAATTAGGTACTACAAATATTAATGAAATAAATAATTTTGAAAATTTTATAGCAAGCAAAGATTTAGATGATAATGCAGAAAACTTATCATTTGTAAGTATAACAAATACTCTTCCTGAAAATAATAAATACCCTCCTATGCAATCAACTCCAGCTAATTATGGAGTATATGCTCACATAAATGCGCTTCCTCATAATATTGAACGTTATGTAATTGCATATAAAAAAGACAAGAAACTAAAAGATATAACGTTTGTCATTGATGGAAAATATTCACTAAAATATATAGGTTCTACATTTAGCGATATTACAATTCAAGATGCCTTTGAAGATGAAAAATTTATAAAAAATATATCAAGCATCTTAAGTATATCTGCATATTTTAACGAAGATATCAGATATATAGAAAAAGCAAAATTTGAACAAGCAAACGCAGAAGGTTTAACAATGGAGATAATGTCTCCTTATGAAAATGTGTTATTATCAACTCTTTCTAATTTAGCAGAAGAAACAGATAATATCTTAAAAGCATTATTAATAAAAAAACATCCAACAAACTACTTAAGTAAAGCTGAAAGCCAAGATTTAATCCCAAGTGCACATCAGTTACAAGATTTTCTTAATATAAGACATTTATTACATCACCAATTTGAAACTTTAGATGGATATGGACGCTTTATAAATGGTCAAGATGATCAAAATAAATCAATACGAAACAGATATCTTGAATCATATCAACGCTTATGTAGTGGCACTTTTGTAGAACGTATTTCAAAATACGTAAAAACAGCAGATAATTTTAAAGATTTAGTTTCTGGCATCTATCCAACTTTATTGATAAGAGGCTCTAACGAAAGTAATAATAAATTTATTCAAAGAATTAAAGAATTCAGAAAACAAAACAAAGATACTACTATCTACATAGAAACATCATATCCAAATCGAGAAAAAAAGAAAAACGCACTGCTAAATTCTATAAATAAATTATTTGATAATGTTGAAGTAATTGACAATATACAAAGCGAAAACATTAATGATTTCATAAAACGCATAGTTTTATATATGGAACGAAAAAAATACATAGAAACATTTCAAATATTAGAGCATAAAATAGGAGAATATTATTTATTTTCTGGAGAAAAATGTCCCCCAACTCAAGGTTGGAATAAACTTGTTAAACAAAAAATAATTACCCAAAAAGAAAACGAACGTTGGGAACAATATAAATATTTAAGAAATGAATTAAGTCATAACTATTTAAGTGATAATCTAGCGTCTCAAATGTTAGATATACTACCTCAAATGGTTGATGATGCAATAGAATTAAATGATAGAATAGAAAGCTTAAAACCCCAAATTGTAAGAACAGATAAAGGTACATTTTTAGCTAAACACAAAGATGGCAAAATAGTAGAAATTGATTTTGAAGAAAAGAAAATAATTAATATCATAGAACCAAATGGAAATACAAAAACCGAAAAAAAAGCATATTCTCCAATAGGAAAATATACAGAAGAATATCCAAACAATATGAGCATAAGCTTAGAAGGAACAAAAATAAATTCTATTAAATTACCTCATGGCATAGTTATCAATTTCAAAAAATCTAAATTAACTTTTTCAGATAATGCAAAGCTCTTTATGGATGGAAGCGATAAAAACTATTTTGTAACTCCAAACTCTAAAATAATATTGGATAAAGAATTTAATATCATCTCTTACATAGAAAATGGTAGAAGAATTAATGTATCACCAAACGAGATAATAAAAACATCAGAAGCACATTTAATAAAGACTGACAATTCATGTAAACTAAAAAGTGATGACCTAAATGTTGCAGAAAATAAAACTATTGTAATAAATTTTGAAACAAAAAACAATAAAACAATAATAACTTTTTCAGATAATACTATCTGGGAAATAAATGGTAAAGAAAATAAATTAAGCCATAATGGAATTGTCTTATCATACAAAACTCGTAAAGCTTTTGTTGATAGTTACAATAATCCGCCTCAAAAAATCAAAAAAGATAACACAAGATAAAATAGAAACAGCCAAAACTATTGACTTTTGTGACATATTTTTATATAAAAAATAATAGAATAGCATTATTGCATATTCAAAAGACTGGGTTTCCAGTCTTTTTTTATATTAATTTTTTAACATTTAAGAAACCGCATTTTTTGCGGTTTTTTTGTATTTATTATAAGGAGAAAACAATGACTATACAAAAAGAAACTTCAAAAGTTGTATATATTGCCGATGGAATAGCTTCATCATTTGTTGTTCCATTTTACTTTTTTAACGAAGATATAGCTGTATACTTAAATAATAGCGATATACCTTTAACAGAAAATATCGACTATACAATATCTAATAAATCAGAAACAACGGGAAAAGAAGTTGTATTCACAATACCTCCAAAATCCCAAACAATTATCACAATTGTAAGAAATGTACCATTAAATCAACTAACAACTTTTATAGAGGGTGAAAAATTTCCAGCAATTGATTATGAAAATTCTTTAGATAAAATCGTAATGTCTTTACAAATGCTAAAAGAAATTTCTGAAAGAGCCATAAAAATCACTCATAATTCAAACGTATCACCAGAACAAATACGTGAACTTATTTTAGAATTAGAAAAAGACTATGACATAATCAAAAAAGTTCCAACACTTGCAAAAACCATAACCTCTATTTATGAGGAACTATTAAATCTAACAACTGATACCGTTTCTATTACAAACAATCAATTAATAACCTCAAAAGGAGTGGCAAATTATCTTGATAATAATTATTACACTAAGGAGAAAATAGATGATATAACTTGTCAAAAATTTGGCCCAATCTTGCTTGAAACATCTTTAATAAAAGAAGATAATAGCTATTCTGATTATCCATATTCATTAGACATACCAATACTCGAGGCCAAATCAACACATTCTCCATCAGTTATATTAAATTTAAATGATGCAACTTCTGGAAATATTGCACCAACATCTGAAAGCTTTGATGGGTTTGTTCGTTTATATTTAAAACAAATACCGTCTGTATCAACAATAGAAATTCCAATAGTAATATTGTGTTAGGAGCTAAAATGGATAAAATAAAAAACATAATATCAGATTATAGTCTTTGGGGAATATTTATAGGTTTGATAACCATTTTAATCAAACCTTTTATATCTATAAAACAGAGTATAAGAGACATATTAATAACTTTTATTGTTAGTATGTTGGCCGGCCTTTTAGCTGAATATATAGATATACCTCAACCTGTAAAATATGGAATATCTGGAGTTTGTGGGTTATTTGCTGTGCGTTTATATATGATATTTGATGAAATATTAAAAACCGCACAAAAAGACCCACTAAAATTTATTTTCAATCTCAAAAACAAAGAGCCCGAATAGGGCTCTTCACAATTTTAAAGGAACAAAAATGAAATTAAATACATTTTTATTACTATTGCTATTAGGCATAGTCTTAATTTGTTATATTCAAAAAAAACAAATTAACACCTTAAATCAGCAAACAAAATCTCAGCAACAAAACTTGAACTATCTATCACAAAAAATAAAGGATATATATAATGAAAAAATCATACTTGAAAAGCAAAAAAAACAACTCTATGAAGAAGCTTCAAAAGATACCTTTGATTGGAATAGGGATATTAGTAATACTAATGTCATTAAACGCTTGCAAGCATACTGAATATATTTATAAAGAACCCATAAAACCACCAATAACCTGCATTGATACCATAAAAACTCCGCTTGATATGGCAACATGTCTTAAAGAATATAAATTAAAATATTAAAAATCCCCCCAATTTATAGTTTATGCTATAAGTTGGGGGCTTTTTTTTATACCAAAACTCATAAAACAAACGAAGCTCTGATAAACGTTAAATCATCATCTTCACAAAAAGGAACGTGCATTCCATAATCACTATTCATATGGAGCATTAGAATATTTTTGCCAACGAGCAAATTCGGACTAGGCTTTTTTAGCGAATAACCACGCTCAAGCTTACTTGAACTACGATACCATCCACCTTTAAACTCTTTTCCACCCAATTCTTTCATTAGCTTATTAATTTTGTGAATGTTCTTTTTAATAACACTCAAAGTGCCAAAAGAGGGAAGAGTTGCATCTTTTCCTGCAAAAAAGCGCTTTTCAACATAGTCTTCTGCTTGTTGGGCTGTAAGTTTACTATCAGGCTCTTCAAGAATAATGATTTCACCATTAACAACAATTCCAAAAGGAACACGCTCCTTGCTATCTTTAATTAATCTGCTAATAAAACCATCAGTATAAACAACCGGATAACAGTAACATTTTTCAACAAGCCTAAACCAAAAATCTAAAATCGCATTGTACATAAATAACACAACAGGATTAACTTCGTCATTTTTTAATTTTAAGTTTTTACTCATAAAATTTACATTAATTATACACACAATAATCTAAAAAACTTAAGCACTATACAAACTAAAATAAAAAAAGCAATAAAAAATTGCTCAACTCAAAAGAGAAGAGCAATTTAATTTTAACCACGATGACAATATACAATACGAATAAAGTTCTTGTCACCGACTAAACTATATGAATTACCAACATAACTAGGTAAATTCATATGAACAGCATAAGCTCTCAAATTAGATAGATTTCTTTTATTTTCAAAACCACCAATTTTAGGTGTATCTTCTGTATATTCATTACAACTTACATACCAATCACCAAAAAATTCAGTACCTCCTAGCTCCTTTAGAAGTCTATTAATGGTTTTAATATGGTTTCTTACATATAGCAACACCTCAAAAGGTGGAAGATAAGCATTAAATCCAGCAAAAACATCTTCAAACATCAAATCAAAGGCATCAGAAAGTGTCATTTTTTCATCTGGAGCATCAATTCTTAAAATAACCCCCTTTACAACAATACCTAAAGGTGTTCTACCATTTCTATCCTTTTTATCTTCACTTACAAACCCATCTGTATAAACAACAGGATAGGAAAAACTATGAGCAAAAAAGATTGCTTTTAAATTCCTCCATAAACTATTGTAAGAAAGAACCGCTCGTTCACATTCTTTGTTATAGTTTTTTAACGCCATAATTATAATATTTAAATAAAACAATAATTTTCAATCAGCAAACATCTATCATAAAAAAAATAAAAAGCAACAAAAAAAGCCTTGCAATATGCAAGGCTATATATTGGTAGCGAAGGAGGGATTCGAACCCCCGACACAAGGATTATGATTCCTCTGCTCTAACCAACTGAGCTACTCCGCCATCGGGCAACGAAGATGTTTTTACATACATTTTTTTAGATTGTCAATAACAAAAATAAAAAAAATCAAAAAAGATGTGAATAACAATTGCAATTTTTTTTTCTTAAATCAATAAACGGTATTTTTTTTATTATAATAATTACAAAATTTAGTAGAAAATTAAATAAATACTCCTATCTTACAAAAGCTAAACTAAAGGAACCAAAAAATGATACAAGATATGACAAAGGGGCATCCCTTAAGATTAATTCTACTATTCTCACTACCAATATTAATTGGAAATATTTTTCAGCAATTATATCAATTAGCTGACATATTTATAGTAGGGCGCCTCCTTGGAGAAAATGCTCTAGCAGCCGTTGGTGCATCAGCCCCAATATTTTTTACATTTTTAATCATTGCTTTTAGCTTTACAGGAGGATTAACCGCAATCACAGCACAGCGTTTTGGCGCAGGAGATTTTAATGGTGTAAGAAGTTCAGTAACTCACTCAATTAGAGCAAGTTTTTTCTTAAGCCTCTTTTTAACACTATTGCTACTTGTAATATTAAAACCATTATTGCACATACTAAACACACCCGCATCAATATTTGAAGATTCTTACAATTTTATTTTAATTTTAGGATTAGGTTTAGTTTTGATAATTTTTTCAAACTTATTATATGGTTTTATAAGAGCTCTAGGAGATAGCAGAACACCTCTTTATTTTCTTATTTTTTCAACAACACTAAATATTACTTTTAATTATATCTTTATACAATACTTTAAACTAGGGGTTGTTGGTTCTGCTCTTGGAACAGTTATAGCAATTACAATTTCTGTTATAGTTTGTATCTTTTATATACGAAAATATTATCCAGTATTACGCATTACCAAAAATGATTGGAAATACAATTCAACATTCATGAAAGAGCATCTAAATATTGCAATTCCAATGTCATTACAATTTTCAATACTTTCATTTAGCATTATGATAATTCAAGCTGTATGCAATTCTTTTGGTGAAAAAATAATCGTAGGATTTACAATCGCTTTACGTATAGAACAACTTGCAACACAGCCATTACTTGCACTAGGAATAGCAGTTGCAACATATGTTGCTCAAAATTATGGCGCCGGAAAAATAGGGCGAATAAGAGAAGGAATAAGAAAAGCCATAACAACATCATTCCTTATAAGTATAATTTTAAGTATTATAGTATTTGTTTTGGGCAAAAAACTTATTGGAACTTTTCTTGAAAATCCTGATCCTTTTGTTGTCAATGTTGGCACATCATATCTATCAATTAGCATAATGTTCTACTTCTTCTTAGGTTCAATTTTCATCTTTAGAAATGCGCTCCAAAGCATGGGAAAAGCAATCTATCCATTAATATCAGGTATTGTAGAATTAATTATACGTTCATACGCTGCTATTATTTTAGCAAGTCATATGGGATATGCTGGTATATATTACGCAGGTCCTCTTGCTTGGCTAGGTGGCGCAATTGTTGTAATAGTTGGCTATTACATCAATGTTTATAAACGAAAAGAAAAAGACATAAAACAAGAATATCGCATGATTTATAAAAAGATGAAAGCTATAAATTGAATACACAAAAAACTTGACAAAATAAAACAACTAAAATAACATCCACTTCAATCATTTATTATTAAATTTATCTTATATGTTTAACGATTTATTATTTAGCTTAAGGCGCATTTGGCTACGCTTTTCATCATTTTACCCCAAACATCTTTTTGAAGATGAAATTCTCAAAAAAGGTAAAACAATTTGGGAAACTTTTTACCCCAATGGTAATCCCAAAGCTACAGATGAGACCCTAATCCAATTCCAAAAAATGGCTCTAAAACTCAATGGAGGTGATTTATTTTGCCTTCAAATTTACTTAGAGAAAAAAACTGAAGATCTTAGCGTTAGTTATGATGAGTTTGAAAGTTGTAGTGTAGAAAAAACAAGACTTTCCATGTTAGATGAACTTTCAACCTATCTCGCATCTATCAGCTAGAAACAATTAAAAAGCCTCCCATCCGGAGGCTCTTTTTTTATTCTTTATATTTACTTGCTTCATTTCTTGCAAGCTCGTCGCATCTTTCGTTTTCTTTATGCCCTGCATGCCCTTTAACCCACACCCATCTAATCTCGTGTTTAGATTTTAACTCATCAAGTCTTTGCCATAATTCAACATTTTTCACAGGACTTTTTTTGTTAGATGTTTTCCATCCCGTTTTTTTCCAATTAAAAATCCACTTTTCAATTCCATCCATCACATAGCGACTATCTGTATAAAGTGTAATATTACAAGCCTCTTTTAGCGCTTCTAATGCTTTAATAACTGCCGTTAATTCCATACGATTATTTGTTGTCTCTTGCTCTCCACCAGATAACTCTTTTTCGACATCACCATATCTTAAAATAGCAGCCCAACCACCAGCTCCAGGATTACCTAAACAAGCACCATCAGTAAAAATTTCAATTCTCTTCATTTTCTTCTTTTCCCTTTATTTTCAATAAATCAATTATAGAAAAAATACTATGAAATTGATAAACAACATTTTGTACTCTATAACAGCTTAAAGCTGATTTAAACAAATTAGTCGTTTCAAACATATTTTTTCTAGTATGAACTACTGTTTTCATTTTAAAATCTCTAATCTATTTTAACCTTTTTATTTAAATTTCTCTTTTTAGATAACAAGAAAAGAACTCGTTTGTTAACACTTCTAAATCAGCATTCTTTCTTAAACACTGCGCAACAAACGACCTTAAATCATTTTTTGAAACATAAATTCTAAAACTTTTAGGAATACTTCCTTCAGCTCCTATCACGCCTTCCATTAAAAAGTCTTCGGTTATATCATCATAAAATCTAATTTCCGCCTTTGCGCAACTAAACAATGCTCTAGGAGGAACTCTCATCTCAATTGGAGTAATTAAATTAATTGAGTTATGTTCTGATGCTAGATTTTCTAACTGAGCATCATAATAAAAATTAACCTTATTTTTATCTCCGCCCACATTTAATGTATTACAAGATAAAAATACTTCTTTTGCAATTGCATTAGAATTATTTTCTGCAAGAAGTGAAAATCTAACTTTAACAACATTTTCTTTTTTCTTAGATTTTTTAATTGGTCTAAAGATATCTTCCTCGTTTTCTTTAGCTACCTCAATCATTTTGTTATTAATCACCATATCAATATTTGGTTGCGGACGTTTACCAAACATGCCTGCAATAACAGAATAGGGGGCTGGCACGTTATTTGAACCAGATCTTATATAAATCTGGCTACCAGCTGTTGTCATTAGTGGTGCAATATCAGATTTTGGAATATATGTTGCTAAAATTCCATCTCCATTCTTATCAGCGCATATAATGTGATTTCTAACTTTATTATGAGATGGAATAGTACAACCAGATATCGCTCCCTCGAGCCAACTTAAAAATCTATGAACATTCTTTACCTTAACTTTTGCTTGAGCAACATCACCAAGCTCAACATCTCTTGCACATTCAACACCCCAAACCAAAACTCCGCCTTCGCTATTACCAAATGCTGAAATAGCTTTTGCTAAATTTCTTCTATCATTTTGATGAAGTGCTCGCATATTTTTACCATCAGAAACCGCTTGCTTAAAGTCCATAAAAAGCTCTTCTGTTTGCCTATTTAATATAAACTCATCAATCGCATCTTCGCCAAAATAAATAAGCTTCTCAAAAATATCTTCTGCACGTGACATATTAGTTCCTCAACTAAAGTTAACTTTATAATAACAACATAAACCAAACATCTTAATATTTCTCTAACAAAAAAGAGAGGCTAAAACCTCTCTTAAAAAGTTACTTACCGTAAAATTATTTCAAATAATCATTAACATCAATAGGCTCAGATGTTTTTTCTTCTGCAACAAAGAAAGGATATTCATCTTTTAACCCAAGCATAGAAACAATCAAAGAAGATGGAAATATCTCTAAAACATTTTTATACTCTTTAACTGCAGAATTGTAAAATCTACGAGCAGCAGCAATATGTTCTTCAACATCAACCATTCCTTCTTGAGCCTTAACAACAACTTTATCAGACTTAAGTTCAGGATAAGCTTCAGCTCTAGCATAAAAAGTATGCATTAAATCACTTAATTTATTTTCTACCATAAATTTCTCATTATAATTAGATGCACTTAAAATAGCTTCTCTTGCTTTAACAACTTGATCAAAAATAGTTTTTTCATGTTCCATATATTTAGCGGCAGCTTTTAATAAATTAGGAATTAAATCTAATCTTTTCTTTAATTGTACATCAACATCAGAAAGAGCTTCTTTTAAATTATTTTTACTTTTTATAACGGATACATACAAACTATAAATAAACACAGCAATAACAATTGCTAATATTAAAATAATCCATATTAAATCTCCTAAAAAAATATCTTCAACAAGAAGATACAACAAAAACTTAAATTTAAGTAAAAAAAATATTTTTGTCATTTTTGTATAAAATTCTTGCAATTAAAAAAAATATCCTCTATAACTCACCATGTACGAAAATTATTATAAATAAAAATATATGTTATGGAAAAAATTATTTTAACAGTACTTGTGGTCTTTTTAACCATAAGTTGCAATAACACTCCAAAATCTGAAGTGTTATATGAAAACCTTGAAACTTTCTATCTAAAAGAAAATTCTACGGTTTTAGTTGGTGTAAAAGATGTTTCAAACAACAAAGAAATCCTTCCAGCAAAAGAGCTTAACTCCATTGATGCCGACGACTACATAATCCGAACTTTTGATAAAAAGAAGCGAGTAAAAGTCTATAATCATCAAGGAACTAGCATCGGCGGTATGTCTTTTGATAGTTTTGTAAGAATTAAAATGAGCGAAGATGGTTTTTACTACTTGGGCGTAAACTACGATAAAAAATATTTTTATTATCCCCAAACCAAAACTTTTATCGCTCCGCTTTATTTTTATCAAAACTCAAACACTCAATGCCTGATTACAGATGAAACTATTTACTTCTATGACCATTCAGGTAATTGCATAAGTAAATACGACACATCACAAACAGTCTATTTACTTGAAACAAAAGACAAAACTGTTGGGAACTTTTACATTGTAATCACAGTTGAAAATAATGTTAAAAAGATTTTAGACACCTCTCTTAAAGAAGTAAAAACTCTAACCACAAAAGAGTGGGCAAAACTTGAAAAAACATTATCAAACTCTCAACGCTTAACAAATTTCAATTACGCAACAATTGATAAAATTTAAGCTAGCAAATTAAGGACCGGTACTTTATCGGTCTTTTTTTTTATTGATTATTATAAAAAAATAGATTATATTGCACCTGAATTTATATTATTAATCAAAAAAATACTATTATGAGTAAAAAAGTAGCTTTTGTAGTTGGAGCCACTCTTGATGGCCCTATGAGTGTAGAACATGTCATCGATGGAGAAAACTCTTCATCGAAGAAACAGAGAACAAGCGCAAGCAGACTTCCACGCGATCCTCAAACATCAAAAACAAAGGACACCGGCAAGAGAACCTGCGGTCATTCTCAAAAAGATGCAAGATTAAGAAAGAAAAATTCTTAATCTCCGATAAAAAAGGCAAATTTTTTTGCCTTTTTTATTATCTCTAATATTATGTTTAACCTTAAATAACTCAACTATTATGTTAACACAAGAAAAAATCCTCAAAGACATAATTAAAATCTTAGAGGATTACGGAATAGAGGATAATATTCCGGTAACTTTTAAAACAAAGCTAAGAGATGACCTCGGCTTTGATAGTCTTGAAATTTTAGACCTTGTACTCAAGATGGAGTATCACTACAGTCTAAATATGGACGATTGCGATGTCACTGAAATTAATACAATTTCAGATATTGTTGACTTGTTATACAAATATCTCAACAACAGTAATTTGCCCATAACAAGCAAAGAAGCAATTAACAAGACCTTAAAGAGCCTTGAAAAAGAGCTGAAATCCTTCTCAAAAACAAACCAAAAAACAATGGTTATCGAGTTAACAAAAGAAGATGATTCTCTGACGTATTCTGTAAAGACACGCTAACAACAAAAAAAAGACTGTAAGTGCAAACTTCAGTCTTTTTTTATGGCTTTTATCTAATTCAAATAAATATTTTCAAGAACAGCTTGAGTTAAAACAAAAAAAATAACCTACAATATCTGCAGATTACATGCATTAGTGGCGGATAGAGAGGGATTTGAACCCCCGGTACGTTTGCACGCACAATTGATTTCGAGTCAACCGCATTCAACCACTCTGCCATCTATCCGATAAAACAAAATTTACATCAATCAAGATAAAAAAAGCAAGATATTTTTTATTTTATTAAAATTAATCCCCCATAATTGCAACAGCAATATCATCGGGGGAATTAACTTATACTTCCTTATTATTAGGAATTTCCAACGCATTATTGCAAGAATGTATTATCAAACAAAAAACTCCTGCAATAAAAGAGATTAAAAACGCAAATACTCTTTCACGACTTTCAACATTTACACCTACCGCAAACATTGATGCTGCAACAAAAAATACAGCAATTTCCAAAATACTTTTTTTCATAATTGTAAATAAAAAACAAATTGATGCTACCACACAATTGCAATTTGTCAACACTTTTGTCTACCTAGATCTAGATGTATTTAAATTATATTCTCTATCTGCAGGAAATCTTCCATTAGCAATCATAACAAGTTCATTAAAATTATTACTTTCTGACAACATCTTATCGACACTTAATGGTTCATTATTACGTTCATATTTTTCTATCTTACGTCTAAACCACATAGCAAGCTCTCCAACATTTATTTGCTTACCATCAAAATCAACGCATCCATAATCTACAACACAATTTTGATCTATTTTCTTCATATCTTTATAAAGATAATCTTCAATTACAAGACTCATCAATGTAGGACCAACTTCATCCGCATATGATCTATATTCTTCAAAAACATCTTTTTGTAAATTATTTTTACTTCGCTTATTATCTGAAGTTTTTTCAGCAGAAGAGGGACATCTTTGCATAGTATGCATTAATTCATGAATAATAACATCACCAACAGGCGCATAGTATCCTTCTCCCATATCACCTTTATGGTCAACCCTCAAAGAAATACACAACTTAGAACCTCTTCTATGATAAAAAGCTATAGCATTACAATAAAAATCACCATCAACCGACGACAATTCATACAAGTCTTTATCTTTTATATTTTGACTTTTCAGCCACTTATCCAAAATTTTATAACTTTTTTCATTACAATAAACACTATCTTCTTTAGATAAAATACAATCCTTAGCATCATTTTTATATAAAGCTTCAGCAAACCGTTCCATAATCGGTTTTTCTTTTACTTTTTTATAAAAATCAAAATAATCCTTATAATATCGTCCTAAGATTTCAGACTTTTCGTCAATCCAACCTTTTTCTGAAGCAATAACCTCATTATAATCATCTCTATGATTAATCACATTTTCAAAAAACAAAAAAGTTTTTAAGTTATTGTAATCACTTAAATCAATATTATCTTTTGTTCCTTTATATCTAGAAATTTGAGATAACATCTTAAATGCCCAAATTCTATATTCCAACTTTTGTTTATCAGAAAGATTTTGACTATCTTGAATATCATTTGTGCAAATCTTAACACCATTTCTAACAATATTCCAGAAATTCTCTTCATTTTCAGGTAAATGATTATAGTTTAAATCATTAAGTTCATGAGCCTTGGGGTGTCTTAGTATTTTTAATACCTCATCATAAGGCAATACTTCTTTTTCTTTTAAGTTTTTTAGATTATATGTATTTACAACATTTTCATAAATTTCCTTATATTCTTTCTTCGATAAAGAATTTTCATTTCCCCTAAATTTTTCAGATGTAACAACGCAAACAGCAGAGGCAAACAGGAAGGGGAGAGCTCTCTTTAATACTTTCTTATTCAAATAAAAAGGTGAACTATTCTTTTTAATAGGAAAAACCTTAATTTTCTCACACCTTCTTAAAAATCTTCCATATAAATCAAAATGTTGCATAAATATCCTAATTAATAAAAATAACTTTAGCAAGTTTACTATTCAATGCATAATATTGATTATTTCTCTCAACAACAAACAAATATCTATTTTGTTTAAGAGGCACCATCAACTCATCATGCACATACTCAATCATAAATTCATTACCTGCATTTTTTAAAATAGCTTTCTTTTCAATTTCATTGATTTCAAGACACATATCTTCAGTAAGGTTTATTTTTGCATTAATTTCCAGCAAAACTTCCCCAAAATCATTTAACAAAAAATTGCCCATATTAAGGTCTCCTCACACCTTTAATTAGTCAAAACTAGATATAGAGTACCTCAAATTTGTCTAATTTGCAATAT